>JAHHGO010000063.1 GCA_023252275.1 Alphaproteobacteria bacterium
GAACGTTGCGGCAAGCGGATGCCCGCGGAAAAATGTTCAGGCTCCTAGCACTTCGGTGGCCACTCTACTCCCTTCAACTCTGACGGAAGCCGGGTGGGCTCGACCGGATAAATCAGCTTCATGTCGATCGGGCCTGACTCGAATTCCTTGTCCGGCGCTCCGACGATGAGCCAAAGGACTTCGGAATCCGAATCATTGAATACCTGCCGCAAGACGGATGGCCCAACCAGGACTCCACCATAGCGAGGAACCGTCACGGTCTCTTCGCCCACCCGCATGCGTCCGACTCCTTCCAGCACAAAGTAGAATTCCTCCGCCTGCACATGCTTGTGCAGGGTGTTCGCGCTTCTCGGCGGCAAACGCCATAGTCGCGCTCCCAAAATCTCGCTGCCCGTTTTCGCCATCAATATTGATCTTGGCGGTGGCGTCGGACACGGTGATCATACCGCCATTGCCGTCTGCGCGGCGCTCCACGCTGACACGGTAGCTTTCCACCCTGAAATATTCCGGGATTTCGCCCAGCAAACGGCGCACCAGCAGTTCGAACGAGGCCGTCGCGCCATCATAGGAATAGCCCAGAAACTCACGCTGCTTGACGATTTCAAGCAGCCGGTTCAACCGCCGGTCTTTCGGGTCGGCAATGATGCCAATGGTTTCCAGTTCGGCGATCAGATTGGATTTTCCGGCCTGATCCGACACCAGAATGCGCCTGCGATTGCCAATGCTTTCGGGATCCACATGTTCATAGGTGCGGGTGTTTTTAGCCATCGCCGAAACATGCAGCCCGCCTTTATGCGCAAAGGCCGACGCGCCGACATAGGCGGCGTGGCGGTTGGGCGGACGGTTGAGAATTTCATCGATGGTGTGCGAAACACTGCTGAGTTTTTTCAGGCCAGCCGGGGAAATGCCGGTTTCGAACCTGTCCGCATAATCGGCTTTCAGCATCAAGGTGGGAATGAGCGAAACCAGATTGGCATTGCCACAACGCTCGCCCAGCCCGTTGAGGGTGCCCTGCACCTGGCGCACACCCGCGCGCACCGCGGCAAGACTGTTGGCAACCGCGTTTTCAGTATCATTATGCACATGAATACCCAGATGGCTGCCGGGGATATGCCGCGCCACTTCGGTCACGATACGCTCCACCTCATGCGGCAGGCTGCCGCCATTAGTGTCGCACAGCACCACCCAGCGCGCGCCCGCCACATGGGCGGCCCTGACGCATTGCAGCGCATAGTCCGGATTGGCCTTATAGCCGTCAAAAAAATGTTCCGCGTCGAACAGCGCCTCGCGCCCGCGTTGAAGCACCAGCGCGATGGAATCCGAAATCGCCTCGATATTTTCTTCGCGCGGGATCTGCAAAGCCACATCGACATGAAAATCCCAGGTCTTGCCGACAAGGCATACCGCGCCCGCGCCGCTATTGATGACGGCGGTTAGATCGGGATCGTTTTCGGCGCTGCGGCCCGCCCGTTTCGTCATGCCAAAGGCGGTGAATTTTGCGTGGCCAAGTTTGGGCGGCGCTGCAAAAAACGCCGTGTCGGTGGGATTGGCGCCCGGCCAGCCGCCCTCGACATAATCCAGCCCCAGCCCATCGAGCATTTTGGCGATCAGCAGCTTGTCCTCGACGCTGAAATCCACGCCCTGGGTTTGCGCGCCGTCGCGCAAGGTGGTGTCATAGAGATAGATGCGTTCGCGCGCGCTCATGACAGCACCTTCCACAGGGTGCCGGTGGGGCCATCTTCCAGTTGAATGCCCTGCGCCACCAGTTCATCGCGGATGCGATCCGCCTCTTTGAAATTCTTGGCCTTGCGCGCGGCGATGCGGGCATCGATACGCGCCTGAATCGCCGCCTCGTCCAGCGCCTTTCCGGGAGGCTGCCAGTGCAGCCATTGATCGGCGGTCATGCCGAACAGGCCCAGCAGAAATTCGCCGCCCGCGCGCAACTGTCTGGCGGCATCGGGCGCACCCTGCCCGGCTGCATGCGCAAGCCGATGCATTTCGGCAATGGCCAATGGCGTGTTCAGATCATCCTCCAGCGCGGCGCGCACCGTTGCCGGAATGTCCGCCGCATCCGCCGTCACACCGTCCACCAGGCGATACCAATGATCCAGCACGGTTTTCACTTCGCGGGTTCCTGCATCGGTCCAGTCAAAGGGCTGCCGGTAATGCGTGGACAGAATTTGCAGCCGCAACGCCTCGCCCGGCGCTTTATCCAGCAATTGCCGCACGGTGCGGAAATTGCCTTCTGACTTTGACATTTTTTTGCCGTCAACCATCAGATAGCCATTATGCATCCAGAATTTCGCAAACGTTCCCGGCCCGTTTGCGCAGGCGCTTTGCGCCAGTTCATTTTCATGATGCGGAAAGATCAGATCAATGCCGCCGCCGTGAATGTCAAATGTTTCGCCCAGATGCGCCAGGCTCATGGCGGAGCATTCAATATGCCAGCCCGGGCGGCCATATCCCCACGGGCTGTTCCAGCCCGGCGTCTGATCATCCGAGGGTTTCCACAGCACGAAATCCATTTCATCGCGCTTGTAGGGCGCCACTTCGACGCGCGCGCCGGCCAGCATTTCCTTTACATTGCGGCCTGACAGACGGCCATAGTCCGGCATGCTTGGCACATGAAACAGCACATGCCCATCGGCGGCATAGGCATGCCCCCTGGCGATCAGACTTTCGATCATGGCGATCATCTGCGCGATATGGCCGGTGGCGCGCGGCTCCACATCCGGCGGCAGCGCGTTCAGCGCCGCCATATCGGCATGAAACTGATCCGTGGTGCGCGCGGTGATATCGGCGATGGGAACATTTTCCTCGCGCGCGCGGGCGTTGATCTTGTCATCCACATCGGTGATGTTGCGGGCATAGATGACATGATCCGCGCCATAGTTCAGCCGCAACAGCCGGTACAACGTATCGAACACCACCACCGGGCGCGCATTGCCGATATGCGCAAAATCATAAACCGTCGGCCCGCATACATACATGCGCACGCGCGCGGGATCGATCGGCGCAAAATCCTGTTTCGTCCGCGTCTTTGAATTATAAAGTTTCAACGCCATTTCAGTTCCATCATTCAGCTTTACGCAAACAGAAATACCCGCCCAGTGACTGGCCGCTTGCGGTTCTTGCTATGGAAAGGGAAAATAAGAACGGCGCGGCGAGCTTGAGCTAGCCGGTAATAATCAAACGACAATTTCTGGGTGTGCGCGCCATCGCCGCCACCTGCTCCCGAAAATTGGCCCATATTCAGGCCGGTTCGCCCCGTAACAGGGCATGCGCCCGCTTGGGTCCGATAAACATTAGCAGGCTTTTCATTTCCGGTCCATGCCCAAGACCGGTCAGCGCGAGGCGCAGCGGCATGAACAGGTCGCGCCCCTTGCGCCCGGTTTGCGCCTTGAGGGCGTTGGTCCAATCGCCCCAGCTGGCCTCGGTGAACGCGTCCTGCGGCAGCAGGGCCTCGGCCGTGGCCAGAAAGTCCGGCTCGGTAATTACCGGGCTGATGGGGCCGGTCACAATATCCCACCATAGGCGCGCCTGATCAAAATGCTGCAAATTGGCCCGCGCCATGGTCCAGAAATCCGCCCCGCCGCCAACCCCCAGGGCCTTCAACCGGGGCTCCGCCGCCGCATAGGGCATGGCGTGCAGTATGCGTTCATTCATCGGCCCCAGATCATTGGGGTCAAATTTGACGCTGGCGCGGCCGATATGGGTGATGTCAAAGCCCGCCACAAGTTCGTCCATGTTCTGGCGCGGCTCCACCGGGTCCGAGGTGCCGAGCCGGGCCAGCAGGCTGTTCAGCGCCATTGGCTCCAGCCCATCCTCGCGCAGGCTTTCCACCCCGAGCGAACCCAGCCGTTTTGAAAGGCCCTCGCCGCCCGCCCCGGTCAGCATGGGAAAATGCCCGAATATGGGAACCGCCGCGCCCAACGCCCGGAACAGCTGAATCTGCACCGCCGTATTGGTCAGATGATCCTCACCGCGAATGACATGGGTAATGGCCAGATCCATATCATCGCAAATGCTGGGCAGCGTATAAAGCGGCTGGCCATCGGCGCGCAGCAGCACCGGATCGGACAGGGTCTGTGTATGGATCGCCGCCTCGCCATGCACCAGATCGCGCCAGGCCACTGTTTCATGGCTCAGCAGAAACCGCCAATGCGGCGTAATGCCGCGTTCCTGATAGGCCTGCTTCTGCGCATCGCTCAGTTTCAGCGCCGCGCGGTCATAGACGGGCGGCTTGCCGCGTCCCAATTGCACCTTGCGTTTCAGATCCAGTTCTTCCGCCGTTTCATAACAGGGATAGAGCAGCCCGCGGGCCCGCAGATCATCGGCGGCGGCGGCATAGCGCGCCATGCGTTCCGACTGGCGCATAAAACCTTCATGCGCCATGCCGAGCCATGCCAGATCGGCAATGATACCGGCCTCGAATTCTTTCGTGGAACGCTCGCGGTCCGTATCATCGATGCGCAGAATGAATTTGCCGCCATACGCGCGCGCATACAGATAATTCACCAGCGCGGTGCGGATATTGCCGACATGCAAACGCCCGGTGGGGCTGGGGGCAAAGCGAACCGTGACCGTCATGACGCCGCATCCGAATTGGCGGAGCGGCTGAACAGGCGCGTTACATGCCCCATTTTGCGCCCCGGACGCGGCGCATCCTTGCCGTAAAGATGCAGGCAGAGGCCGGGATCAGCCGCCAGCGCGGACCATTGGCCCGCATCCGCGCCAATCAGATTGCGCATTTCCGCATCGCTGTGGCGCGCCGGATCGCCCAGCGGCCAGCCGCAAATAGCGCGGATATGCTGTTCAAACTGGCTGGTGGCGCAGGCGTCCAGCGTCCAGTGTCCGGAATTATGCACGCGCGGCGCAAATTCATTCACCATCAGCGCGCCGTCCTTCAGCACAAAAAATTCAACCCCGATGACGCCCGCATAATCCAGCGCCGTCAGAATGCGCCGGGTCATCTCGCGCGCCGCATCGGCGGTTGTGCCGGAAATGCGGGCGGGCACCCGGCTGATTGAAAGAATACCCTCCGTATGCTGATTTTCCGGCGGATCGTAGCAGGCGATCGCGCCATCCGCGCCGCGCGCCGCGATAACGGAAATTTCACATTCGAACGCAACGAAGCCTTCGAGAACGGCGGGCAAGGCGCCAATTTTCTGCCATGCGCCGGCAATGTCCGCCTGTGTTCGCAGCAATGCCTGACCGCGCCCGTCATAGCCAAACCGCCTTGTTTTCAGAATGGCGGGCAGGCCGGTCCGCGCCGCCGCCTGGTTCAGCGCATCCGCATCATCCACCGGCGCAAAAGGCGCGGTCGCAATGCCCAGACCCGACAGAAAAGTTTTCTCGCTCAGCCGGTCCTGCGATATGCGCAGCGCATCAATGCCGGGGCGCAGCGCAATTTTTTTGGCAATCCGCTCCACACAGGCCACCGGCACATTTTCAAATTCATAGGTGGCGACCTGGATGCCGGCGGCGAAACGGTCCAGCGCCGCCGCATCATCATATTCAGCCAGCGTGATGCAGTCGCAGACATGGCTGCCGGGATTATCGCCCTCGGGGCAGAAAATATGCGATTTCAGCCCAAGCCGTGCGGCCGCCAGCGCCAGCATGCGGCCAAGCTGACCGCCGCCCAGAATGCCGATCGTACTCCCGGGGGCCAGCGCCGCCATCAGGCCCTGTCCGTGGGCTGCATGGCCACAGCGCTGGTCTGTTTTGCGCGCCAGGCGTCCAGCCGTTTGGCCAGCGCCGGATCATGCAGCGCCAGCACGGCCACCGCCAGCAGCGCCGCATTGATCGCCCCGGCCTCGCCGATCGCCAGGGCGCCAACCGGAACGCCCGGCGGCATCTGCACGATTGACAACAGGCTGTCCTGCCCCTTGAGGATTTTGCTTTCCACTGGCACGCCGAACACCGGCAATGGCGTCAGCGCGGCGGTCATGCCGGGCAGATGCGCCGCGCCGCCAGCCCCTGCAATAATGACCTGAAGGCCGCGGTCCCGCGCGCCCTTGGCATAGGCGAAAAGCCGGTCCGGCGTGCGATGCGCCGAGATGATCTTGCTTTCAAAGGGCGCCTTCAGCGCCTTCAGCGTTTCCGCCGCATGGCGCATGGTGGGCCAGTCGGACTGGCTGCCCATGATAATGCTGATCAATGGCGCGGTTTTGGCCATTACTGGTTTCCCCTCAGATTCTGTTCTCTCGACCATGCCATATTTTGACAATAATAACGGCGTCCTGCGTGACCGTATAGCGCAACCAATAACCAGCCTGACCAAAAGAAATAAACAAATCCCGAAATTGGGGATAATCAATTTCCACAACAGGGCGGCCAATCAGCGGATTTGCCTGCAAGTTTCTGGCGGCGTGCAACAACCGCTGCGCGGCGCGTTCCGCTGCGGCCGGGTTGTGCGTTCGGAGAAATTCACGCAGCCGAGCCAGATCAGTGACGGCGTCTGGCAGCCAGCTTAAACGGAGGGGTCCGGCCACGCGGCCTCGTCCGGGCTTCCCCAAGTCTCAAGCCATGCCTCAACCGTTTGGTGGGGAACCGTTGCCCCGTCTGCTTCAAAGCGCTGCCAGCGTTCCAGGCTATCCTTGCGGATAGCTTCGGCCTCTTCCTCGCGTTCAAGGAATTGCTGGATGGCCTGCTTCATCAGCCAGTGCGGGGTGCGCTGGCGCGCCGCAGCCAGTTGCCGCAGCCGGTCATAGGTTACCTCATCCAGTTTGACAGCCTTGTTTATGGACATACGCCACCATCTGCTTTGGTAGTGAAAAGTATTACCTTTCTATAATATTTTACATTCGCTGTAAACGGATAGTTTCGCTATATCCCGTTAACTGATTGTCGATAATGTTTCGTTTACTCTTCAACCCTTATTCCCTGACTATCTGGCGAACCGTATGAAAATCAGCGATTCAAGACCCGTTGGCGGCGTCCGCGCCGCCCGGACGGCGGCGGCGGGAAAGGTCCAGTCCGGACAAACGCACGCTATGGCGGGGGCGGGCGATACGGCTACAATCATGGGCATACCGGAAGCCGAATTTACCCCAAAGGTGCGTGAAGCGATCATGAGCCTGATGCAGGAGGTGGACCGTTTCCGTCAGGAACTGGAGCGGGCCTCCAAACGCATTGATCATCTGGAAAAACTGGCCGAGAACGATACGCTGACGCCGCTGTTGAACAGGCGCGGCTTTGTGCGTGAAATGACGCGGATCAAAAGCTTTGTGGACCGCTATGAAACGCCCGCGGCGCTGATTTTTATCGATCTCAATAATTTCAAGCCGGTCAATGACAGGTTCGGCCATGCGGCGGGCGATATGGTTCTGGAGCGCGTGGCCCAGGTTCTGCTGGAAAACACGCGCAATTCCGATGTGGTCGGACGCCTTGGCGGCGATGAGTTTGGCGTGATTCTGGTCAATAACCGCGCCGATGTGGCCGCAATCAAGGCGCAGAAACTGATCGATGCGATCGCGGCGCTGCGCTTTAACACGGATGGCGTGACGTATGAAATTTCGGCATCCTGCGGGGCCTATAATCTGGAGCCGGGCGATGATCCGGCACAGGCGCTGGCAAAGGCCGACGAGGCCATGTATGAATCCAAGCGCAAACGCAATAAATGATGATCCAAAACAATCTGTGAACGGATTGATTCTGTAAAATGCCTGGCGCGCCCGATATGCCCTATTTGCGCTATCCCGGCGCGCCGCCGGCGGGTACACAATTATGCCATCTCGATGAATTGCCTGACACGGGCGCCAAGGGGTTTCTGTTTGGCGGGGATGTCAATCGCTTTGACATGTTCGTGGTCAGGCAGGGCGATCGGCTATACGCCTATGTCAATGATTGCCCGCATGCGCATACGCCGCTGGATTACATGCCGGACCGCTTTTTCAATCTGGAAAAATCGCATTTATTATGCGGCACGCATGGCGCGCTGTTCCGGGTTCAGGATGGGCATTGCGTCGCTGGCCCCTGCAAGGGCAGGCGCTTAACGCCCATACCAGTGCATGTTGCAGAAGGCATGGTCCGCATCGGAAAATTTAATGTTTCTTAAGCATAATGAAACTGTAATACCTCTTCCTTATAAGGCGCATGAATAAAAGGCGCATAAAACGGGAGAGGAACATGAATGACACGCGGGAAGATGCCGTTCCCGGCAGTCTGATTGCGCAATATCTCAGCCGCCGGACATTTCTGGGCGGGCTTGGCGTCACCTCCGCACTGGCCGGAAGCATGGGCCTCTCCATGCGCCGGGCATGGGCGCAGCAGATGCCGGCGTCAAGCCTTGCATTCGATGAATTGGCGCACGGGCTGGATGTAACCTTTCACGTGGCGCCCGCCCACACATCGCAAGTGCTGATCCGCTGGGGCGATCCGGTCTATGCCGATGCGCCCGCCTTTGATCCGGCAAATCAGAGCGCCGCGGCGCAGGAGCGCCAGTTTGGCTACAATAATGATTTTGTAGCCTTCATGCCATTGCCGCCGCTTTCCAGAAAATCCAATCAGGGCCTGCTATGCGTCAATCATGAGTTCACCAATCCGCGCATGATGTTTCCGGGGCTGACCTCCGGGCTGCAGGCGAAAATCGAAGGAGCGGCAGGCGTGACCGCGCAAACCCTGCTGGGGCAGATGCCGGATTTAACCCGCGAACAGGTTGAAATCGAGATGGCGGCGCATGGCCATTCCATTGTCGAGGTAAAATTTCACAATGGCGCCTGGAAAGTTGTGACCGACAGCCCGTTTAACCGCCGCTTCAGCATGTTGTCGACGCCGATGCGTATTTCAGGCCCGGCGGCAGGCCATGCGCGGCTTAAAACCTCCGCCGATCCGGAAGGAATAAAAGTAATCGGCACCCTGAATAATTGCGCCGGCGGCGTTACGCCCTGGAATACTGTTCTGATCGCCGAGGAAAATTTCAATTTCTATTTTTCCGGCGATCCCGCCAGCACCGCCGAAGCCGGCAATCATAAACGCTATGGCATTGCGCCGGACAAGGCGCGCTTCCAATGGGCCCGGTATGATGAGCGTTTCAATGTCGAAAAGCAGCCCAACGAGCCAAATCGCTTTGGCTGGGTTGTGGAAATCGATCCGTATAATCCGAAATCCATGCCGGTAAAACGCACCGCGCTGGGGCGCTTCAAACATGAGGCGGCGGCGGTCGCGATTGCGCCGGATGGACGCATCGCTGTTTATACGGGCGATGATGAACGCTTTCAGCATGTCTATCGTTATGTCAGCACCGGCAAATTCGACGCCGGCAATCGCGAGGCCAATATGACGCTGCTGGATGATGGCGTCCTGTCGGTGGCTAAGTTTGAAAAAGATGGCCGTCTGATCTGGATGCCGATGATATGGGGCCAGGGGCCGCTCACAAGGGAAAATGGCTTTGCCAGTCAGGCCGATATTCTGATCGAAACGCGGCGCGCGGCGGAACTGCTGGGCGCAACCAGAATGGACCGGCCTGAGGATATTGAGGTAAATCCGGTCAATGGCCGCGTCTATCTGGTGTTGACCGGCAATGACAAGCGCGAGGAAGCGCAGATCGACGCCGCCAATCCGCGCGCCAGAAACAGTTTCGGACACATATTGGAACTGATGCCGCCAGGCGCGGATGCGCAGGCGTCCAATCATGCGGCGGATGAATTTCACTGGAATGTGTTTCTGCTGGCGGGCGACCCTTCGGATACTGGCGCCGGCGCGCGCTATCATCCGGAAACCAGCAAGGATGGCTGGCTGACGACACCGGACAATATCGCCTTTGACAGCCGCGGGCGCATGTGGATCGCCACAGATGGCGCCAATGATAATGGCTTTGCCGATGGTGTCTGGGCCACCGATGTGGATGGGCCTGGACGCGCGCTGACCCGGCATTTTTTGAATGTGCCGCGCGGCGGCGAAATGTGCGGCCCATGCTTTACCCCGGATGATACGACCCTGTTTGTCGCCGTGCAGCATCCGGGGCAGGAGCCGGGATCAACCTATGACACGCCTTCCACGCGCTGGCCGGATTTTGACGCCGCCCTGCCGCCGCGTCCGGCGATTGTAGCCATCACTTCCAAAGGCAAGCCGATCGGCGGGTAAGCGCGAATGCGCGCTGGAGGGCGGTCAGGTTGATTGTCCCGCGCGCCTGCGTCATTGTGCGGGCATGAACCAGAATATTCCGCACATCGCGCCGCAGGGCGTGGAGCCGCTGCCGCGCCTGTTTTATGGATGGCGGGTGGTTGGTTTTGTATTCGTCATCATGACGTTTGCGTCGGGTCTGGGCTTTTATAATATTTCCGTCATTCTTTCGGCGCTGACCCGGGAACAGGGGTTTTCGGTCAGCCTGATGTCCGCGGCCACGGCGGTATTCTTTATTGTCAGCGGGTTTGCGGGTATGGGCATATCCCGGCTGATCACGCGGTTTGATATCCGCCTGACAATCATCACGGGCGCCACTCTGGCGGCGGGATCGATGGTGCTGCTGGCCTATTGCACAGAGATTTGGCAGGTCTTTATCGTTTACGCGCTGTTCGGCGTTGGTTTTGCGGGCAGCAATATGGTGCCGGGCGCGACCCTGATTTCGCGCTGGTTCGAGCGCGGCCGCGCTAAGGCGCTTTCCATTGCTTCGACCGGGCTTTCAATGGGCGGTCTGGTCCTCACGCCACTATCGGCCAGCCTGATCACCGGGCATGGCATGAAATACGCCATGCCCCTGATTGCAGGGCTTTATCTTATCGGCATAATTCCGGCGGCGCTGTTTCTGAAACCCGGCCCATGGGCTGTGGGGCTGGGGCCGGATGGCGATCCGCCGCAACCGCATGTCGAAGGCAGGGTTCCGGTGCGCGGCGGCACCGCCTATGGCGCGGCGCTGCATTCGCGGTTTTTCAAATTTTCGGTGGCGTCCTATTTACTGATCATGCTGGCTCAGGTTGGCTCCATTGCGCATCATTTCAATCTGGCCGTCACCACCATCAATTCAGAAATTGCCGCCACCGCCATCATGTTCATCGCGGTTTCCAGCGCTGCGGGGCGGCTGGCGGGCGGCTGGTTCGCCACCCATTATTCCCTGCGCCTGTTTACGGTGATGCTGATGATTGGTCAGGGGGCCGCGCAACTTGTGCTGGCGGGCGGCGGCGGCACGGTTTTACTGCTGGCCGGCAGTATTATTTTTGGACTGACGATCGGCAATTTATTGATGCTGATGCCGCTGATCTATGCGCAGGCTTTTGGGCTGCGCGATTATGCGCGCATCTATTCGCTTGGCAATATGATCTCGACCCTTGGCATGGCCGCCGGACCTCTTGCCATGGGGCTGGCGCATGACTGGCTGGGCGGATATGGCGGCGCCTTCGCATTTGCCGGATTGGTATCACTTCTATCCGCCGGGCTGTTTCATAGTGCGGGGCCGATCCCCGAACCCGATGAATGACGCGCATCACCATCATCATCACGAAGCCGCGCCGCAGGCCGCGCACGATCATGATTTGGCGTCTGCGGGCTTGAACGAACGCCGCGTGCTGCAGGCATTGCTGCTGACCGCCGGGTTTATGCTGATCGAGACGGCGGGCGGTCTGTGGTCAGGTTCGCTGGCGCTGCTGGCGGATGCGGCGCATATGCTGACAGATTCCGTGGCGCTGGCGCTGGCGTGGCTGGCGTTCCGCATCACCCGGCGTCCCGCCGATGCGCGCCGTTCCTATGGCTATCGCCGGTTTCAGGTTCTGGCGGCCTTCGTAAACAGTTTCGCCATGATCGGGCTTGCGGGCTGGATTGCCATCGAGGCGATATTGCGCCTTGCCGCGCCCGGGCAGGTTTTGGCGGGGCCGATGATGGGCATTGCGATCGTGGGGCTGGCGGTCAATATGGGCAGCTATGCGCTTTTGCATTCGGGAGATCGTGAAAATCTGAATATGCGCGGCGCGGCGCTGCATGTGATGGGCGACATTCTGGGATCGCTCACGGCCATCACCGCCGCGATCATTATTCTCTACACCGGATGGGTGGCCGCAGATCCGCTGCTTTCATTGCTTAGCGTGGGCCTGATCCTGCGCGGCGCCTGGGGTGTTCTGCGGCGTTCAACGCATATTCTGCTGGAGGGAACACCAGAGGATTTTGACAAGGACGCCTTACGCCGGGATCTGATGGAGGCCATTCCCGCACTGGAGGATGTGCATCATATTCACGCCTGGTCACTGGCCGGCAGCGCCACCCTGCTGACATTGCACGCATCGGCGAAACCCGGAACAGACCCGTCTCTGCTGCTTGAGAACATCAAAGCCCGGCTGCGGCAACGCCACAGCATCGCCCATGCCACCGTGCAGATCGAAACCCGCGCCTGCCCGGATGTATAGCCAGTTCACAAAAGGCACGTCCAAGCGCCAATTCTGTACTTTACATCCCGCTAAGGAATGATATCCAGCTTCTCAACACGATTATCTTGTGTTGCGGTTAAGTTTCATTGCTCTTGCCCAGTGGATTTTTTAATGTCATCGCCCGCATCTTCAATAGCGTCGCCAAGTTTTTCAGCGGGAGTGCGATCTTCCAACTTTTCAGCAGCTTCACCAAGGCCCCTGTCTAATTCATCAACGGCGTCGCCGATTTTCTCTCCGGTGCTACGCCGGTCCGGCGCATTCATCAGGTAATAACCGGCGATACCTGCAATGATAGCTATTGCCGCAATGGCGAGAAATCTGGCCTGGGTTTGTTTGATCATGTCATCACCTCATTCAGTAAAAGATCACTAAAAAATTCTTTTGCCATACAGGTCTAAGCGCCTAGATTCGCCCTAGCAACAGCAGCACAAGAACGATGACTAGAATGAGCCCCAAACCGCCGCTCGGGTAATATCCCCAATTTGCGCTGTGTGGCCATGTCGGCAAAACGCCGAGCAACATCAGCAGCAAAATGATGATTATGATCGCGCCAAGGCTCATAATTCCCCCCTATTTAATTTATGGCGTCACCGGACAATAAGGTTGTTCTTGACTTCCTTGACGCCGGATGTGTTGCGCGCAATAGCGCCGGCCTTGTCCTTGACACCTTGCGAGTCGACGAAGCCGCTCAATTGAACAGTGTTCTGCATGGTTTCGACGCTGATTTCCTTCATTCCCAGATCGTTGATGATCGAGGCCTTTACCTTGGTGGTGATCGTGGCGTCGTCAACATATTCACCAGCAGTCTCGCGCCCGGATATGGCCGCACAACCGGCGAGCGCCGCGGCCAGCACGCATGATACGAACAGGCTTCGTATCAGATTTGCTTTTTGCATGGCTAACATCCTCTCCATGTCTTAGTTCCCATATCTTAGTTCATGACCGGCAGGCCAGCCTGCCGCATACCGCAGGCACGGCATGGTATGTTGCTGTCAGGCGGCTGCGAACTTTGTTCTCAATCCAAACAGGCCCGCCAGTCCGGCGCCAAGGAGCAGGAATGTCGCGGGTTCCGGAACAGACGCCTCGCCGCTGCCCCCGCTGAAGCCGACGCTGCCGTAATCACTGCGAGCGCTATCGATGTCATCGTTGGCGCAATCGTTCGAGATAGTGTTGGTATCCATCGTGACGGCGGCATTCAGCGCAATGGCCCGGCCGCATAGGATACTTGCGGTGGTATTCAGGGTGATACTGTCGAGCGCGATAATATTACCTGCAAACACGGTGCTTGTACCGAGGGTCGCGGACCCGGTGCCGGCCCCGCCAGTGACGCCCATCAGCCAGAACACACCACTATCTGTACCGCCGCCCTGCGCGTCAACTACCGCATTGCTGGCGGTGGTGAGGGCAGTCCCAATCTGGAAAACGAAGACCCCGTCCGGGTCGCCCGTAAAGTCGAGAGTGAGTGTTCCAGTCAACTGAGCGGATGAGTCAAACTTATACACCCCCGGCGCCAACGTTCCCACCGTGCCCAGGTCCTGCCCAGTCAAATCGCCCGTGGACGGCAGGGCCGCCAGGGTGTTGTACGCGTTGAGAGCATCGATCTGAGCCTGTTGCGCGACCGCATCCGTCTGATGCACCGTTCCAGTGAGGGTAATAAGCGGCGGGCCGCCACTGATCGACGTGCCCGGGTAAAGTCCCAGATCTCCCCATATGGTGGTTGGGCCGGTATTGGTCACCGTGGAGGCGCCCAGCACGGCAAAGCTCTGCGCTGAACCCAATATTGGCGTGGCCAATGCCTGGGTGGAACCGTAAGCAAGCGTGACCAGAACTGGTATTGCGTATTTCAAAACATTCATTTGCATGACAATTTTCCTTTGTTTGACACTTTTTTATTGATGACCAACCCTTAAGTATTTTATTTTAACGGCTAACTCAGCAGATTGATTTGATTTACATCAAATCGCCTGCATTAAGCTGGTGGTGCTAAAACTAACATTGGCGCAGGGGGCAGGCCTTGACCGGCTTGTGCCTTCGTGCATGCTGAGCATGTCTGCGGAAGCGTGGAATTCCTGCCTCCGCGGACAAATATGTGGCCAGCATCATCAAATCAGAACGCGGTTATTGGAGACATTAGCGCACGGTGGGGCCAATCCTGTCAAGTTCACCCGTCACCGGCTGAATTAATAGGGATGCGCAGTAAGCCCTTATGCGCTAATTTCATGCCAGACATAATAATTTCACGGCGGGGTAAGCATGTCCAAACAGCCTAAATTTTCGCCCGCGCCAACACCGGAAACCCAGCATTACTGGGATGGAACCAAGCGCGGCGAATTGCTGATCCAGCAATGCGACGCCTGCGCCGCACATTATTTCCCGCCGCGCCCATTCTGCCCGAAATGCGCCTCGCGCAAGGTTTCGGTGAAAAAAGCCAGCGGCAAAGCCACGCTGTACAGCTATGTCATCAGCCATCAACAGCCCGCCATCCAGCCGCGCCGCCTGGGCATTGGCATTGGCCGCCAGTTGCAGCCACAGGCCATTTTCCAGATAGGCTTCCAGTTGCGCGGAAAGAAAACGCATTTTGGAAACCAGATGCCCGGCC
>JAHHGO010000064.1 GCA_023252275.1 Alphaproteobacteria bacterium
GAAAAATTATTTGAAAAACAATATGGATTTTTTGCTGATTCAACTTTGAATCATCTCATGCGTAATGCACGGCGGCGCGCAGCGTGACGAGTACGGCTGCGGCACCGGCGAGAAGAAAGAGGGCGGTAACGAGCGTAATGGCAGGCTCCCCGAAGCCTCGGCAATGGGTTCACGGTCTCATGGTTGGGGTATCCCGCACAATTTGGCGACGAGCGGGATGACGCGGGGCGTGCAGCGCACGGATCGCGGCAAGGTGTAGGCGTCGGCTAACGGGGCGAGCGTTCGGAAAACCGAACGCTCCTAAGGGCCCTGGTTCGGATTTCCGAACGACGCCGCACAACGTGGCTACCGGTACTTCACGGATTTCAAGGGCTGCGCGCCTTGCGCGGCGCAGCAAAAAAGCTGGCACGGCGTCTGCAATGGATATGGCCATCGGGATTACTTATCCCGCCATACCAAAGGAGACATGATGCTGCTGGCACAAAGGCCCGCAAATGCATCCTTGGATGCGGGATTTGCAACCCACTATCGGTATGAACCCGGTCATAGGCCAGCAGGTCCAGATCCAGACTGCGCGCCGCATTGGGCGCGCCCCTAACCCTGCCAAATTCAAGCTCGACCGCCTGCAGGATGGATAGCAGCGCCTCCGGCGGAAGGGTGGTTTCGATTATGGCAACCGCATTGACGAAATCCGGCTGGTCAGACGCGGGAACCGCTTTGGCCCCATAAAATGGCGAGCAGTTTTTGATCCGCACCCCCTGGGTTTCCAATAGCCGCAATGCCTGCGGCAGGCCCGCTTCCGGCGATCCAAATTGACTGGGTAAATTCCCGCCGATCCCTATCAGTTTCATACATTGCCTTATATTTTGCCATGAGACTTGAATATGTAATATAGTAAATGAAGAAATCGGACGCTGTATGCAGATCATCTGCCTGCCGCCATTGCGCCCTGAAAGATATATTTTTAATCAATTTATAAAAAGGTTATTGCATGAAATTCTATCCCAATGAACGTATTGCGCTTTTTATTGACGGCTCAAACCTTTACGCCGCCGCCCGCGCCCTGAATTTTGATATTGATTATAAAAGGCTGCTCGATCATTTCTCTGAAAACAGCATGCTGGTGCGGGCGTTTTATTACACCGCGCTGATCGAGGATCAGGAATATTCCCCCATCCGGCCGCTGGTGGATTGGCTTGACTATAATGGTTACACCATGGTCACCAAGCCAACCAAGGAATTTACCGACGCCTTTGGCCGCAAAAAGATCAAAGGCAATATGGACATCGAACTGGCCATCGACGTCATGGAAATGGCCGAGCATCTGGACCATGCCATCATTTTTTCCGGCGACGGGGATTTCCGCCGTCTGGTCGAAGCCATACAGCGCAAGGGTCTTCGCGTTACGGTCGTCTCGACGGTAAAATCCAATCCGCCGATGATTGCGGACGAACTGCGCCGGCAATGCGACCGCTTTATCGAACTGATGGATATCGCGCCTTCCATCTCGCGCGACAGCTCGGCCAGGCCAACGCGGCGTCATGATGATTTCCGCGACACGCCGCCGGTAATGGGTGGCACGCGCCGGCTTGAGCCGGCTGCCGGCTCGATTGGCGCAGACGATGATTTTGAAGACGATCTGGATGATGATGATTATGACGACGAGGATGATGGTGATTACGGCGATGAAGAGGATGACGACGCGCCCTGATCATTAGCCATGCCTTTGGCCTTGCCGTCACCCATGCCGGGGGAACCTGCCACAGACTGCCAGCTCTGCCCCCGTCTGGCCGCAATGCGCCACGCCAACCGTCAGGCCCAGCCGGATTGGTTTAATCGCCCGGTTCCCTCTTTCGGCGACGCCAACGCCCGCCTGCTGATCGTGGGGCTGGCGCCGGGCCTGCAAGGGGCCAACCGCACCGGCAGGCCGTTCACCGGCGATTATGCGGGTGATCTGTTATATGCAACGTTGGCGAAATTCGGATTCAGCACCGGCAGCTATGGCGCAAACATACGGGATGGCTTGCGCCTGAAGGATTGCCGGATCACCAATGCGGTGCGCTGTGTGCCGCCCCAAAATAAACCCGAAACCGCCGAAATCGTCACCTGCCGGAAATATCTGGCGGCGGTGATTGAGGAAATGCCGGAGCTGAAAGTCATTCTTGCGCTGGGCAAGATCGCGCATGACAGCACGGCGGCGGTGTTTGGTTTGCGGCCTTCGATGGCAAAATTCGCGCATGGCGCGCTACATCCGCTACCGGATGGCCGAGTACTGATTAATAGCTATCATTGCTCGCGCTACAATACGAACACCAGACGCCTGACGGCAGAAATGTTCGAGGCCGTCTTTGACGGGATAACAAACCGTCTCAGCCAGACTGCGTAATCAGCACCGCCAAAATAATATCCGCCCGGAATTTTTTACTTCCGGACAGACAGGAATATTAGCGCGGGCGGAATGAGGTTTCAGTGCTGCCCTTCGGGGACATGCAGGACCAGCCCATCAAGCGCATCGGTCATTTTGATCTGACAGGCAAGCCGGCTATTGTCGCGGAAATCCGGAGCGAACTGAAGAAGTTCGGCTTCCATTTCACCGGGCGCAGCCTTGCCTGTCTTGCCGAGCCAGGCCGGGTCCACATAGACATGACATGTGGCGCAGGCGCAGACCCCGCCACAATCCCCGTCGATCCCCGGAATGTCATTGTCGACTGCCGCGTCACGGCAGTTGCTGCCGCTATCGACGGTCACATCATGTTTCGCGCCATTAGCCTCAATGTAAGTCACTTTAGGCATTCTCTAATCCATCTCTTGTTGTGTAAATTATGCGCGCCTCCTAATGGGCGTGCAGTTTCACCGGCATTTTAGTGAAACCATGAATGACATGCGACAGGCTTCTGACTGGTTTGCCCACGACCTCGACCTTGCTGAAGCGTTTGACGATCTCTTCCCAGATGATGCGCAACTGCAATTCCGCCAGACGATTGCCGACGCAGCGGTGAATTCCAAAGCCAAAGGACAGGTGCTGACGCGGGTTTTTCCGGTCGATCAGGAATTCATCCGCCCGTTCAATCACCTCGCTGTCACGATTGCCAGACAGATACCACATCACGGCCTTGTCGCCTTCGCGGATTTTCTTGCCGCCAACCTCGGCATCGCATAAGGCTGTGCGCATCATGCTGGTGATGGGGGATTGCCAGCGGATGATTTCCGACACCATGCCAGTGATAAGCCCCGGATTCTTCATCAGCTTGGCATATTCCGCCGGATTTTCATTAAGCGCCAGAACACCGCCGCTGATCGAGTTGCGCGTCGTGTCATTGCCGCCGACGATCAGCAGAATCAGATTACCGAGAAATTCCTGAAATGGCATGTTGGCCGTTGCAGGCGAACCGGCGAGCATGGAAATCAGATCATGCTTTTGTTCGCCGCCCACACGCTGATCCCAGAGATTTTTGAAATACATGGCGCATTCCGTCAATTCCTGCTGCCATTGTTCCCAACTGTCAACGCCATTACCCGGTGAGGAGGTGACAACATCGGACCAGCGGGTCAGCTTGCGCCGTTCTTCCCAGGGAAAATCGAACAAGGTGGCCAGCGTCATGGTGGTAAGCTCGATGGAAACCTGGTCGACCCAGTCGATCTCTTCGCCAATGGGCAGGGAATCGAGGATAGCAGCTGCGCGCTCACGGATAATCGGCTCCAGCGTTTCAAGATTGTGCGGCGCGACGATCGGGCTTACCACTTTGCGCTGTTCGTCATGTTTGGGCGGGTCCATGGCGATGAACATTTCCAGACCGCCCATGGCCGAAGCCTCGGTTGGTACGCCGAGCCCGCCGAGCACGATGCCCCCCCTGGCGGCATCCGAAGAAAAGGACTTGTGGTCTGTATCAACCCGGACAATGTCGTTGAACTTGGTCACGGACCAGTACGGGCCATTGGGGCTTTTGGCGCAATAATTTACCGGATCTTCCGCGCGCAGCCTCCGGAAATATTCTCCGATCGTATCATTTTGAAACAGCAAGGGATCGCTGACATCCATCTGGTCCAGCGGAATTTTGTTTACCGCGTCCCTGAGCGTCTTGTTCGTCTGTGCGACCGTCATATTCTGATCCTTCCGATAAGTTTTGGCGCCGCTCCTCGCCTCGTTCCCGAATAATTTCTCGGTGCGGCACACATGATTATATTGATTGATACATCAATATGACAAATGCATCAATAAAATAATATGTGATCCATCAATAGTTATTTTTATGCAATATCAGTGGGTTAACCGCTGGTTAAGCGTATATTAGGGCGCGCATGGGTGGGATCGGGTCAGCCGACGGTCATGGACCGGCAGAGCGCCTGCCGGTCCTTTGGCCATGTAAGCCGCTATAGGGGATGCAGGATGACCGGCATTTTGGTGAAGCCGCGAATAAGCGCCGACAGGGTTCGAACCGGTTGCCCCACAACCTCCACCTTGCGGTAACGTTTGATGATTTCTTCCCAGATGATCTGCAGCTGCAATTCAGCCAGCCGGTTGCCGACGCAACGGTGAATGCCGAAGCCGAAGGCCAGATGATGACGCGGGTTTTTCCGGTCGATCAGGAATTCATCGGCACGCTCAATCACTTCGCTGTCACGATTGCCCGAGAGGTACCACATGGCAACCCTTTCGCCCTCGCGGATTTTCTTGCCGCCGACCTCGGCATCCTGCATTGCTGTGCGCGCCATACAAACTACAGGACTTTGCCAGCGGATGATTTCCGGCACCATGCCAGGGATAAGACCGGGATTATTCATCAGCTTGGCATATTCCGCCGGATTTTCATTGAGCGCCAGAACGCCGCCGCTGATCGAATTTCGTGTCGTGTCATTGCCGCCGACGATCAGCAGCAGGATATTGCCGAGAAATTCCCCGAACGGCATGTTTGAGGTGGCGGGCGATCCGGCAAGCATGGAGATCAGATCATTCTTTTGTTCGCCGCCCACGCGCTGATCCCACAGCCCTTTGAAATACATCGCGCATTCCGTCAATTCCTGCTGCCACTGCTCCCAGCTGTCGACACCATTGCCGGGAGATGAGGTGACCACGTCCGACCAGCGGGTCAGCTTGCGCCGTTCCTCCCAGGGAAAATCGAACAAAGTGGCCAAGGTCATGGTGGTAAGTTCCACGGAAACCCTGTCGACCCAATCGATCTCTTGCCCAATGGGCAGGGCGTCAAGAATGCCGGCGGCGCGCTCGCGGATGATCGGCGCCAAAGATTCGAGATTAGCCGGCGCGACTATCGGGGTCACCACCTTGCGCTGCTCATCATGTTTAGGCGGGTCCATGGCAATGAACATTGAGAGCCCCATATCGGGGACCCCACGCCGGTTTTCGCCGCCCCGGCGGCCGGGACCGTCAAGCGCGATGCCGCCATTGGCTGAATCCGATGAAAAGGTTTTGTGGTCGGTATCCACGCGCACGATGTCGTTGAACTTGGTCACCGACCAGTACGCGCCGCTATGGCCATTGGCGCAATAATGCACCGGATCTTCCTTGCGCAGCCTTTTGAAATATTCACCGATCGTATCGTTCTGAAACAGATACGGGTTACTCACATCGATTTCGTCCAGCGGAATCTGGCTTACATCAATTTTGCTTGCTCTGTCTTTGATCGATTCTTTGACGGACATGCTCGACTCTCCCGATTACACAATTAATACAGAAGTATCAATCATGTCGTCAGAATTGTCAACAGTTAATGCGCGATATTTGGCAAGATGTGTGACGAATGTTGAAAAATCACTACATATCCAGGACTTACCTATCCTTTTTCGCGCATAAGGCGGCCCTGTTCGCGCTTCCAATCGCGGTCTTTTTCGGTCTGGCGCTTGTCATGCTGTTTTTTGCCGCTGGCCAGTGAGATCACCAGTTTCGCCAGCCCGCGATCATTGAAATAGAGCCGCAATGGAATGAGCGTCACGCCCTGCTGTTTGCGCAGGCCGGACAGGCGGCTGATCTGCCTGCGATGCAAAAGAAGTTTTCGTTTGCGGCGCGGCTCGTGACTGTTGAACCGGCCAGCCGGATCATAGGGCGGAATATAGGCATTGATCAGCCACAGTTCGCCGCCTTCGTCACTGGCGTAGGATTCAGCGATGTTGGCGCGCCCGGCGCGCAGCGACTTGACCTCGGAGCCGGTGAGCATGATGCCCGCCTCAACCGTCTCGCCAATTTCGTAATTATAGCGCGCCTTGCGATTGTCGGCCAGCACCCGGCCAGCGTCTGATTTTTTGACCGGTTTTCTGGCGGCCTTGTTTTTGCCTGCCATTTGTCTGGTTACGACCTCTTATGCGCTGCCGGCGGCTAGCGGCCGGTTGAGCAGCCCAAGCCCTTCCATCACGGCGCGAACGGTTTTTTCGGTGGAGGGCGAAACCGGGGCCATGGGCAGCCGCATTTCAGCGGCGCACAGGCCGCGCAGGCTGGCTGCATATTTGACCGGGCCGGGGCTGGTTTCAACAAACAGCGCATCATGCAGGGGCATTAATTTGTCCTGCCACTGCAGGGCCGTTTTGAAATCGCCCGCCATCAGCGCATTCTGAAACGCCGCAAGCTCAGCCGGGGCGACATTGGCGGAAACTGAAATGCAGCCATGCCCGCCATGCGCCGCCTGCCCCAGCGCATTGCCGTCATCACCGGAAAGCTGGATGAAATCGGGCCCCATCGCGTGGCGCTGCAAAGAGGTGCGGGTAATGTCATTGGCCGCGTCCTTGACGCCAACAATATTCGCCAGCCGCGCCAGCCGCGCCATGGTTTCCACTGTCATATTGACGCCGGTGCGGCCGGGTATGTTGTAAATCAGAATCGGGATGTCGACAGCATCGTTCAGCGCCCTGTAATGCTGATACATGCCTTCCTGTGTCGGCTTGTTATAATAGGGCACCACGACCAGCGCGCCCGCCGCGCCCGCTTTTTTGGCATGGGCGGTAAGATCAATCGCCTCGGCCGTGGAATTGGAGCCAGTCCCGGCAATCACCGGCACGCGGCCCGCCGCCGCTTCAATGCATAATTCCACCACGCGCTTATGCTCATCATGGTCCAGCGTGGGTGATTCGCCCGTGGTGCCACAGGGCACCAGACCATGCGATCCCTGCATGATCTGCCACTCCACAAGCGCCTGAAACGCCCTGTCATCCACCTTTCCATTGTGGAACGGTGTGATGAGCGCCGGTATGGAGCCATAAAATATGGGCCGGGATGTGGGCATTGGCAGCCTTCGCCATGAAGTTAAAAATGTTAAGGAGAAATTACCATACTGATACGGCATGGCAAAGCGCCCATTAATAACGGATTAACGGGAAGACTGGCCCAATCTGTTTTACGACTCTATAAGGCTTGGCTCGCTATGCTTGGCTGCATATGATCTGGTTCGTTGAGCTTCAGAGATTCGATATGTTGTTTTATCCTTCATCGCGCCGGAATTTGCGGCGCCTGATTTGCCTCTTTGCGATCACATTGATATGCGCGGCGGTTTACCCGGCGCGCCAGACATATGCCGCTGAGCCCGGCAGCCTTGTGGCGCGAGCGGTTGGGGCCACGGACAGCGCAAGCTGGCAATATGCCCGTAAACTTGCGGCGCAGAGCGGCGATCCGGTGGCCAAAAAACTGGTCGAATATTTATATCTGTCTTCCTCGCGCAGCAGCCCCAGTTTTGCCGAAATCGCCAGCTTTCTCATCGCCAATCCCAACTGGCCCGGCCGCAGGGAAATGACCGTGCGGGCGGAACATAGTTTCCTGTCCGCCATGCCGCTGCGCGAGCGGGTGGAATGGTTCCAGCGTTATCCACCCAATACGGCAAAAGGCAAATTGCTGGCCGCCGAGACTTTCATGGAAGCGAGGGATCAAAAAACCGGTCTTCGTATTCTGCGCGACTTATGGCGCGAGGGTGGCTTTGACACAGATGTTGAAAGCCAGATTTTGCGGGAATATCGCGGCCTGCTGGACCGGCAGGATCATATTGCCCGCTTTGACGGCCTGTTATGGCGCGGGCAGCGCGACGCGGCTATCCGCATGTTCAAACTTGTCGGCCGCGATCAGGAACTGCTGGGCAAGGCACGCCTGGCATTACGCTATCGCGCGCCGGATGTGGAGGCGGCTTTATCGCGTGTTCCCAATCTGTTACGAACAGATGCTGGACTGTTTTATGAACGTGTCCACTGGCGGTTGAATAATGGCAAGCCGGATCTGGCGCTGGAACTGGCGCATCATGCGGCCGGCAGCCTGCGCCCGCCGCATTCGCCGGTGGGCGATATCTGGTGGGACCATCAGGAAAGTCTGGCGCGGCTGGCGCTGGAAAAAAAGGATTACAGAACCGCCTATGCCGTGGCGTCCACGCATAATTACCAGTTACCGGACGATGCCGCGCCCTATGCCGAGGCGGAATGGCTGGCGGGCTGGATCGCGTTGCGCTTTCTCAATCAGCCGGCAACCGCCTTTCCGCATTTCACCCGTCTGTATCATGCGGTCGTAACGCCGATGAGCCGCAGCCGCGGCGCCTATTGGGCCGGCCGCGCCGCGGAAGCAAAAAAGGACGCCAAGGCCGCCAAATATTGGTATGGCGAGGCGGCGCGCTATCCGGTCAGTTTTTATGGGCAGCTGGCGGCGGAATGGAATGGCGGCACGGTGGTGCGCGCGGCGCTTGATAACACCAAACGCCCCAGCCAGCAGGAACTCAACACCTATGGCCAGCAGGAACTGGCGCGCGCCACACATATCTTGCTGTCGCTGAATCGTGATTCCCAGGCCAAACAGTTTTTTCAGGCGCTGCTGGAGAAATCCCGCAAACCCCAGGATTACCGGCTCGCCGGGGCCTTTGCGAACCTGCTGGACCGCCGCGATTTCGGGGTGCTGGCGGCCAAGCAGGCGGGCCGCGAAGCGGTATGGCTGTTCGAGGAAGGTTATCCCATTCTGAACCTGCCCAAGGAAGTGACCTGGGCTAATGGTCCGGAAGTGGCCCTTGTTCTGGCGCTGACTAAGCAGGAAAGCGGATTTAACGTGAAGGCCGTCAGCCCCGCCGGCGCGCAGGGCCTGATGCAATTAATGCCCGCAACAGCCGAAGGCGTGGCGCGGCAGCTAAAGGTGCCCTATTCCCCCAAACGGCTATCCGATCCTGTCTATAATCTAAGGCTCGGTACGGCCTATCTCAGCCATATGCTGGACAATTATAACGGCTCTTATGTGATGGCGCTGGCCGCCTATAATGCCGGCGGCAGCCGGGTGGTGAAATGGGCGGCCCGAAATGGCGATCCGCGCAAATCCACCACCGACATGATCGACTGGATTGAACTGATCCCGTTCAGCGAAACCCGCAATTACGTACAGCGAGTCATGGAGGGCGTGGGTGTGTATCGCCTGCGCCTCGGCGTCAGCGGCGATCCGTTCCGCATCGACACCGACCTGCTGCGCGGCCGCCCCGCCCAGAAAACCATCCAGTTGCAGCCGCCGGGAAGACCGGCGCGCAAGACGGGATGAGGCTATCCCTTCCTCCTCACCGCCTGAATCATCTGCTCGAAGCCGTTGAGGAAACTGGAGCGGTCGCGCTTGCCGAAGCCTGCGCTTTGGCTGTTGATGGCGCCCTGCTCGCGCAAATGGGTCAGCAGATTACGGGTGGCCAGCACATCACCGATGCCGGCCTCGGTAAAGGGCTTGCCGTTCGGGCCGATACAGGCCGCGCCTTTTTTGATAACGCGCGCCGCCAGCGGAATATCGGCGGTGACGCAGATATCGCCCGGTTCAATCTGTTCCACGATCCAGTCATCGGCGGCGTCCGGCGTGGCGGGCGCGACATGCTGGCGCACCAGCGGGCCATCCACCCCGCGCAGCCACTGATTGCTGACCAGCACCACCGGCAGCGCATGGCGGGCGGCGACCTTCAGCGCCTCCTGCTTGACCGGACAGGCATCGCCATCAATATAGATTTGCATGGGGCATTGAAATTTTATCTGGAAATTTTATAAAAAACAAACCCCGTCATCCTGAGCGAAGCGAAGGATCCCCATCGGGGGATCTATGGGCGGAATTCCCGGAGGAAGATGCTTCACTTCGTTCAGCATGACAATAAGTAATAATTCCGCCGGGTAATATCACATCCCGTACAGATCGGCCTTGTCGAGCGTGTTCTGCACGATGCGCACGGAGGCGGCGTCGATCATCATGCCTTCATAGGTCACTGCGCCTTCGCCACGCGCCAGCGCTTCGTCATAGGCCTTGGCCATGGCGCGGGCGCGCAGCACTTCTTTGGGATCGGGCGAGAATACCGCTTGGGCGATTTCGCACTGGCTGGGATGGATCGCCCATTTGCCCACCATTCCCAGAATAGAGGCGCGTTCCGCCTCGCGCCGATAGGCGTCTGGATTTTTGAAATTGGCGAACGGGCCATCGACCGGGTCCAGCCCGTTGGCGCGCGCCGCGATGGTCATTTTGTAGCGGGTATAATGCCAGATATCGCCGGGATAGGCGCTGTCGCCGCCAATATGGCGCACATCGATGCCCTGGCTGGCGGAATAATCGCCCATGCCGAAAATCAGGCATTCCAGGCGCGGCGTGGATTTGGCGATTTCCTCGACATTCATCATGCCTTCGACTTCCTCGATCAGCACTTCGATGCCGATGCGCCCTTCGACAAGCCCCAGTTTCTTCTCAAGCTGGTTAAGCATGGTATCCATAAAGGTCAGATCATGCGCGCTTTTGGCCTTGGTCAGCATGATGGTGTCGAGATTGCGCCCGGCCCTGGTGACCACTTCGATAATATCGTCATGGCACCATTCGGTCGTGCAATCATTGACGCGCACACAGCGCACCTTCTTGCCCCAGTTCAGATTATTCAGCGCATCGGCGATCATGCCACGCGCGCCGGGTTTGGCGCTGGGCGCGACCGCGTCTTCGAGATCCAGAAACACATGATCGACATCGGGAAGGCCTGCCGCCTTCACCATCATTTTTTCGCTGCTGCCGGGCACCGACAATTGGCAGCGCCGGGCGCGTTTCGGGCGTTTATTATGATGAGCCATGATCTCTTCTCCTGTTTATGTTTTTAGCGAACGGCGCCCGCGTCACGCAGCGCCGCGATTTCCTTATCCGTATAACCCGCATCTTGCAGAATTCTGTCCGTATCCTCGCCCAGCAGCGCGCCACGCCGCGCCACGCCACCCTGGGTTTTGGTCATGCGGATCGGCGTGCCGGCAATGCGCACCGGCGCGCGCCCCGGCTGTTCCACCTGGGGCAGCATTTCGCGCACCGCTATATGAGGATCATTAAAGATATCCACGACATTATTGACCGGACCAAACGGAATCTTTCCGCCCAGACATTCCGCCAACTGTTTTTTGGTCAGGGTTTTGGTCCAGCCGCTAACCATTTCCACTACTTCAGCATTGCGCGCCACGCGCGCCGCATTCAGCGCATAGCGTTCATCCTCGCCAAGTTCCGGCTTGCCCATATTCTCCGCCAGAATTTTCCAGAAATGATCGCGCGGACAGGCAATGGACACCCAGCCATCGCTGGCGGGAAACAGGCCAAACGGGCACAGCAGCGGATGCGAATTACCCTCCGGCCCCGGCACCGCGCCGTCATAGCTGTGCTGATAGACAATGCGTTCGCACAGCGCCAGAATGGCGTCATACATGCCGACATCGACAAATTGCCCCTCGCCGGTTTTTTCGGCATGGCGCACCGCCGACAGAATGCCGATGGTCATCAGCATTGCGGGAACAATATCGCCCACGCCGGGGCCGATTTTCAGCGGCGTATTGGCGTCCGGCCCGGTAATGCCCATGATGCCGCCCATGGCCTGCGCGATCACATCAAAGGCCGGCCAATCCGCATACGGACTTTTTCCCGTGCGCGGATCGCCAAAGCCGCGCACCGTCGCATAGACCAGTTTGGGATTGATCTTCGCCAGGCTTTCATAGGAAAGCCCCAGCCGGTCCATCACCCCCACCCGGTAATTTTCCACCAGCACATCCGCATCCGCAACCAGACGGCGCAGCACGTTCTTGCCCGCCTCGGTCTTTAGATCCAGCGCCAGAGACAATTTATTGCGGTTGATGCTCTGGAAATAGCCGCCAAAGGGCATGTCCTTTTGCCCGACGCTGAGGGCGCGGGTCATGTCGCCGCCCTTGACCGGCTCAACCTTGATGATCGTCGCCCCCTGGTCGCCCAGCAGCATGGTGGCGAACGGACCCGCCAGCATCATGGTCAGATCAATGACCTTGAGGCCTTTCAGCGCGCCGTTCGGAACAGGGGATGCAATCATTTCGCGCCGCGCTTTTTGATCAGCACCCGGCGTTCGCCCTCAAACACTTCCTTGCCATCCTGATTATAGCCGTAATGTTTAAAATGAACGACGCCCGCATCCTTCTGGCCAATATCATCCTTGCCCAGAACTTCCGTATACGCATAGAGCGTATCGCCGTGAAACACCGGGGCCTTCAGCCTTATCTTGTCCATGCCAATTTCGCGCAGCGCGTTTTCGCCCGTATCCTGCATCGACAGGCCCACAATGGTGGCGATGGTGACGCCGCCGAAATTCACCCGGTGCGGAAATATCGCGCCGGATTTGGACATCAAATCTTCATTGAAATGCCCTTCGGCGGTGTTCATCACCTGCAGCGTTGTGCCGACATTATCATATTCCATGATCGTCTTGCCGCGCGCATGTTTGTACACATCGCCGGGTGTGAAATCCTCATAGTAATTGTTCGATCCGGTGAGCGCCATGATCAGCTTTTCCCCCGTCCCATCAGGCTGTCAGAAATAATCCGCAACTGAATTTCAGAAGTGCCTTCGAATATTTTCGTCAGCCGCGCATCGCGCCAGTAACGCTCGACGGCGTTGAGTTTGGTGTAGCCCGCGCCGCCGAAAATCTGCAACGCCTCGCTAGTCACCCGCTCGGACATTTCGGACGCAAAATATTTGACCATCGCAGCCTCGCGGTCACACCGCTTGCCGGTATCGATCTGATGGCAGACGAAATACATTAATTGCCGCGCAGCCTCGATCTCGGTCGCCATTTTGGCGATCTTGAAACGGATCGCCTGAAAATCGCCGATCTGTTTGCCGAACTGCACCCGTTGCTTGGCATATTCCATGGCGTCTTCCAGCGCGCCCTGCGCCAGCCCGATGGAACGCGCAGCCGTATGCGCGCGGGCGCGTTCCAGCCCGGAGCTGATCTGATAGAAGGCATTGCCAGCGCTTTTTTTGCCGCCGACCTGCGCGCTGAGCGGCACCCGGCAGCCGTCAAAGGCCAGCTCGAACGTGTTCCATCCGAAATAGCCGATCTTGGGAATAACCGCGCCCTTGCAATTATTCGGCAGCTCGCCGCGCGGCTTTTCCACGATAAAGCCGGAAATGCCCTTGTGCCGCGCCTTGGGATCAATCGGCTCGGTGCGCGCCACCACATAAATATAATCCGCGTCATCGGCGAAGGTGCACCAGTACTTATTGCCGGTGATCACCCATTCATCGCCATCCTGCACCGCGCGGCAGGTGAGCGCGGAGATGTCTGATCCAGCCCCCGGTTCCGACATGGAAAACGCGCCCAGCCATTCGCCGCGCGCCACCTTTGGCAGACGGATCTGCAATTCTTCCTCGGTCATGCCGCGCGATCCGATCAGGCCATTGCCGCGCGCGATCAAACTCGCCACGCTCATCCAGCCGCGCGCCAGTTCTTCCGCCACCAGGCAATATTCAAAACAGCCAAGCCCCATGCCGCCATACCGGGTGGGAATGGTGATGCCGAAATAGCCCATCTCGCCCATCTTGTTGCGCAGGTCCATGGGGATTTTTCCCTGCACCGGATCAAGCTGATTGGCGACCGGCAGCACTTCTTTCATGGTGAAGGCGCGCGCGCTGTCCTTGATCAGACGCCGCTCGTCGGTCATATAGCCTTCGCCCGCATTGGGATTAATGTCCCAGGCATCGCCGCCCAGTTTTTCCTTCGTACTCATGTTTTTATCCTCACCAAATTCGTACGCTGATAATCCACCACCAGCTCCTTGCGCTGATTAAAGCCTTCCGTGTGCCACGTGACAATGCCAAAGCCCTTCATCTTTTCCGAAATGCGTTTGTCTTTCACGGTCGAGCGCGCCGTCACCGTATCGCCCTCATAGACATGGCAATGATAGGTAAGCTGGTCCACGCCCAGAAACGGCCCGCCGCCTTCGCTCAAATCCTCAACCGTCAAACCGAACACGGTGTTAAACACCAGCAGCGGATTGACCACAATGCCCGGATGACCGTGCGCCCTGGCATATTCCACATTGAAATAATGCGGATTATAGGAAAGCGTCAGTGTGGTGAACAGCGAATTGTCGCCCGCATTGATGGTGCGCCCCCAGTGATGTTCAAACACCTGCCCCACTTCGAACACCCCGTAATGGTTGCCCTTCGGCAGCAGCCGCGCCCGTTCTGTAATGTTTCCCGGCATTATTTTCTCCTGACATATTGTGTCATCACGAGCGAAGCGTTGCGGCCCGCAATGAGATTTTTCTCTTTCTCTCAGCCCGCCCGCAGCAAAGACCCCAGATCGGCAAAATTCTCAAGTGATTCCAGATTGCGGATGGCGGCGGCCAATTCCCGCGCCCGCCCCTGCCCCACTACAGGCCCGGCGATAGCGTGAAACTTGCTGGTCAGTTTTTCCCATTGCGCATCCAGATTGCTGGCGGGAATGCCGACATTGGCGCTGAGCGCGAAACTGCTTCCATCCGCCATGTCGATGATCACCTCGCTATCCTGCGGGTCGGGTTTGTTATGCACCTCGACCGTCACCCTGTCGCGCAGGCTGATCACATCGGCGCGGTTGGCGTTCTCGTCGCTATAGGTTTCGATGCTGGCGGTATCCAGCCCCGTCAGCGCAAAGGCC
>JAHHGO010000065.1 GCA_023252275.1 Alphaproteobacteria bacterium
TTTTAGCCGCTTTTCTAAAACTGCGCAGGGGAATTACGTCAATCGTTTTTGTCACCCAGAATATACTCCAATGGAGTAGTTATTGCAAGTCCAAAATTATCATAAGAAATGGCTGTCGTAATGCGTTTAAGCAGACGCTCCTTTTTAAACCGCCTCCCTTTTAACCCACGAGCAATTTAAGCGCGGCGTCCATGCCCAGTTCCTGGCGTTCGCCGGTGGCGCGGTTTTTCAGCTCGACGACGCCATTCTTGACGCCCTTGGGGCCGATGATGGCCTGCCAGGGCAGGCCGATCAAATCCATGGTGGCGAATTTTCCGCCTGCGCGTTCATCGCTATCGTCATAGAGCACGTCTTTTCCGGCTGCGCACAGCCTGGCATATAAATCCGTACAGGCCGCATCGACCAAAGCATCGCCCGCTTTCAGATTGATCAGGCCAATATCAAACGGCGCCACCGATGCGGGCCATATAATGCCATTATCATCATGGCTGGCCTCGATAATGCCCGCCACCAGGCGCGATACGCCAATGCCATAGGAGCCCATCTCGACGGTAATCAGATTGCCATCGGGCCCCGTAACTTTGGCGTTCATGGCGGCGGAATATTTGGTGCCGAAATAGAATATATGCCCGACCTCAATGCCGCGCGCATTGCAGCGTTTGTCCTCGGGCACTTCCGCCGCGTAGCGCGCCGCATCATGTTTTTCATCGGTCGCGGCATAGAGCGCCGTCATGCCATCGACCAGCGGCTGCAAATCCGACGCATAGTCGATATTCTCCGCTGCCCAGTCGCGCGCCAGAGTGTCGGCATGGCAGAACACTTCGCTTTCGCCGGTTTCCGCCAGAATGATAAATTCATGGCTGAGATCGCCGCCAATCGGGCCGGTGTCGGCAGCCATCGGAATGGCCTTCAGCCCCATGCGGGCGAAGGTGCGCAAATAGGCGATGAACATGGCGTTGTAGGAACGCCGCGCGCCCGCCGCATCCAGATCAAATGAATAGGCGTCCTTCATCAGAAATTCGCGCCCGCGCATCACGCCGAAACGCGGACGGATTTCATCGCGGAATTTCCATTGAATATGATACAGATTGCGTGGCAGATCGCGGTAGCTGCGCACGGTGTTGCGGAAAATATCGGTGATCATTTCCTCGTTGGTCGGGCCAAACAGCATGTCGCGTTCATGCCGGTCGGTAATGCGCAGCATTTCCTTGCCATAATCTTCATAGCGGCCGCTTTCGCGCCACAGATCGGCGGACTGAATGGTGGGCATCAGCATTTCAATGGCGCCCGCGCGGTTCTGTTCCTCGCGCACAATCTGCTCGATCCGGCGCAGCACCTTCAGCCCCAGCGGCAGCCAGGCGTAAATCCCCGCGCTGGTCTGGCGGATCATGCCGGCCCGCAACATCAGCCGGTGCGAAACGATCTGCGCTTCGGACGGGTCTTCTTTCAGTACGGGCAGAAAAAACTGCGATAGCTTCATGATGGGTCTGCTTCCATTGCCGCGATTGCCAGGGATTTATGCCGAAAAACCACCCGTTGTCATCTACCATGTTTATGCATATGCGTGGTCCCGGAGTTTTGCGCCGTGCAGCGCCACGTCAAACCATTCCTTGCTGACATCAATACCGATAAAGTGTATATAGCTCATTGGGCGTTCCTCGTTGCTTGTAATTGTGTGCGGGCGGATACCCTTCCTGCCATTCAAGCGGTTAGGAAAAACGTGGGCAGGGAACCCAGGTGACAACGGTCTTGTGAACCTCATTCTGACCGGACGCCTGCCCACGCCCCTATACCACATGCCCAACACACAATTCTGAGCGAAGCGAAGCATCCCCAACCGCGGAATGCGGACGGAGATGCTTCGCTTCGCTCAGCATGACAAAGTGGGGGGACGCCGTGCCAGCAGCGCCAGCACTTCTTTCGCTGCGCGCGCGCTGGGCGGGGTTTGACCCAGCCCCAATTGCGTCAGCGCCCGGCGCATGCCCGCCTGCTGCATCCTTGCCGCGGGCGATGGACGCGGCGGCAACATTAACAGACGGAGTTCGCGCGCAAGATTTTCCGGGGTGCAGTCCTGTTGCAACAGTTCCGGAATCAGACTTTCATTCAGTATCAGATTGATCAGATTGACATGCGGGATTTGCAGCATCCGCCGTGCGATCATGGCGGTCAACGGACTGACCTTGTAGGCCACCAGATGCGGCGTGGCGCAGGCCGCCAGTTCAAGCGACACGGTTCCCGATGCCGCCAGCGCCGCATCGCAGGCGGCAAAGCCCGCCAGTTTTTCTGAAGCATCCTCGCTGAGAATGACCCGCCCCGGCCAGCCCGCCGCCGCCGCGCGAACCTGTGCGGCCACTTGCGGCAGCGTGGCGCAAAACAGATGCAGGTCCGGCGCATCGCGCGACAGCAGGCGCAGCGCATCGCCAAAAGGCGCCAGCAGGCGGGATACTTCGCTTCCCCGGCTGCCGGGCAGCACGCCGAGCAGCGGCGCATCCGCGGGAATGGCGTGACGCGCGCGAAACGCCGCCCCCGCATCAGCCTCGGGAACGCGCGTCACGACAGAATGGCCCACAAAGCTGCAGGCCAGACCCGCGCCGGTAAATAGCGGCGGTTCGAACGGCAGCAGCGCCAGCACCAGATCGACATAGCGCGCAATCTTGCGCGCCCGGCCGCGCCGCCAGGCCCAGATCTGCGGCGCGACATAATGGATGATGGGAATTTCCGGCGCATATTTGCGCAGCTGATGCGCCACGCGAAAACTGAAATCCGGACTGTCGATGGTGATCAGTGCGTCAGGTCTGGTACGCAACGCCAATGCCACACATTCGGCAATGCGCATTTGCAGAACCGGCAGACGGGGTAACACTTCGGCAATGCCCATGACGGACAGCTCGGCCATATCAAACAGGCTTTCATGCCCCGCCCGCGCCATTTCCGCGCCGCCCACACCGTAAGCCTTGATGGGCCTTCCGGCGCGTTGCGCCAGCGCCTGCAATAATTCCGCGCCCAGCACATCACCCGACGGCTCGCCCGCAATCAGCATCAGCCGCAGGGGCGCTGCCGCCATCAGCCCTGCCCCGCCGCCGGATCAAGCCCGATCAGAAACATGCCCTGCGCATCGGCTTCACGGATCATGGCGCCCGCCTCGACCAGCAGCGCGCCGCCCGCTTCAAAGGCGATGCCCGCAAGCCCCGCCGCCGCCGCCAGCCGCAGCGTCGTCAGACCGAGCGTGGGCATGTCGATGCGGCGTTCCTGGCCGGGCTTGGGCAGCTTGACCAGCACGCCGCGCCGATTTGCACCGCCCGTATCACCGTCGCGCGGGTCCGGCTTCAACTGCGCGCAGCGGGTCAGCATCGCATCGGTTCCCTCTGCGGCCTCAACCGCCAGAACAACCCCGCCCCTGACCACCGCCCCCTGCCCGATATCCAGCGCGCCTAGCTGACTGACCACCCCCAGCGCCCGGGTAATATCGGACATATCCGTGGGTGCGGGCTGCACCGCGCCCAGAATGCCCGCGGGCGCGGTGATATCCGGCAATAATTCATGCACACCGGCAACCTTGAAGCCATGACGTTCAAGCTCGCTTACCAGCACCCGCAAAAGCTGATCATCGCCGCCCAGCGCGGCGCGGGCATAGCGCGGCAAAAAGCGCAGGCCGCCCCAATCCAGTTTCAACTGGCGCAGATCGGGCCGCCGCACCGCGCCGATAAATACAATATCTTCGCAATTATGCTGACGCATGCCGCGCATCAGCGCGCCCACCGCGCCGATGCCAATCCATTGATGCGGAAAATTTGCGATCTGTTGATCCGCCGCGCCGATAATGCCGGCAATGAAACAGTCCCTGCCCTCGGCCCGGCAGCGGTTGGCCAGCATCACCGGGATCGGCCCGCCGCCTGCTATTATCCCCAATGGCCGTATCAAGGGCCGCGTCACGGCGCTATACCGCCCTGAGACCGGCTGGCATCCGAACATCCAGGAAGGTTCCACATGCCGCCCGTTTATCACATCTGAAGCCCGTGTAAACAGCCGCCAGCTATGAAAAGCGCCGTAAAAATCATCACCCCCCGGCCCCCAGCCACGCAAGCGCACCCCCGTTCCGCCCAAAATTTATCCTTGTTGACTATAATCTGGGCAATTTCGGGATTGTTTCCTACACTGCTTGCGGCTAACAATCGCAGAAATACTGCCTGACCCCGCCACTTGGTAACTGGCACAACACATGCTAATCAGATGATGTGACGCACCAATTCTCGTATGGCTGGGCAGATCATAACAGGAACCTGAACGCACATGAAAAAGATCGAGGCGATCATTAAACCGTTCAAACTGGATGAAGTGAAAGAAGCGCTTCACGAAATTGGCCTGCAAGGCATTACCGTGCTTGAGGCCAAGGGGTTTGGCCGCCAGAAGGGGCACACAGAGCTGTACAGAGGCGCTGAATATGTAGTTGATTTTCTGCCCAAGGTGAAAATCGAGATCGTTTTGTCGGACGACATGGTGGAACGCGCCATAGACGCAATCAAGAGTGCGGCGCATACAGGCCGCATCGGCGACGGCAAGCTGTTTGTCAGCAATATCGAAGAAGCGTTACGCATCCGCACCGGTGAAACCGGCGAGGAAGCGCTCTAGTCCAAATATAACAACAGGGAAGCTATCATGTCCGACGTCTCCAATCTTATGAAAAATATCAAGGACAACGATGTCAAATTCGTTGACCTGCGCTTTACCGATCCACGCGGCAAATGGCAGCATCTGACCATGGATGTTGGCGTTTTTGATGAGGACATGATTGCCGAAGGCATCATGTTCGACGGATCGAGCATTTCCGGCTGGAAGGCCATCAATGAATCCGACATGACCCTGATGCCAGATCTGAGCACCGCCGTCATGGATCCGTTTATGGCGCAAAATACGCTGATCCTGATTTGCGACATTCTGGAGCCGTCAACCGGCCAGGCCTATAGCCGCGACCCGCGCTCCACGGCCAAGGCCGCCGAAGCCTTTCTGAAAACCACTGGCCTGGGCGACGCGGCCTATTTCGGACCCGAGGCGGAATTCTTCGTGTTTGACGATGTGCGTTACAAGGTCGAAATGAACGAAACCAGTTTCTCGATCGACAGCGTCGAAGGCCCTTACAATACCGGCACCAAATATGATGGCGGCAATCTGGCGCATCGTCCCCGCGTCAAGGGCGGTTATTTCCCGGTGCCGCCGATGGATTCGCTTCAGGACATGCGTTCTGAAATGTTGTCGCTGATGCGCGAAATGGGGCTGGACACTGAAAAGCATCATCATGAGGTCGCCCCCAGCCAGCACGAACTGGGCATGAAATTCTCAACCCTGACCAAAATCGCCGACCAGATGCAGATCTACAAATATGTGATCCATCAGGTTGCAGCCAGCTATGGCAAGACGGCGACCTTTATGCCGAAGCCGCTTTATGGCGATAATGGCTCCGGCATGCATGTGCATCAGTCGATCTGGAAAGGCGGCAAGCCGACTTTCGCCGGTTCCGGCTATGCCGATCTGTCGGATACATGCCTGTATTATATTGGCGGCATCATCAAGCACGCCAAGGCGCTGAACGCGCTCACCAACGCCTCCACCAACAGCTATAAGCGGTTGATCCCGGGCTTTGAGGCGCCGGTGCTGCTGGCCTATTCGGCGCGCAACCGTTCGGCGTCTTGCCGCATTCCGTTCGCTCAAAGCCCCAAGGCCAAGCGCGTCGAAGTACGCTTCCCGGACTGCACGGCCAATCCCTATCTGGCGTTTGCCGCCATGCTGATGGCCGGTATTGACGGCATTGAAAACAAGATCCATCCGGGAGAGCCGATGGACAAGGATCTGTACGATCTGCCGCCCGAAGAACTGAAAGATGTGCCAACCGTTTGCGGCAGCCTGCGTCAGGCGCTGGAATCGCTGGATCAGGACCGCGCCTTCCTGAAAAAGGGCAATGTGTTCAGTGACGAGCAGCTTAATTCCTATATCGACCTGAAGATGGAAGAAGTGCATGCGTTTGAACATACGCCGCACCCGATCGAGTATCAGATGTATTACAGCGTCTGATCGGACGTCTATCTACGATCCACGCAAAAGCCCGCCGGTCCGGCGGGCTTTTTTTTGGGCGTGTAAAATATCAGGGCGCGAAGGCGCTGGGCATGGTGCCGCGAATGGCGACAAACGTATCCGTGGTAAAGCCGTTAAAGCTGCTTTGCAGCGCATTGGAATAGGCGCCAACGCCGCCCACCTCGATCCAGTCGCCTTCGGAAATATCCTTGGGCAATGCAAACTGGTGCGGCACCACATCATTTGAATCACAGGTCGGCCCAAACAGGGTGAATGGCCGCATTTCATTGGACAGCGGCCCCTTCAGCCGGATCGCCTGCAATGGCGGGCGCATATCGCCATAAACGATTTCCGACAGGCTGCCGAAAATGCCTTCGTTCAGATAAAGTTGATTATCCTTGCGCAGATGAACCTGCGTGATCAGCGAGGCGGCGTCGGCCACCATGCCGCGCCCGGGTTCGCAATACAGCGGCACCTTGTCCAGAAAACCATATTGCGCGGCTGATTCACGGATCTGGGCAAAAAATTCTTCCAATGGCGGCGCCTTGGTTTCAGCGTCGGACACCGGAAAGCCGCCGCCCACATTGATATATTCAGGAGCCACTCCCGCGCGCGAAAGCACCCGCGCCACAATCTCGAACGCCTTGGCATAGGCTGATGGTTTGCTGCATTGGCTGCCGACATGAAACGACACCGCAGGCCGGGATTTTTGCGCCACAACCTCGCGCAGCAGTTCCACGCCCATATCTTCATCCGCGCCGAATTTGGCGGACAGATCGAAGGTCGCAACACCACCGGGCGTACGCAGGCGGACCTGAATGATATGCCCCGGCCCCGCGATTTCGATCAGCTTGCCCAGCTCGCTGGGATGATCAACGACAAAATCATTCACGCCATAAACGCGCACCGCCGAATCTATGGCCGCGCGGCTTTTGACCGGATGATTGAAATAGCAGTTAGCATCCTCAAAACGCTCATCCACCAGCGCAATTTCATTCAGCGAAGCCGTGTCGAAATTACGGATGCCCGCGCCATACATCGCATCCAGAACGATGCCATGCGGATTGCACTTAACGGCGTACAGAACCTTGCCCGGAAAGCCATCCAGAAAACGCCGCGCCGTCTGGGCGATGCGTTCCGGCCAGAAACACATGACGGGGTATGATGGCCGCAGCGAAGCCAGCATATCCTGCACCGAGGCAAAGCTGGGATTGTTCATTGCGGGAAATCCTTATGAAGCACCGGGACGCCATTGTTTCCGTGGATACAGCGTTTACGGCAGATACAGCCGCCCCGCAAGACCTCAGTCAAGACCGGAACTGAATTCCCCCTGCGCGCCGAGGCGGTGCTTCCTGCAAGCCGTGGAGGATTTACCGGTGCATTCCGAAAAATATAAATCAAGCTTGCCATCCGGCGTCTGGTTCATTTCATAACAATTAATGGTGCCATAGTCGATGACCATGGACTGAAGGCACAGGCTGTCCTTGTCGACCCACCACTTTCCATCACCCTTGAAATGACGTGTGGATGTTACAAGTTTATGAAAAGTCTTGTAGTGAAAATAGGTCAGTTCCACCCGCATCATGCCATCCGGAAACAGATTGAGTTTGACATTCATCAGCCGGTTACCCCCCGGAACATCCAGACGGCCCGCAAGCAATTTGAGCGTCCGGCCCGCTGCGGACGAGGATATTTGCTGTCCCGTTAATGCCGATCCCGCACGATTGCGCCTGGTTTCTTCGGCATCCCCGCCATCGCCACCGCTTTGTTTTTTTGAAGCCCCGGCCGCTGCCTGCGCCGCTTTTGCCGCCGCCGCCTTTTCCTTTTCAACAGTATCTTCTGCCGGCGCCACTGGCACGGCGGCTTCTTCTTCAATCAGTGGCGCCTCGACCTGATCCTCGCTTAACGTATCTGGCAACGCCTCCTGCAAATCCATATCGGCGCCCGGAAGTTCAGCCTCCGGTCCGCCGGAATCGCCACGGGACAATTCAAACACCAGATTTTCGCCACCGCCCAGCCCAAGTGCGCCACTGTCTTGCGACGCAAACATTGCGGAACCCTGCAGCGCAAACCAGACAAACCAGAGGACATGCAGCAGGAACGAAACGGCAATAAAAGCCGCCAGATGCCAGCGCCCCGGGTACAGCATGGAGCGCGATGCGTTCACTTTCCATGCTCCGTCAAAATAATGATCTCTTCGATATTTATTTCGCGCATCTGTTCCATCATATCGATCAGCGTTTCGGCGTCGGCGTTTTTATCCGCCTTTATCTGAACCGAGCGATGCCCTTCTTTCAGAAAGAAACTGCGCAGCATGAATGGGGCAAAGCGCGCCTCAATCACCTGGTCAAACAGGTACACAAAGCCATCGGGCCCAAGATAAACCGTTACCGCCTCGGCGGGCTTTGTTTCGTCAATCGCGCCTTCGGGCAGTTCCACCTTTACCGGTTCTGCTGTCTGCATCGTGCCCGTGATCAGAAAAAAAGTGATCAGCAGGAACACCACATTGATAAGCGGCACCAGATATTCATATTCACGTTTCGGCCGTTCGGGGCCAAAATCAATCATTCCCCGCGCCCCCGTTGGAAGGCGTGGACAAAATGGCTTCCGCGTCCTTCAGCTTTTTCATAGCGATATTTTTCAGGCCGGTGCTGCGCGCAGCCTCGATCACATGAATCAGCGACTGGTTTTTAGCGCCGGGTTCCACCACAATCATCAGGGTCACTTCGGCTGCCCGTGATTTTATTTTCTGCATTTCCCCTTTCAGGGCGTCTGCCGGAAAAGTTTTCCCGTCAATGTCGATGCTGTTATCGGCGCGAATAAACACCGGCGCAAGGTTGAAGTCCTTTTCGATTGATTTACGTTCACCCGCCGGGGTTGCAAAGCGCAGCACCTGGGTGCTGCCAAACGTATTGATCAGCATAAAGAATATTAGCAACAGAAATACAACGTCGATCATGGACGTCATGCTCATTTTCCGCGAGCGGCGAAGAGGCTGATCCAGTATGCCCATAACCTGCGGCGCTCCGGCTATTGCGCCGCCTGGGGCTTGGGGGCCATGTTTACGCCGGCGCGTTTTTCGGCGGAATGCAACGCATGCATCATACGCGCTGAAACATCACGCATTTCCTGACGGTACTGGTCAAGCCGGTTTTCCAGCAGATTGAGAATTGTCACCACCGGTATGGCCACTATCAAGCCCACCTCGGTGGTCAGCAGCGCTTCCCAGATGCCGCCCGCAAGGATGGATGGATCGACCTTGCTTCCCGCAACTTCCAATTGTTGAAACGCCGTAATCATCCCCATCACCGTACCCAGCAGGCCAAGCAAAGGGGCGATATTACCAATGACTTCCAGCCAGCGAAAATAGGACTGCATCGCCACCAGCTGATTGCCGCCCACGCGGCCAAGTTCTTCTTCGATTTCCGTATCGCGGCGATGGTCACGCCAACTGGCGATTAGCCCCGCTTCCATCAGCCGGGCCAGCGGCCCTTTTTGCGCCGCCACCAGATTTTGCGCGGATGTGAAATCCCCCGCGCGCACCAGATCAAGCACGGGCTCTATGGTCCTGGCGCGGGTACGTGTGCTGGCGTAAATACCAGCCATATAAAACTGAACGATTTTGATGATTATCACCGCCACCGCCACGACGGAAACCAGCAGCAGCACGGCAACAATAGGGCCGCCCTTGAGGATCAACGGCGCAATTACTTCGTTATAGGTCTGAACAAGCGCCCCCAGCATGACCTGACTCCCTAAATTTTATTTAGCTCGCCATCAGATGTCAGCTAGCCATTTTATTCTATTAATAGAAGCATAAGTTTGGCTGTCAGGCAATCCCGGTCATGACGTGCGGCAGTGAGGCCCGTCATGCCAGAGCGCAATAGGCCCCACGATGAAATACCAGCGGCTTACCGGCGGTTTCAGGTGTCTGGAATCTCCGCACATAGCCGATATAGATAATGTGATCCCCCGCATCATGGCTTGCCAGCTTGTCGCATTCAAAAATGGCGACCGCATCGGGAATGACCGGACAGCCGGTTTCCCAGACCGCATAATCCACCCCATCCATATAGGGTTGCCCCTTTTTGGCAAATCTGCCGGACAGTTCCTGATGATTGGCGGCCAGCACATTGATCGCAAAATGCTGCGCCTGCTGATAAATCCCCAGACGGTCCGAGCCTTTGTCGATGCACCACAATACAAGGGGGGGATCCAGCGAAACCGAGCTGAACGAATTGGCGGTCATGGCGATAGGCTTGCCGTCCGAACCTACCGTCGTCACCAGGGTCACGCCCGTAACGAAATTACCAAAACTATTGCGCAAGGCGCGGGTGTCGACCGTCATCTCTAATCCCCTCAATCATGAATTATTTCTTAATTTATAGAGGCTAGAGGCCGAAGGGCGCAATGCCATTATGGATTTCCGGTCTTTTGCATCGCAAACGCGCCGTTAACCTGGTTTCTCTAGAGTGCCGCCAGCATCCGGAGGCAGGCGAAGATGGCAAGAGGCGAGGGCGACGCAGCCCCTAATATCATTATCAAAAAGATCAAAAAGATCGAGGGCGGCCATCATGGCGGCGCCTGGAAGGTGGCCTATGCCGATTTCGTGACGGCCATGATGGCCTTCTTTCTGATGTTATGGCTGCTGAGCAGCACCTCCAAGGAACAGAAAGAAGGCATTGCCGAATATTTCACTTTGGCTCCCTCCAGCACGGCTACGGGCGGCGGCGATGGCATGATGAGCGGCTCAAGCGTCAATGACGAGGACAGCATATCCGATGGCTCGCCGGCGGTAACGCTGTCCATGGCGCCGCCGGGATCGCCGGCAGAGAGCGAATCCGAAAGCGAAGCCGCAGGCGCGCCCGTTGCCGCCGAAATAACCGACGGCCAAGCCGCGGCCCAGATCGGGGTTGGCGAGCAGGGTCCGAACGCAGGCGGCGCGCATGAGGTGATTTCAAACCTTGATGCGCAACGCACCACACCAACCCCTAGCGAGGAAGCGCTAAACAAGGGAATAGACGCCCGCCAGCAAAAAATTTTCGAGCAGGCCGAAAAGGATCTGAAACAGGCCGTCAAGGATATTCCCGAACTGGCGCAGCTGGCGGGGCAGCTTATCATTGATCACACGCCCGAAGGCATGCGCATCCAGCTTGTCGACGAAGCCGACCGCCCGATGTTCAAGGAAGGCAGCGCCGAACCCTATGCGCGCACCCGGGCTATGTTCAAGGAAATATCCAGGGTCATAAACAAGCTTCCAAACCGCATCACCATCACCGGTCATACCGATGCCGCCGCGTTACGACGCGCCGATGGCTATGGCAATTGGGAACTGTCTGTCGATCGCGCCATTCTCAGCCGGCATATGCTGCAACAGGCCGGGGTGACGGATGCGCGGTTTTTTGAAGTATCGGGCAAGGCCGGCACCGAGCCGCTGTTCCCCGATGATCCCTATGTGTCCGGCAACCGGCGCATCTCCATCACGCTGATGCGCGAAGAACCGGCGCTTGCGCCCAGGGCCTTGCAGATTGAATAATGCGATCAGGCGGCGCCTTCTGGGCTGAATGTTTCCCCAAGTTCCGGCGCCAGATGCGCGCTTAGGCGCCGGATGATCGTGATGAGCTGTAAAATTTCCTGCTCGCGCAGGGCGTCTATCTTGTTATGCAGCAGTTCTATTTCCAGCTCCGCTTTCACGTTTACCCGATAATCATGTTCTGCATTCCGGCGGTCGATCTGGGCCTGCCGGTTCTGGCTCATCATGATGATCGGCGCTGCATAGGCCGCTTGTGTAGACAGCAGCAAATTCATCAAAATAAAGGGATATGGATCCCAGTGGTAGAAATAGCCGGTCAAATTCAGAACAACCCAGAGCGCAAGCAGTGCAGACTGGATAATGATGAAGCGCCACGAGCCAACCATTGTGGCAACCATATCGGCAATCCTGGCGCCGCGAGTTGGCGTGTGCTTTGGGGCATGATGTGCGGGCCGTTGGGCGCGCAATTCGCGCAGGCGTTTGCGATCCTCGGTACTCAGATGCAAATTTTCGTTATGACCATTAGTCATTATTTTTTTCCTGTCTTCCGCTCTAATAAACCACGACGCTTCGTATCGATTCACCGCTGTGCATCAGATCAAAGGCGCGATTGATGTCTTTAAGCGGCATGGTGTGGGTTATCAGATCATCAATATTGATTTTTCCGTCCATGTACCAATCCACAATCTTTGGCACATCGGTGCGGCCTCTGGCGCCGCCAAAGGCGGTGCCGCGCCATACGCGCCCGGTTACCAGCTGGAAAGGACGTGTACGGATTTCCTGTCCCGCCCCGGCAACGCCGATGATAATGGATTCGCCCCACCCCTTATGGCAGCATTCCAGCGCCTGACGCATCACATCGACATTTCCGATACATTCAAAACTATAATCCGCGCCGCCGCCTGTCAGCGAAACGAGATAGGGCACAAGATCAGCCCCCGCCTCTTTGGGATTGACGAAATGCGTCATGCCAAACCGTTCGGCCTGGGACCGGCGCGCCGGATTGAGATCAACCCCCACGATCTGCGCCGCGCCAGCAAGACGCGCGCCCTGAATGACATTCAGCCCGATGCCGCCCAACCCGAACACCACGACCTTTGATCCCGGCTCCACCTTGGCGGTATTGATCACCGCGCCAATACCCGTGGTCACGCCGCAGCCGATGTAACAGATCTTGTCAAACGGCGCGTCTTCGCGCACCCTGGCCAGCGCAATTTCCGGCAGCACCGAATAATTGGCGAAGGTCGAGCAGCCCATATAATGCAGCACGGGTTTGCCCTTGTAACTGAAGCGGCCGGTGCCGTCGGGCATTACGCCGTGCCCCTGGGTTTCGCGGATGGCCTGACACAGATTGGTTTTCGGATTAAGGCAATATTCGCACTGGCGGCATTCCGGCGTGTACAGAGGAATGACATGATCGCCTTTTTTAAGCGATTTGACCCCCTGCCCGGCCTCAACCACGACGCCCGCGCCCTCATGCCCCAGGATGGCGGGGAAAGCGCCTTCCGGATCCTCGCCCGACAATGTGAAGGCGTCGGTGTGGCAAATGCCGGTTGCCCGGAGTTCGATCATCACCTCGCCCTCTTTAGGGCCTTCCAATTGCACATCGACAATTTCCAGCGGCTTACCAGCTTCGAATGCGACGGCGGCGCGAACATCCATAATTTTTCTCCCTAAAAAATATCCTGTAGACGGCTGTAGAGCGTGGCCAGCGTCAGCAATGGCGTACGCAGCAAAGGCCCGCCCGGAAATGAACGGTGCGGAATACGGGCGAACACGTCAAACTTTTCCGCATCGCCACGAATGGCGTCCGCGATAATTTTGCCTGCAAGCCCGGTGAGCGCCACACCCTGCCCGGAAAACCCCTGCGCATAGTAAACATTTCCCGGCCTGCGGCCAATATCCGGCAGTCGGTTACGTGAAATATCGACAAATCCGCCCCAGGCATGGGAAATGGCGGCATCTTTCAGATGCGGAAAGGTCGCCACCAGGCGCTGGCGCATCCGCCTGGCAAGCCAGACCGGCGGAACGGTGGTATAGCTGACCCTGCCGCCAAACAGCAGCCGCCAGTCCGCCGACAGACGGAAATAATCGAGCACAAAATTCGTATCGGAAACGCAGGCATTTTCGGGAATCAAACCCAACGCCATTTCCCGGCCCAGCGGCTCGGTCGCAATAATATAGGTTCCCACCGGCATGATACGGGCGCGCAGGTGCGGCTCCAGCCCGCCCAGATAGGCGTTGCAGCACAGCACCAGATGGCGGGCCGCCACCACGCCTTGTGCCGTAACGGCAAGCGCCGTTCCTGTTGCACCCTGCGCAGGCGCAATGCGGGTGACGCGGCTTTTTTCAAATATGCGGACACCGGCGCCAGCCGCGGCCGCCGCCAGTCCGCGCACATATTTCAGCGGATGCAGATGCCCGCCGCCTTTATCCAGCAGGCCGCCATGAAACCGGCCGCTTCTAACTTCGGCGCTGATTTCGGATTTATCCAGCAGCCGGGACTGCGCATAACCCAGCGCTCGCAGCGCGTTCTGCTCAGCCGCCAGTCCGGCCATATGGTGTGGCCGCGCCGCCGCCAGCAGATAGCCCGGCCTGTATTCCGCATCTATCGCATAGTGCGCGATCCGGTCGCGCAGCATCTGCGTGGCTTGCAGCGACAGATCCCACATCCGCCGGGCCTGAGCCTGCCCCAGCAACCGCGCGACCTGAGTAATATCCTTGGCGAATCCGTTAATGACCTGACCGCCATTGCGGCCCGAGGCGCCCCATCCGATGCGCTCCCCTTCCAGCAGCACGACCTTGTATTCGGCTTCTGCAAGCTCAAGGGCTGCGGACAGGCCCGTATATCCCCCGCCCACGACGCACATGTCACAAATCTCGCGGCCAACAATTTGCGGATAGGTTATGGTAGGGCCGGCGCTATCGAGGTAATAGCTGGGCGGGCCAAATTCAGAATCGGCGGAAAGGTCTGTGCGCATGATCCCTGATACTAACCCGAAACC
>JAHHGO010000066.1 GCA_023252275.1 Alphaproteobacteria bacterium
AATTTCATAAGGCATGATATTTTGCATCGCCTCGGTCATGGAAATGTCGATTTCATCGCCCTTGCCTGTGCGCTCGCGTTTCAGCAGCGCCGCGCTGACCGCGCCCATGGCAAAGGACGCGGCAAGAAAATCCGCCGTGGCGTTGGCGCCCGTCAATGGCCGGTCCAACCCTTTTTGAAATGACAGGATCGCCAGATCATATCCGCTGGTGGCGTGGATAATGGGCGCGAATGCGGCAAGATGCGCATAGGGCCCTTCCTGGCCATAACCGGAAATGCTGCAATAGATCAGATCGGGCTTTCGCGCGCGCAGATCATCATAGCCCAGCTTGAGCCGCTTCATAACGCCGGGCCGGAAATTTTGCAGCACCACATCGGTTTTTTCGCAAAGTTTCAACACAAGGTCGTGGGCGCGCGGATCTTTCAAATCAAGGCACAGGCTTTTCTTGCCGCAATTGATCTGACCGAAATAGGGGCTGCGGCCCTTGCGCCGGGGAACCGCGGCGCGCATCATATCGCCGCCGGGGGCTTCGACTTTCACCACTTCCGCGCCCAGATCGGCCAGCAAGCGCGCGGCAAAGGGGCCTGCGGCGGCAATACTGAAATCCAGCACCCGGATGCCGGCCAGGGCTCCTGGCTCCGTCGAGGGTTTGTACATCCGGGGCTCCCAATTTTGGCATTCTTATACGACAGTAAAACTGTCTTATTATTCCCTTAATCCAGTCTAGCCGCATAAATTGCAGGCCCGCAAGGGTTCCTTCTTACCCAATCTTTTGGTGACTTGTTGATGCGCATCAAACTATTGTCGGGATGGATAAATAATATCCACAAGAGTTGCAGGCCACCAGAAGGAGAAAGCGCATGAACCTCGGAAAAATTTTAATCCCGCTGACCGGTGCTGATTCTGACCAGCGTGTCCTGCGTGTTGGCCTGAACACCGCCAAACGCTATTCTTCACATGTCGAATGCCTGTTTGTTAACCGCAATCCGACGGATGCGCTGCCGATTGCGGGCGAGGCGCTGACCGGGCAGATCGCAACCGAACTGGTGAATGCGGTCAGCGAGGCCAATAAGCGCCAGTGTGGCCGCGCCAAGGATGCTTTTCTGGCTGCTCTCAAGGAAGCAGGCGTTCCGGAATCAGGCGTTCAGCCGGGTAAAAAAAATCCGACGGCGGCCTTTATCGATACCATGGGCGATCCAGCCGAACGCACCGCCGTCGCTGCGCGCCTTGCGGATATGACAGTGTTTCCCATCTCGGATTTTATCTATGAAATCGAACCGACCCTGATGGAGGCGCAACGCCCATGCCTGCTGATACCGGCAACCAGTAATATGCAGATCGGCAAGAAAGTCATGGTCGCCTGGGATAGCGGACCGGAGGCGGCGCGCGCCTTGTCGGGCGCTCTGCCGTTATTGGAGGAAGCCGCCGAGGTTACTATCGTCACCGCGCAAAATCGCGAAATGGACGGCTTTGCCATGGATGCGTTGCAATCTTATCTGGCCTGCCACGGCATAACGGTGCGCGCCAAACAGGTGCCGCTGGGCAGTGCGCCGGTCGGTCAGGTCATTCTTTCCACCGCCGCCGATCTGGGCGCCGATCTGCTGGTGATGGGCGCCTATGGCCACAGCCGGATACGGGAACTGATCCTTGGCGGGGCGACGCGCTATGTCATCTACAATGCCAAACTGGCCGTGATGATGGTGCATTAGGGCGGCAAGCGATTAGCTTGAACACAAGATGGTTCAGGCTAATCGCGTATTGTTCTGGGGATTGCCCGGAACAGATTAAACCTTGAGCACATCCTGAAGATGCCCGCCTAACTGGTGCGGGGTCAGATGGGTCAGATCCTTGTGCAGTTCGGCCTTGATCAGCTTGGCCGCCTGCGGATCGATCTGCGTGCGCAACTGGCCCAGGGCTTTCGGCGGCGCAACAACCACAAGCTGCTCGAACGCATGCGCGTTAAGCCCCTCTGTGATGGCTTTCGCCACCTGCCGGATAAATTCATGCTCGGCATGTTCATGCGGGTCGGTGGGCGGCGTCATGGCGCGGCGTCCGGGCCCCGCGCTGCTGAAGCTGACGCCCGGCCGGTCGCTGCCGATTTCATGGCTGGGCAGCTTGTTCCCGATCAGATCATGGTCCAGCGCCGGAACAAGGCCCGTACCCGGCCCCTCATTCAGAAAGATTCGCGCATGCGCCCCATCGGCGATGACGACCCAGGTTTTCTTGTGTTTGATCTTCATGGTTTCACTCCGGTGTTTCCAGATCCAGTTTCAGGGCCAGCAGGCGCAATATGTCCTTCAGGGCAACGATGCCGGCCAGCCGGCCTCTTTCAAGCACCAGCAGACGGCTATTGCCGGTGCGTTGCATCAGGGCTATTGCCACCACTGCATCTTCATTCGCATCAATCATATTATCCTGCGAACAGGGCGACATGATTTCGCGAACAGATACATCCTGCCATTGCGTTTGCGGAATATGTTTGATCTGGCTCAAACCAACGCTGCCCAACAGAAGATTTTCTTCCACAACCGGAAACAGGTCATGGCCGAAAACATAGACATAATTATCCACCAGCTCGCGCAGGTTCAGATTGGGCGATACGGTAATGGGATCGCGGCTCATATACCGGCTTACCGGCTGGCCTTCCAGCGCCTGACGTGTGCGCAGCTGGGTATAGGATGAGCCGGCGGCGTTATTGAGAAAAAGGCCGATTACGGCAATCCATAATCCGCCCGCCACTTCGCCCTGCAGGACACTGAGAACACCCAGCGCCACAAAGCCAAGGCCAAATCCGGACCCGATCCGCGCCGCATGCCGCGTGGCCCAGCGCATATTGCCCTTCCACTGCCATAGCGCGGCGCGCAGCACCCGCCCGCCATCCAGCGGAAAGGCCGGAATAAGATTGAATGTCGCCAGCATGGTGTTGATCATGGCCAGATAACCCAGCAGCGCCGAAAAGGGGGTTATGACCTCATCCGATCCGGAAACAGACACGAGGATGAAAAAGCCCAGCGCCAGCGCGTAACTGGAAATCGGGCCTGCAATGGCCATCAGAAACTCGACCTTGGGGCTTTGCGGCTCGTCCTCCATTTCGGCCACGCCCCCAAAAATGAACAAAGTGATGCCATTGATGGGCAGGCCATAAACCCGCGCCACAAGGGAATGACACATTTCATGGAAGATGATCGAGGCAAACAGGCCCAGCGCGCCCAGTACGCCTATGCTCCAATAGGCGGTGATTGCAAGACCGGGAATTACCGTTGGAAAATAACCGGTCGCCAGCGACCAGGTGACCAGCATGGCCAGCAGAACCCAGCTTGCATCCAGTTTGACCACGAAACCAAACAGACGGAAGAGTGTGATATGCTTGCCAAACATGATTTTACCTTCTTATGGAATGAACCAGGCCTATCTATAGTATCGCAAACGGATCACATGAATGACAGCAGTCAATAATATTGGCGTGTTGATTTGCGGCCACGGCGGCAGCGAAGCCGGGACCGTGCGCGAATTTATGGCGCTGGCAGGTGATGTGGCCCTGCGTTTGCCTCAATATCAGGTGGCGTCCGGTTTTCTGGAATTGGCAACCCCGACGATCGAGGAGGGCTTGGAAAAATTACGCCAGGCGGGATGCGCAACAATTCTGGCGATACCCGGAACGCTGTTCAGCGGCGGGCACGCCATGCAGGATATTCCGGTCATCCTGAGAAAATTTGCCGCGCGGAACCGGGATGTAAAAATCACCTATGGAAGCGCGTTTGATGTGCATCCGGATTTTGTGAACGCCGCGCGCGCCCGGATAGAAGCGGCGATAGAAGACGCCGGTAAATTGATTGCGCCGGAAAAAACCGCGCTGCTGATTGCCGGGCGCGGGGCGGCTGATGCGCGGGTGCTGGCCAGCATGCAAAGCATCGCCGGGCAAATTCAGTCGGAAATGAAATTTTCCCGCGTCGAAACCGCCTATGCCGGCATCGCCCAGCCGCTTGTCCCGGAAGCGCTTTTGCGTGCCGCGGAGCAGGCCTATGAGCGGGTGATCATCGCGCCATATTTTCTGTTTACCGGAAAACTTGTACAACGCATTTATGCGGAAACCGACGCAATTGCGGGGCTATACCCGCATGTGGATTTTTTGAAGACCGGATATTTGAATAATCATCCCTGTGTGATTGATGGATTTGTTGCGCAGATAATGGAAACCAGCATGACGGGAACTCTGTTACATGGCTGATACACCGCAGTTGGATATGCCGGAATTTGTTCCGGGTACGGTGTGGCTGGTCGGCGCGGGGCCGGGCGATCCGGGCCTGTTGACCCTGCTGGCGCACCATGCGCTGCGTCAGGCGGATGTGATCATCTATGATGCGCTGGTTAATCCGGACATTCTGAAACTGGCCCGTCCGGACGCCACCCTGCTGTTCGCCGGCAAACGGGGCGGGCGGCCATCGGTCAGCCAGCCGGATATTTCCAGCAGGCTGGTAGATCTGGCCAAGGCGGGATTTCGAGTGTTGCGTCTCAAGGGCGGTGATCCATTTGTGTTTGGCCGCGGCGGCGAAGAGGCGCTGAGCCTGGCGCAGAACGCCATCCCCTATCGTATCGTGCCGGGCATTTCCGCGGGCATTGGCGGGCTGGCCTATGCCGGCATTCCAGTAACGTTTCGAACCATTAATTCCGCCGTGACCTTTTTGACGGGGCATGATTCTGATGGCGGTGTGCCGTCCGGGCTGGACTGGCCCTCCATCGCCAAAGCCTCGCCGGTCATCGTCATCTATATGGCCTTGCGTCAGCTAGACGTGATTTCAGCGCATCTGATGGCGGCGGGAAGGCCGGGCGGGGAGCCTGTGGCGCTGGTGTCGAAGGCGACCACCGCGCAACAGCGGGTTGTCATCACGGATTTGCGTCATTGCGCGGCAAGGGCGCTGGAGGCGGCGTTGCAGCCCCCAACCATGATGGTGGTCGGGCCGGTCGCGCTGCTGCATGAACAGTTGAATTGGATGGGCGCTGTTGCGCCCGGCTGAATTAATGCAGCGTCGGCAGGTTTAACTCAAAGATCGACAGCAATTGCCTTATGTCCTGCGTCTGGCGCAAAATATTTCCGGCGCGGTCCGTCAATACATAACTGCCATCCAGCCAGCGGAGCAGATTGAAATAGGGCTGGCGGGTGCCGAAGGTGAACAGGACAATACGCGAGGCGCGCAGCGGTTCGCCGGTCTCCGCGTCACGCTGTTCGCCGATCAGGGTGAAGCCGCACCACAGGCCGTGCGGTTTTTGCCGGTCAAACACTTCACGCAATATCGCTATGTCATGCGGCGAAAGACTTACAGGCAAATCAGACGGCAGCATGAATACGACCACGCCTTCGCTGGCCAGCTTCGGAACCCGCCGCGCCATCTGCGATTTATCGCGTGTCTCGGATATGTCAACCGGTGTTGCCATGATCGGCCCCCTTGTTTCTCTGCGCTGCATTATGTTCTGAAGAATCTTAACGCCCGGTTCTGAATTAGGGTTTATTTGGGGTTATCCATAGTGATGGGGGTCACTGTGCGGAGACTTTGTTTGTGAAATCTTAACCAGATGGCAATTACGCACAGTTAGGATTTAAGCCAATTTCAGTGATTATTTGCGGCTTCTGAACAAGCCCTGCTTCCAGGGGGAATATTGATTTGCAGACGAATTTTTTGCCGCGTCTGAAACTATACTGGTCGGGCCGGACTGCGCTGGAGCGCAGCGTCACATGGGTTCTGTTGTCAGTGCTGCTGTTCAGCATGATGGGGGCGCTGGCAAAGCTTCTGGGCGGCCATCTGGATTCATTTCAGGTAGCGTTTTTTCGTTCGCTGTTCGGATTTATTTTTATTCTGCCGGTGATATTCCGCGCCGGTCTGGCCGGTTTGCGAACGCGGCGGCCCATGCTGCATCTTTGGCGCGGCCTGGTTGGCGGCACCGCCATCATGTGCAGTTTTTATGCGATCATCCATCTTCCGCTGGCGGATGCGACGGCATTAAGTTTTACCCGCGCGCTGTTTCTGGTGCCGCTGGCGGCGTTCTTTCTGAATGAGCAATTTGATTTGCGCCGGACACTGACAATTCTGGCCGGGCTGGCTGGCGTGGTCATGATGACGGCGCCCGAGGGCGCGTTTAATTATGCGGTTCTGGTGGCGCTGCTCAGCTCAGCGCTGGTAGCGGGCGTGGTCATTTTCGTGAAACGCCTGTCGGTCGAGGATACCCCCGCAACCCTGATATTTTATTCATCGGCCATCGCTGCGATGATGACCGCCGTGCCGTGCATCTGGGTATGGGTGCAGCCGACAATGTTTGAATGGCTGTTGCTGGTCGCCATGGCGCTGCTGGGCGTGCTTGCGCAAAACTGTTTCATTCGCGGTTATGCGGCGGGTGAGGCGACCGTGCTTGCGCCGCTTGAATATACGCGGCTGTTATTTGCGGCGCTGGCCGGTTATCTGATATTTGGCGATGTGCCGGGCGTCTGGGCGATGGCGGGTGCTGCGCTGATCATCGGTGCATCAGTTGCGGTGGCGCGTATGCAGCCGAAACCGGTTGCTATGCTTCCCGGCCCCGTAACCGGCTGAGCTGCTTTTCCGCCGCGTCGAGATGGTTCTGGGTAATGTTGCCGCGCACCACGGCGATCGCGGTCAGCAGCACCGTCAGATCATCGGTAAACCCCAAGCCCACGATAAAATCCGGTATCAGGTCGGCAGGCATGATGAAATAGCCCAGTGCGGCCAGCAGCATGGCCTTTGCCCGCATCGGGGTTTGCGGATCCTGGGCGCAGTAATAGGCCGAGAGAAGATCCTGCGCAAAGGGGATGGCGGCCAGACCGCGCACCAGCTTGGGCCAGAAACGCTCCCGCACAGCTTCCTGATTGCGCGCAATCACCGCTGGTAATTGTATTCTGGGATCGTCGATTTCCATGCTTCTGCCCTTTTTACACCTGCATACAATATAAGCGCCCAAAATTTTGCGGCAAGCACTGTTCTGACTGTCGCATTCCGGCAGTTGGAGTGTTACAAACTCCTTCAAGAACCAAATCGCAGCAGGAGGGAACATAGAATGAATCTCAGCAATAATATTTCAGCCATCATCACTGGCGGCGCCTCGGGCCTGGGCGAAGCGACAGCCAGAGAACTGGCGTCACAGGGCGTCAAGGTGGCGCTGTTCGACATGAACGCCGAAAAGGGCGAAAAAGTCGCCAGGGAAATTGGCGGTGTGTTCTGCAATGTCAATGTCACCGATGAGGCCAGCGTTGTGGCCGGCTTTGCAAAATCCCGCGCCGCCATTGGCCAGGAACGCATTCTGATCAATTGCGCCGGCACCGGCATCGCCATGAAAACCGCCTCGCGCGACAAGAAAAATGCCGGCGCCATCCTGTCGCATCCGATTGACCGTTTCGACATGATTATTCAGATCAATCTGGTTGGCACTTTCCGTTGCATCGCCAAGTCCGCAGCGGGCATGATGAGCCTCGATCCGATCATGGCTGATGGCGAACGCGGCGTGATCATCAATACCGCATCGGTCGCCGCCGAAGACGGGCAGGTGGGGCAGGCCGCCTATTCCGCCTCCAAGAATGGCGTGGTCGGCATGACCCTGCCCATCGCGCGCGATCTGGCGCAGGAAGGCATTCGCTGTGTGACCATTCTGCCGGGCATTTTCAACACCCCGTTGCTGGCAGGCGCGCCGGAAAATGTGAAAAAGGCGCTGGGCGCGCAGGTGCCGTTCCCGTCCCGCCTTGGCAACCCGGACGAATATGCCCGTCTGGCGCGGCACATTTGCGAAAATGAAATGCTGAATGGCGAAAGCATCCGCCTTGATGGCGCCATCCGGATGGCTCCGCGTTAAAAGCGAATAGTGCAGGACTGAATCAGCCGTTTCAGCCCTGCACATCTGACTTGCTGTCAAGCGGAGGGGATTTGCATTATGCTGAACGAATTCAAAACATTTATCGCCAGAGGTAATGCCTTCGATATGGCGGTAGGCATTATTATCGGGGCTGCATTTACGTCCATTGTCACATCATTGGTCAGCGACGTGATCAATCCGGTTATTGGCATCTTTATCGGCGGCATCGATTTTTCGAATTATTATATCGATTTGTCGATGGGGGGGTATGGATCGCTGGCGGAAGCGCAAAAGGCAGGCGCACCCCTGATCATGTATGGCCTGTTTATCAACGCCATCATCAGGTTTTTGATTGTGGCTTTTGTGGTTTTTCTGCTGGTTAAAAATGTGAACGCCTTGAAGGCAAAGCTGGTCAGGGCAGAAGCAGAAGCACCCGCCCCGCCAAGCCAGGTTGAGGTGCTACTGGCCGAAATTCGCGATTCCCTGAAAAAATAAAATCGTTCATAGCTGATGCTGTATGGGGATAATCATTCCCGCATCATGGCGGCGGCGGACGCCAGCGCAATACGGGCGTTCGCGCGGCGCGGGTTTCATCCAGCCGGTTGCGCGGCGAAAAATGCGGGGCCTGGGTAAAGCGCGCCGTATCGCCCGATTTCGCGGCCTTTGCCAGATTGCGCAGCACATAGATCAATTGATCCAGCGATTCCCGCGATTCCGTTTCGGTGGGCTCAATCAGCATTGCGCCATGCACCACCAGCGGGAAATAGATGGTCATCGGGTGATAGCCTTCATCGATCATCGCCTTGGCGAAATCCAGCGTGGTGACGCCAGTGTCCTTCAGGAATGCATCATCGAACAGGCATTCATGCATGCAGGGGCCGGGAAAGGGCGCGCTCATTTCGTCTTTCAGGCTGGCCAGTATATAATTTGCATTCAGCACGGCGTCCTCCGCGACCTGCCGTAACCCGTCGCCGCCATGGCTCAGCATATAACTCAGGGCACGGACAAACATGCCCATCTGGCCGTGAAATGCGGTCATGCGGCCAAATGGCGTTGCGCCCTGTGCATTGGCGCTGAACTCGGCCAGATCAAACACGCCGCCCTGATCCACAACGAAGGGCAAAGGCGCATAGGGCGCCAGCGCCTGCGAGAACACCACCGGCCCCGCGCCCGGCCCGCCGCCGCCATGCGGGGTGGAAAAGGTTTTGTGCAGATTGATATGCATGGCGTCGATGCCCAGATCGCCCGGCCGCACCCGCCCGACCAGCGCGTTGAAATTCGCGCCGTCGCAATAAAAATATCCCCCCGCGTCATGCACGGCCTTCGCCATTTCCACAATGTCATTTTCAAACAGGCCGCAGGTGTTGGGATTGGTGACCATGATGGCCGCGACATCGGGCCCGAGTTTCGCCTTCAGCGCGGCCAGATCGACGCGCCCGCGCGCATCCGCGGGAATGGGGTCCACGCTGAAGCCGCACATTGCGGCGGTCGCGGGATTGGTGCCATGCGCGGATTCCGGCGCCAGAACGCGGTTGCGTTTTTCGCCGCGCGCATCCAGTGCGGCGCGGATCGCCATCAGGCCGCATAATTCGCCATGCGCGCCGGCCTTGGGCGACATGGCGACGGCGGGCATGCCCGTCAGCGCGCGCAGCCAGTGCGCCAGCGTGCTGATCAGCTCCAGCGCGCCCTGTACGGTGGAGATGGGTTGCAGCGGATGCAGATCGGCAAAGCCCGGCAGCCGGGCCAGCTTTTCATTCAGGCGCGGATTATGCTTCATGGTGCATGAGCCGAGCGGATAAAGCCCGGAATCGATCGCGTAATTTTTACGGCTGAGCCGCACAAAATGCCGCACCACCTGCGGTTCCGAGAGGCCGGGCAGGCCGATCGGCTGGCGCCGCGCCAGTGCGCCGAGGCGGTTGGGCAGGTTTGCCGGGGCGGGCAAATCCACCCCGCTACGGCCTTGCGCATCCTGTTCAAAAATCAACGGCTCTTCATGATCAAGTCCGCGATGGCCGCTGAATGTGCTCAGCGTCTCGCTGCCCGTTGTGCCGGGCGTAGTGGGGCGTCCCTGCCGCATCATGACAGCGCCTCGCGCAGTGCGCTCGCAAAGGCGGCCCTGTCCTGATCTGTATTGGTTTCACTCGCCGCCACCAGCAGCAGATTGGCCAGTGCCGGATCATCCGGGATCAGCCGCGATACCGGCACTCCTCCCAATATGCCGCGCGCCGCCAGCGCCTCGACCACCGGCGCCGCAGTCTTGGGCAGGCGCAAGGTAAACTCGTTGAAAAAACTTTCATTCAGGCAGGTCACGCCGGGAATTTGGGTCAGCTCTTGCATCAGCATAATGGCCGATTGATGATTGAGCAGCGCCAGCTTTGTGAAGCCCGCTTCACCCAGCAGCGTCACATGAATGGTAAAGGCCAGACAGCACAGGCCCGAATTGGTGCAGATATTGCTAGTCGCCTTTTCCCGGCGAATATGCTGTTCGCGCGCCGATAGGGTCAGCACATAGCCGCGCCGTCCCTGCGCATCGGCGGTTTCGCCGCACAATCGTCCGGGCATTTGGCGCTGCAAGGCGGCGCGTGCGGCAAACAGGCCCAGATAGGGACCGCCGAAATTCAGCCCGACGCCCAGCGATTGCCCCTCGCCCACAAAAATATCCGCGCCCATTTCGCCGGGCGGAATGATGGCGCCCAGCGCCAGCGTTTCTGTTGTGACGGCAACCAGCAGCGCGCCCTTGGCGTGCGCGGCTTCGGCCAGCGGGCGCAGATCGCGCAGATGACCAAAAAAATCCGGCGTCTGCACCACGACGCAAGCGGTTTCATCGTCAATGGCATTGATCAGATCTTCGACGCCCTCGGGGCACGCCGCCATTGCCTGCACAAGACCGCCTGCAAAATGCGCCGTGGTTTCCGTGACGGCGCGATATTGCGGATGCAATCCGCCGGACAGGATCGCTTTGTGCCGCTTTGTGGCGCGGTTCGCCATCAATACCGCTTCGGCGCAGGCCGTCGCGCCGTCATACATGGACGCATTGGCAATATCCATGCCCGACAGCATGGCGACCTGGGTCTGAAACTCGAACAGATATTGCAGGGTGCCCTGCGATATTTCCGGTTGATAAGGTGTGTAGGAGGTCAGAAATTCCGAACGCTGAATCAGATGATCGACTGAAGCCGGGATATGATGGCGATAGGCGCCCGCGCCACAGAAAAATGGCGCATCACCGGCGGCAAGATTTTTTGCCGCCATGGCGCGCAATTGGCGCTCCACTTCGATCTCGCCCTGATGCGGCGGCAGATCGAGCGAGCCGGTGCGCCGCGCGGATGGCGGCACATCTATAAACAGATCATCGATTGACGCCACGCCGATGGTCTTCAGCATATCGGTCCGGTCGGATTGCGTAAGCGGCAGATAACGCATCAGGCCAGCCCTTCAATAAAGCTTTGATAGGCCCCCGCATCCATCAGCCCGTCCAGTTCCGCCTTGTTGGTAAGGCGGATTTTGAAAAACCAGCCATCGCTTTCGGCGGCTTCATTCACGGTGGCCGGCGCGTCTTCCAGCGCACTGTTGGCCTCGGTGATTTCACCCGTGACTGGCGCATAGATTTCACTCGCGGCTTTGACGGATTCAACCACGGCAATTTCATCGCCCTGCGCGGTTTTGGTTCCCGGCTGCGGCAATTCGACAAATACAATGTCGCCCAATTGCTCCTGCGCGTAATTGGAAATGCCAACGGCGCCAATATCGCCGTCAAGGCGGATCCATTCATGGTCTTTGGTATAGAAAATTTTTGTCATGCTGATGTCCTAGCGGTGAAAGCGTTTCGGGATAAAGGGCATGGGGACGACATGCGCAGCCAGAGGCTTGCCGCGCACCATCAGATTAATGGGCGAGCCATCCGCGGCGTGCGATGCAGCGACATAACCCATGGCGATAGGGGCATTGAGTGTCGGGCTGAATGTGCCGCTGGTCACATGGCCAATTTCGGCATTGTTCGCATCAAGAATAATGGTTCCCTCGCGCGCGGGCGCGCGGCCTTCCGGGCGGATGCCGACCCGCAGGCGTTTGGGGCCGTCCTTGATCTGTGCCTGAATGATCGTGCTGCCTGGAAAGCCGCCCGCCTCGCGGCGGCGTTTGGAAATCGACCACAGCAAATTGGCCTCCACCGGCGTGGTGGTTTCATCAATGTCATGGCCATACAGGCAAAGCCCGGCCTCAAGACGTAAACTGTCGCGCGCGCCAAGCCCGATGGGTGCGGCTTCCGGTTCGGCCAGCAGGCGTTGCGCCCAGCTTTCTGCGGCGTTTGCAGGCACGGAGATTTCAAAGCCGTCCTCGCCTGTATAGCCGCAGCGTGAAATAATCAGTTCATCCGTGCCCGCGCGAAAACGCCTGCCATGCATGAAGCTCAGTTCAACAACTTCTGGCACGAGCCGCGCAAGAACCTTGGCCGCAGTTGGCCCCTGAAGCGCCAGCAGCGCCCGGTCTTCCATGCGGGCAAGCGTGGCTTTGCCGTCAAGCGCTGCTTCAATATGGGCAAAGTCTTCCTGCTTGCGTCCGGCGTTCACAACCAGAAAAAGCTGATGCTGGTGTTCGGGCCGCACAGGCCGCGTCACCATCAGATCATCCAGGATCCCGCCCTGCGCATTCAGCAGGGTGGTGTAGCGCATCTGGCCGGGCTTCAGCTCCGATATGGCGCCCGGAACCAGAGCTTCGAATGCGGCCGCAATATCAATGCCGGGCAGGGCGGTGAGCATCGCCTGGCCCATATGCGACACGTCAAACAGGCCGGCCTTTTCGCGGGTGTGCAGGTGCTCTTTCAGGATGCCGGCCGGATAATTTACCGGCATGGAATAATTCGCGAACGGCACCATCTTCGCCCCGAGCGCAACATGCAGCGCGTACAAAGGCGTTTTGCGCAAAACCGCGTCTGTGGTTTCAGTCATCAATCCCAGTCCCGTTCGGTGCGGCGTTGTTTCATCCAGCCGAAAAATCACGGCAGGAATCGGCAAAGCTTGCCGTTTGGCGCGTTCCGCACGCCGCCGGCTGCCCCCTCTGTCACGGGAACCTGAGAGATTTGATCCCACATCGCTCCAGTGGAGCTACGCCGGACTTACCCCTTCGGTGAAGCGCCACACACCCGCAAATATGCGAGTGACTGACGCCTGCTTTCCAGAGTTTCATCCCCCTGCGGTCCGGTGGCCTGAGAGTTTCCGGGGCGGTTGCTCCTTCGGCGCCGGCTCTTCGTAGCGCTTGCGCACGACGACTGTCCGGTCTCTTCCGCAGGGATCATCTGTATGTATGGCGATGATAATGGGCGCGCGGCCGGAGTCAACTGATTCCACCAATTCCACACGCGATTCCACGCGGGAATTGATTGCGGAGGGAGAGTCAGAAAAAAATTATTATTCCGAAGCTTTTGCGGCGCCTGTCGCGGCCTTGTTCGACAGATCATAATGATCGGAAGTTTCTTTCTTGATCACTTCAAATCTTGCGCCATCATCACCCGGATGCAGTTCGCTTTCACAGCGCGGCGCGCAGGCAAAGGTTTCGCTGGCCGCACCGCGATGCAGGGTTACGGTGCGCGTGGTATGCGGCACCACGGTCACATCCTTGTCGAACACAACATTGCCTTCTTTATCAAAGCCAAGAATGTTGGTTTCGCCGCTAGCGCGTCCAAGTATGAACATGAGCTGACTATTTTGCGCCGAAACATCGGCGATAAACGGATTGCCGACAATAATGGTTTCCACAGGGCGGTCGGTGCGAAGGATATGATTTTTATCAATCGTCACCCGAAGATTTTCGCTGGCCATGGCGCCGCCTGCCGCAAATGCCACTGCAATTCCTAGATACCCCGGCAGGGCCCTTGCGATTCGCGCTTTCCGGTTTCGCACCATCATGTCCAACTCTCCTTCGTCCGTACTGGCGACCGCTGATCAGGCCGCAGGCGCCGGATTAAAGACTACAAACGTTAACGTAATATAAACCAAATAAACAGGAAATGGGCATAGGTAAGATGAAATCCAGGTCAATATAATAAGGATTGCACCTTACAGCTACACTTGCACGAAAAAAACATTTCAGCGGGGCGAAACTGGCGATATGATAAAGGGACACCATAGCCGTCAGAGTGCCCAGCAGATTCGGGAGTTTAAGGATGCTTGACCCATCAGTTTGCACTTTAAAAGGCAGCAAACTGTTTGAGAAACTGTCTGCCGAGGCAATTTCCAAAATTGAAACCATGTGCAATTGGCAGGAATATGGCCCGGACGAGGCCATTATCGACGCCAGCATCCAACCGCCTCGGGATGCGGTGTATTTTATTGTGTCAGGGGCTGTCCGTGTGGCGACATCCGCCGGACAATCTGGAGAAATCGCCTTTATCGATCTCGGAGAAGGCGCGCAATTTGGCGAATTATCCGCCATAGATGGCCAGCCGCGGTCGGCTAATGTCTATTCCAGAGGGCGCAGCGTCATTGCTTCGATAGAAGCGGACCAGTTCAATGAGATAGTCGGACGGTCGCACGGACGCACCAGAGCGTCACAAGCAGGGTGGAGACGGCTCGGGGGGATTCCCCGGGCCGCCCTCTTTTCCGTCCACCCATGCGCCTGTGCGCCCGTGCGACCGTGCGACCGTGCGACCGTGCGACCGTGCGACCGTGCGCCTGTGCGCCTGTGCGCCTGTCC
>JAHHGO010000067.1 GCA_023252275.1 Alphaproteobacteria bacterium
GATCGGCTTCCCCTGCATCATCCGGCCGTCGTTCACCATGGGCGGTTCCGGCGGCGGCATCGCCTACAACCGGGAAGAGTACGAGGAGATCTGCGCGCGCGGCCTCGACCTGTCGCCGACCCGCGAGCTGCTGATCGACGAGTCGCTGATCGGCTGGAAGGAATACGAGATGGAGGTCGTTCGTGACAAGAACGACAACTGCATCATCGTCTGCGCGATCGAGAACTTCGACCCGATGGGCGTGCACACGGGCGATTCGATAACGGTTGCGCCGGCGCAGACGCTGACCGACAAGGAATACCATTACTGGCGGACATTGCGCATGCGGCCGGAATCCCGCCCGGCGTTCTCAACATCGTGCAGGGCATTGGCGAGGAAGCGGGTGACGCGCTGGTCAATCACCCCGACATTGACCGGATCAGTTTTACCGGCTCGACCGATACGGCAAAACTCATCGGTCAGGCGGCGGCGCGTTCGATTACGCCCTTAAGCGCCGAGCTTGGCGGCAAGTCGCCGTTCATCGTCTGTGCGGACGCCGATCTGGAAAGCGCGGCGCAGACCGTGGCGATGCAATATATGAATGCCGGTCAGGTCTGCCTGGCGGGCACCCGCGTCATGGTCGAGAGTTCCATCGAAGAGAACTTCCTTGGCAAGGTGCGAAACGCCATGACCCACATGGCGCTGGGCGATCCGCGTGACAAGGATACGCGGATCGGGCCGCTGATTACGAAACAGCATTTCGACCGGGTTGCCGGATTCGTGGAGCGCGCCAAACAGGCGGGCGCCGTTCCGGTATGGGGCGGCTCCAAGGCGAATTTCGGCGAACTCTATTTCGAACCGACATTGTTCACCAATGTGACGCCGGAACTTGAAATTTCGCAGCGCGAGGTGTTTGGTCCGGTGCTGACGTGGCAAAGCTTCGGTTCCGACGATGAAGTGGTCGAGATGGCCAACAATACGCGCTATGGCCTCGCGGCAACCCTGTTCAGCCGTAACGAGCAACGCGCCACCGCCATTGCATCGCGTGTGGTGGCGGGCACCGTATGGGTCAATTGCTTCTTTATCCGCGATCTGGCGGCCCCGTTCGGCGGCAGCCGCGACAGCGGCATCGGGCGCGAAGGCGGTAACTGGAGCTTCGATTTCTTTTCCGATGTCAAGAATATCTCGATCCGCAAAGGATCGTTCGCTTAACGCAGGAGGGACAGATGTCTGTACTTACAGGACCACGCGAAGAATGGCGGCGGATTTTGCATGAAGGGACGCCGGTCTGGGTTCGCCCGGAAGGCGACCGGCTGCGGCTGGGCGATGGGCGCACAGTGACGGAGGCCGGCGCCATCTATCTGCCGCCCTGTGATCCCACCAAAATCATCTGTATACATCTTAATTACGAATCCCGGCGGCTGGAATTCAAGGCGCCGGCGTTGAAGGCGCCGGGCTATTTCATGAAACCGCTGACCACGCTGAATTCGCATCGCGGTTTTCTGAACCGCCCCGCCAATTGCCAATATCTGAACTATGAAGGCGAGATTGCGGCCATTGTCGGAAAGCCGATGCGTAACGTGGCGCGCGCGGACGTGTGGGATTATCTGGCCGGATTTGCCCCCGCCAATGATGTTGGCGCGCATGATTTTCGCGACACGGACGCGGGTTCGATGCTGCGTGTGAAGGGGCAGGACGGGTTCTGCCCCATCGGTCCCGGCATCGTGCGCGGCGTGGATATTCGCGAACAATCGGTTCGCACCTATATCAACGGCAAGCGTGTGCAGGACGGCCCGGTGAGCGAGATGACCTTTCCCATCGACTATATCATGGCCGATCTTTCCCGGCACATCACGTTTCTGCCCGGCGATATTGTGCTGACGGGAACGCCCGCAAATTCCCGCCCCATGCAGCCGGGCGATCTGGTTGAGGTGGAAGTGACGCAGGTCGGCAAAGTTTCGAACAGTGTGCAGGAGACCCCGGCGCCGTCGCACGATGTAGGCGCCGGGCCGACCGATAGCGATGTTGTGCGCCGGGTCGCGCTCGGGGCGTTCTAGGCGTTCAGTCCCACATCGTGGGGTAAAAGCCGCTTCAACCGGATCAGGAAATGGCCTGTTGCGCCGCGTGATTCAGTTTCGCCTTCATTCATATAATCCCGCAGGGTTTGACCGTTATATTCTTCTCGAAACACGCCGCGCTTTTGCAGCAGCGGGATCAACATTTCATTTATGCCGGCAAAAAAGTCCGGCGCGTAATAGAACGGTGTAATCTGGAAACCGTCCCCAGCCAGTAGCTTGAATCAGATAAATCCTGATTCGGGAATCCCAAATCGATTCAGTCAGGTCAGAAAATGGTCTAAACCGCTTCCCAAGCTTACGACGAGGGTTCGATTCCCTTCACCCCGCTCCAGCCGTACCCCGAAATCAGACCGAAAAAATAACAAAACAGCCCGGAAGTATAATGTCTGAGGGATTTTTTTTCATGTCGATTGGTTTCTTTCATGCCCGATGCTTGGGCCTGCCGCTTACATTTTTTCCAGTGGCGTTCCACCATTCCAGTTTGGCGGAGGTGGATCACGGCGCAACAGTTCGGTTTCTTCAATGAGAATTTTCGCGATTTTATCATCGGGGTAACGCGCGAGGATCTGGTGGCAGGCCTGCAGAGACAGTTCCCACCGCCGCCCGGAATAATGGTTCAGCGCTTCCTCGCTAAGCTTTGCCAGTTCGGCATCCTCGCAATAGGTGTAAATGTCGATGGGCTGGGTCTTACCCTTGACGATCACGCGCTCCACACGGCGAAGCATTATCCTGCCCGCAAGCGCTGCGACGGTTTCCTGACTGATCAGCACCTGCGTTCCGAAGCGTTTGTTGATCCCCTCCAGTCGCGCCGCAAGATTAACATTGTCGCCAATGGCGGTATAGTCGAAGCGGTCAGACGATCCCATATTCCCGACCACAGCGGCGCCGGAATGGATGCCGATCCGCATTTGCAACTGTCGCACCGGATCTCCGGCGTAACGCGCGCGAAATTGCGTCATTTCCGCTTGCATGGCTTTGGCCGCCTGACAGGCATGCAGCGCGTGCTCCGGATCCGGCAAGGGCGCGCCCCAAAAGGCCATAATGGCGTCGCCAATAAATTTGTCTACGGTGCCGCCATGATCAAGCACGATGCGGGTCATCAGGGTGAGATGCTCGTTCAGCAGCTCGGCCACCTGTTCGGGCTCCATTTGCTCTGAAAAATTGGTGAAACCCGCCAGGTCGGTGAACATGAGGGTGAGCTCGCGGCGAACGCCGCCAAGCACCAGCCGCTCGGGGTGAGCCGTCATCTCCCGCACGATCTCCGGGTTTACGTAAAAGCGGAAAGCCCGTTCTATCTGCCTGCGCTGGCGCAACTCAATCAGATATCCGGTAATGACCTGGAAGGCATATATTGCGGCGATCGCCAGCAGCATGGCGATTGATGGCAGCCAAATATCGCGCGCCGCAAACAGCCAGGCCGTGAGTGCTGTTATCGTCATCATCAGGCCGAGCGCCAGCAGACCGTTGCGCAGCGCCTGCCAGTTTCCCATGCCGAAAGCCATCAGCAGCACCACCACGCCCAGCGAAGCGATCTGTATTCCCCGGGGCGCCTCATAAATGGCGCGGCGGGAAAGGGCATTTGCGATTAGTGTGGCGTGCAGCTCCACCCCCGGGGTCATCATGCGGGTAGCGCTCGAATAGGGTGTGGCAAAAGCATCGATCTGGTTCGCCTTTGCATCAAGCGCCGCCTTCACGTCATTTCCGACAAGAACAATCTTGCCCCTGAATATATCAGGAGGCAGAAATTTATCCGGCTCCAGCGCCTGATAATATGAGACATAAGGGAATGCATGATCGGGTCCGAAATAGCGGATCATTGCGCCCGGCATTTTCTGTGGCGCGGCGCCATTTGAGTATAACCGGACAGCTTCCCGCCACAGCGCGTCCGGTTGCGGAGGAATCGTGCGCACGATGAGATCGGGATCAAAGCTGATACTGGTCAGGCCGGATCGCGCGCCGGCCTTGCGCAACAGCGCCAGCGGCTCCAGCAGGATTTCCTGCTCAAACTGCCCGGAATCCTGATAGGTCACATCAGAGGCCAGCACCACATTGCCGGCATGGCGTATGGCGTCGGCGAAACGGGCGTCATTATCATAGGTGGATGGTTCCGGAAACAATATGTCAAAAACGATAACCGCCGCACCGGCGGCATGCAGCCTGTCAAGCAATTGCGCATGTAAGGATCGCGGCCAGGGCCATTGACGGTTCAGTTCTGCGAATGAAGCATCATCGACACCGACAATGACAACCGGTGCGTCAATGCTGGCGGGCGCTGTTGTGACGGTCAGGAGATCAAAACCCATCAGCTCCAGGCGTCTGCCTGGCAGTGTCTCGGGCAGCATCGCAAACGCGATCCAGACAAGCAGCGCCAGAAGCAATGTTCTCAAATTAAAATTAGCGGAAAGTGTTTTTTTAAACACCGGGCCCCTCTAAAACCGGATTGTGATCTCGCCCGTATAAGCTGTTGAGCTATTCCTGTCGAACGCGTCGTCGGCGGAAAGACGGAATAGCCAGTGTTTGTCTCTGGGCTGCCAATATAGATCAGTTGCCCCGCTCCACCCGGATTTGTCTTTTACGCTATTCGCCTCATCAAGAAACTGGCTGGAGCGATTGACCAGGCGGCCGACAAAATACCAGCCCGACGGATGGATAAAGGTTGCGCCGGCAGCGGCTGCGTCCTCGGGCAGAAATGGCAGATCATTATTGCGGAACGGCGCTGTGCTATTTTCCGACGATGTATGCACATAGCGCCCGAACAGCGCCCAGTTATCATTGAGCAGATGATTGACCGCAAACCCGGCGTTCCAGAGTTTGCCCGCGCCTTCCGATGGCAGGCTGAAATCGATCAGATCGCTGCGGACCAGCGACCCGAGATCGCGCGAACTCAAGCGGGTCAGATTATCCAGCCGAGCTATGGTGAACGGGGACCGTGAGAACGGTGCGTTCTTGCCCTTTTTGTAATCAAAATGCGCTGTGATGAAATCTCGCTGCGTTGTCTCCCATTCAAATTGCCCGCGATAGCGCGACATCTGTCCGCCCCGTTCCACAAGCTTGTCATCGAGCGGTATGCCAACCGTGGCAACCGGCCCCAATGAACTGAACTGCGCCGGGCGCAGCCATTTCTGATAGGCCGTTCGGATCAAAGCGGTCTGAGAAAATTTATAGACCAAACCAAATCGCGGCTGGATTTTGTGCTCGGAGAGTGACTCTTCACTGATACTGGCGAATTGCAATTCGGGAACGCCATCGAAAATCGGGTAATTCAGATAGTCCGCATTGCGCTGCTGGTGCTGATAAAACAAATCGGCCTGTAACAAAAGCGGCGCCGCCGGCCGCCAGCGATCCGACAGATAAAGATCGTAAGTGGTTTCATCCTGGAGAATATCTCCTACGCTGAATGTGCCGGGAAAATCTTCATCTGAAAAATCAGTTCTGAAATCCGACGCCGTCTTGCGTTCGGCGCGTTCGCCGCCCCAGGTGATTTCGTGCTGTTCGCTCAGGGTAAAGGTGTGCCGAAGTGCAAGCTCGGGCTGCCGGACCTTGACTAGTGAACGCGTGGGAAACCCGATAACCATACCGCCGCTATTGTCCCTGGAGCGGAACTGCGCCCACTTGAACCAGACCTGCGAAGAGGGGGACAGTTTGTAGTGCAGGCCCAGGTCAACATTGGTGGTGTCGCGCTTGACCCGCAAGTCAACATCGGAATCTTCAATTCCGAACTTGTTCAGATTATTGGTGGCGAACAAAAAGAAGCCTAAATCATGCCGGGGCGCCAGACCCAGCGCCGCCGTGGTGGAGGTTAAATCAAGCGGCCCGTCGCTAAGGTCGAGATTAAAGCGCTCCTGACTGACGAAATATGAAACAGGCTTAACCCCATTGCTCAAACCATTGACCTGCACCAGCGGGCTTGTGCCGTGAGCGGATTCGTCAGCGGATATTGCGCGCATAGATCCGGTAAAATAGTTTCCTGGTTTTTGCAGCAGCGTCTGATTGCGATTACTGTTTCCGAAGGCCGTGGGGTCCGCCAGGAAACCCTGGAACAGTTCGGAATTTTTTGTGAACAGGCCCTGATAGCGGTCTGCCAGAAACAGATGGCTGCCGGCCCAGAACTGATTGTAGGATTCCTGCGCGTAATTCTGCGCCCATTCCTCCATGCCGAAAAACGCGAAGGCCTGCCCCAGATTTGTGGTGCCGCGCTGATTATTGGCGAGTTGATTAAGCGACTTCAGGTTGGGCATCAATCTTTGCGCAAGCCGCGCTTCGTTTATTGCTTCGGCTGGGCGCAGCAGATCATTGTAAATGATGCTGGCCATCAAATGGGGAATAGGATCTTTTTCATCAAGTTCACTGGACCGGCGCAATGCGTCCAGCGCGCGTGCGGGCTGTTCCATCTGATAATAGGCCACCGCAATGTAAACTTGCGCGCGCGCAAATCGCGGCTCGATTACGCTGGCGCGCAGAAACGCCTCCAGGCCGGCCTCGGTATTTCCCTGCTTCAGCTCCAGCAGCCCCAGGCCGGTCAGGGCAACATAATCATCCGGCTTGCGCGCCAGCGCGGCGGCAAAGGCGTTGCGCGCATCGCCAAAATTATTGGCGAATGTCTCCAGAGTGCCCAGCTCACCTTGATAACCAAGGCCTTGTGCATTCAGCTCGATCGCCTTGAGCAGTGTTCCGCGCGCCTGCGGCACTTCCTCCTTTTCGGTATGGATGCGTCCCATTCCAAACCAGCCACGGTCATCATCCGGTTTGCGCGCAATGGCTTGCGTAAATGCCTGGGCGCTGCCGCGCCCTTCACCTTCGATACGAGCCAGTTCCGCGAGGGCAATAGTGGCTTCATAGGAATCAGCGTCAAGCTGCCGGGCTTGCAAAGCTGCTTCCCGACTTTTCGCACTTTCATCGGCAACGAGCCAGGCGCGGGCTAAAGCGGCGTGAAGCCGAGCATCGCGAGGAAAGCGGGCAATGCCGGCCTGCAAATAGTCGATGGCCTTGGCCGCTTCGCCTGCATATAGCATCAGATCGGATAATAGCAGGTAGGGTGCTGGCTGCGATAGCTGGTCTTCGCGAGTCATCACGGTAAGATCCGCCAATGCCTGACCCAGTTTTTCCTCCTGAATGGAAGCTGATATGCGGCCCAGCGCCAGCAACTGCGCCACATTGCCCGAGGCTCCCACCGCCCGGTCAAAATGCTGGCGGGCTTGATCGGGTCTGGCATTATGCAACGCCGCAAATCCAAGGCCGATCCGCGCAGCGGCGCTGCCTGGCGTCTCATTCAAAATCTGCTGGAAGTTTTCCTCAGCCTGCTTCCATTGGCCAAGATCGGCCAATCCATTCGCACCTTCGATCAGGGAAGAAGTATTTTGGAGATCATTGGAAGAAAGTGAAATTTGCCGAAGCGGTTCAATGGAAAACGCATTAACCCATTGCACCCGGTCTTTCGGGCGAACCAGAACCAGCTTCGTAGGGGCTTTGCCGACAATGGCTTCAGCTGACTCGTTTTTGCCGACCAGCACCCGCCCAAATTCGTTGAAAAAGTCGACTTCGCCGCTTAACACAGTGATCAGCGTCTTGCCATTCTTATCAACCTCGATATCCCAATCCGTGCCGCGTATGGCGGCGGTTGCCGAGGGCGTTTCCATGAATAAGCCGTTTGGCAGCGTTTTGGTCTGGGTCCAGGCGCGGCCAATGTCAATTTGCAGGCGTGTTTCCTTGCTGGCATCCTTGATGCGAAGACGGGTTTTTTCATTGAGGCGTATCTGGGTGCGGTCACGAAACAGCAGACCCATGCGGCTATATTCCGCTGTGCGGACGAAATTTCCGGCAGCCAGCGCCTGCTCGATTTTAGCAGCCTGCCAGGAATCCTGACCGGTTTCGTTGTACTCTCCAGTGCCCTGGATGCTAATGATGTTGGCGGCAGTTTCCGCAGCCGCCACAGCCTGAGCCCCCGCCAGACTGAATATCAGCAGGCATAATAAGCGCCGGAATAAAGCCACAATTACCCCCCGTGAAAATCTGAAAAATCGCATTCTATCTTTATGATTTGAATTTGGTAATTCAAATAGAAAGATAGCTTGTCAGGGAAATAACCGCGCTTCAAAGCCGGTTTGGGTATGCCGGATCGAGAATGGGTGGAGACTGATCTCATTCAGCCAGATTGCAATAGGGGGCAATCTGGCTGGAAATGATTTAATCCCGGTCGCGCCGGGGTGGTCTGCGATCACGGTCTCTGCCGCCGCCGCCGCCGCCGCCGCCCGCCGGGCGTTCGCGGGGTTCGACGCCGGGAATTTCCTCGCCGGTTTCCTGATTGACATAGCGCATCGACAGGCGCGTCTTGCCGCGATCATCGGTGCCCAGGAATTTCACCCAGACGCTGTCGCCTTCCTTGAGCATGCCGGCAACATTTTCGACGCGGCCTTCGGATATTTCCGACACATGCACAAGCCCGTCTTTCTTGCCGATAAAGTTCACGAATGCGCCGAAATCCAGAACCTTGACGACCTTGCCCTTGTAGATGCCGCCGGGTTCGGCTTCAGCCACAATATCCTGAATCAGGGACAGCGCTTTCTGGACGCTGGCTTCGTCAGGCGAGGCAATCTTGATGATGCCTTCGTCATTGATATCCACCTTGGCGCCGGATTCAGCGACGATGCCCTGAATGACCTTGCCGCCCGAACCGATCACTTCACGGATTTTTTCAACCGGGATGGTGATGGTGGTGATGCGCGGCGCATTGGCGTTCAGATTGCCGCGCGAAACCGTCATGGCCTTCGCCATTTCACCCAGAATATGCAGGCGCCCGGCCTTGGCCTGGCCCAGCGCGATCTGCATAATTTCTTCTGTGATGCCGGTGATCTTGATGTCCATCTGCAACGAGGTGATGCCATTGTCCGTGCCGGCCACCTTGAAGTCCATATCGCCCAGATGATCTTCATCACCCAGTATGTCAGACAGAACGGCGAAGCGATCGCCTTCCTTGATCAGGCCCATGGCGATGCCCGCGACGGGGCGCGTAATCGGCACACCCGCATCCATCAGCGACAGGGATGCGCCGCATACGCTGGCCATCGAGGATGAGCCATTGGATTCGGTGATCTCCGACACGACGCGGATCGTATACGGGAAATTTTCATACAGCGGCAGAACCGCGCGTATCGCGCGCCAGGCCAGTTTGCCGTGGCCCACTTCGCGCCGCCCGGTGAATCCGAAGCGGCCGGTTTCGCCCACCGAATAGGGAGGGAAATTATAATGCAGCAGGAAACGCTCCTTGTACGAACCATGCAGCGCGTCAACCCATTGCTCGTCTTCGCCGGTGCCGAGCGTGGTGATGACCAGCGCCTGGGTTTCGCCGCGTGTGAACAGCGCCGCGCCATGCGTGCGCGGCAACACGCCCACTTCGGCCACAATCGGGCGCACATCCGCCAGGCCGCGGCCGTCAATGCGCTTTTTGGTGTCGAGAATATTTCCCCGCACTACATCTTTTTCGAGCTTCTTGAACTGTTCGCCGGCGCCTGTTTCCAGATGCAGCCCAACTTCTTCCAGTCCGGCCATCACCACCTTTTTCACCGATGCGACCTTATCCTGGCGCAACAGCTTGCTGACTTCGGCATAGGCGTTGCGCAGCATGTTTTCGCCAAGCTCGCGCACCTTGTGGCCAAGCGTTTCATTATGTGACGCCTCGGCCAGATCCCAGGGCGCCTTGGCGGCCTTTTCGGCCAGATCGATAATGGCGTGGATGACCGCCTGCATTTCACGGTGGCCGAACATTACCGCGCCCAGCATCACTTCTTCTGAAAGTTCCCTGGCCTCGGATTCCACCATCAGCACCGCGTCATGCGTGCCGGCAACGACCAGATCAAGCTGGCCTTCCTTGATGTCATCGATCAGCGGGTTCAGAACATATTGCCCGTTCTTGTAGCCAACCCGGCAGCCGCCGATCGGCCCCATGAAGGGAATGCCGGAAATTGTCAGCGCGGCCGATGCGGCAATCAGCGCCACAATGTCCGGATCATTTTCCATATCGTGGCTCAATACGGTGCAGATAACCTGCGTCTCGTTGCGGAAGCCATCGACGAACAGCGGACGGATCGGCCGGTCAATGAGGCGCGAGGTCAGGGTTTCCTTTTCGGTCGGGCGTCCTTCGCGTTTGAAAAACCCGCCGGGAATTTTACCCGCCGCATAGGTGCGCTCAACATAATCACAGGTCAGCGGAAAGAAATCGATGCCGGCGCGCGGCTGGCGCGCGGCCACTACCGTGGCCAGAACACTGCTTTCGCCATATTGCACCAGCACTGCGCCATCCGCCTGGCGGGCGATGCGGCCGGTTTCGAAACTCAGCTTGCGGCCGCCCCACATGATTTCTTCGCGATGGATTTCAAACATTCTTCTTTTTTCCTTATCATCTATATGACGTTCCGGCCCCTTGGCCGGAACGTAGCCGCCAATCCGGATTAGCGGCGCAGTCCCAGCCGCTGGATCAGCTCGGCATAGCGCGGCTGATCTTCACGTTTGACATAATCAAGCAGTTTGCGGCGCAGATTGACCATCTTGATCAGACCGCGGCGCGAATGATTATCGTGGGTGTGTTCCTTGAAATGCCCGGTCAGATTGTTGATCCGTTCAGTCAACAACGCGACCTGCACATCGGGGGATCCGGTATCACCGGGCTTGCGGGCATACTCGCCCATCAGCGCTTGTTTGCGCTCAGGTGTAATCGACATCGGATTTTATAACTCCTGTTGGAATGTTGAAAATACGCACCGCTCTGAACTCCCCGGCCTCAATAAAGCCAAGCGCCACGGCCTTGCCGTGGATCCTGGCGCAAAAGAGGACGTCAGAGGGTTCAACCTGGCCGGTACGCGCCAGAATCGTTTGCCCGCGTTTCAGGCGGGTTGCATCACTTCCGGTAATGGCCATCGCCGGGATGTCGTCCAGCGGGGTCTCAACCGGCAGCAAATACTCCGATAGGGTGGGGTTATGAACCAATTGCTCCAGACTATCCAGCGAAATCGCATTGCTTTCATTGAAAGGCCCGACCTGTAACCGGCGAATATCGCGGGCATGGGCCACGCTTCCCAGCCGCAGGCCCAGATCGCGGGCCAGCGCCCGGACATAGGTGCCTTTGCCGCAAATCAGCTCAAAAACCGCATTTTCGGGGTCCAGCACCTCCAGCAGGCGCAGGCTGTGGACCTGCACGGGCCGGGGGCTGAGCTCGAACTCCTCGCCATTGCGCGCCAGATCATAGGCCCTGGCGCCCGCCAGCTTGATGGCCGAAAAACGTGGCGGCAATTGGGAAATTTCGCCGGTAAATTCCGGCAATGCGGCCTCGATGGCCGCTTTTTCGGGGCGGACATCGCTGCTGGCGATCATATGGCCTTCGGCGTCATCGGTGCTGGTCTGTTCGCCCCAGCGTATCGTGAAGCGGTAGGTTTTCTGCGTATCCACGGCATAGGGAATGGTTTTTGTCGCTTCTCCCAGCGCAATCGCCAAGATGCCACTGGCCAGCGGGTCTAGGGTGCCGGCATGGCCCGCCTTCTGGGCGTTAAAGGCATAGCGCACCTTGCCGACCATTTGGGTTGAAGTGACGCCAACCGGCTTGTCCAGGCACACCCAGCCATTCACCGGATTGCCCTTTTTACCCCATCTGCCCATTATTTCTGTAAATCCCTGGCGACCGGCGGCGAGCGCAACAGACGGTCAAGTTCATCGGCCTTGTCGAAACTCTCATCAAAGGCGAAGCGCAGTTCCGGCGTGTGCCGGATGGTTAATTCCCGGCCCAGCCGCCCGCGCAGAAAGCCTGCGGAACGGTTCAGCGCGGCAATGACTTTTTTGGAGACGGCCGCATCGCCCGCCAGCGGCCGCGCATAGACCAGCGCCTGTTTCATGTCGGGGCTGATCTGCACCTGCGTCACCGTGATGGAATGACCTTGCAGATCCGGATCGCGCACATCCTCGCGCATCAGAATTTCCGACAGCCTGTGGCGGATTTCTTCGCCCACGCGCAATTGGCGTTGTGAGCGCTCTCGTACCGGAGGGCGCCCTGATTGACGGCCGCTACCGCGTGATGCAGACATGATTGCCCCGATTATTGAGAAGAGGGAACGTACGGTTAAAGCGTACGGGCGATATGCTCGACCTCAAAACATTCGATGATGTCACCGGCGCGCAGGTCCTGGAAGTTTTCAAACGCCATGCCGCATTCCGTGCCGGCATGAACCTCTTTCACTTCGTCCTTGAAGCGGCGCAGGCTGGACAGCGAACCATCGTGAATGACGACATTGTCGCGAATGACGCGCACGCCCGCACCGCGGCGCACCACGCCTTCGGTGACCAGGCCGCCCGCCGCCTTGCCCATTTTCGAGACCTTGAAGACATCCAGAACCCTGGCATTGCCCAGCATGGTTTCGCGGCGTTCCGGAACCAGCATGCCGGACAGCACATTACGCACATCATCGATCAGATCATAGATGATGTTGTAATAGCGGATTTCAACGCGCGAGGATTCAGCCAGCTCTTTGGCCTGATTATTCGCGCGTACGTTAAAGCCGAATACAGGCGCATGCGACGCCGCGGCCAGGCTGACATCGGATTCCGTGATGCCGCCCACCGCCGCATGCAGCAGCCGCACACGCACTTCGTCGTTCGAAAGTTTATCGAGCGATACCTGTATAGCTTCGACCGAGCCCTGCACATCGCCTTTCAGAACGATCGGCAATTCCTTGATGGCGGCGCGTTTCAATTGCGCAAAAGCATCCTCAAGCGAGGCGCTGGGCGTAACCGAGGTGCGCAATTGCGTCTGCCGGCGCTGGCGGAATTCGGAAACTTCGCGCGCGCGGCTTTCGCTGTCGACCACAATGACATCGTCGCCCGCATTGGGAACGCTCTGCAAGCCCAGAACCTCGACAGGCGTGGACGGTCCGGCCTCTTGCAGGGGTTGACCATTTTCATCGGACAGCGCGCGAACGCGCCCCATTTCCGCGCCCGCCACCAGAATGTCGCCGCGCCGCAGCGTGCCGCCCTTGACCAGCACGGTTGCAACCGGGCCACGGCCCTTGTCGAGCCGCGCCTCAATGATAACCCCATAGGCATTGCGGGAGGGATTGGCTTTAAGATCCAGCAGCTCCGCCTGCAGTACAATCGCTTCCAGCAGCTTGTCGAGATTGGTTCCCTTCAGCGCGGACACTTCGATGGACAGCACCTCGCCGCCCAATTGCTCGGTGAAAATTTCATAGGACAGCAATTCCTGGCGCACCCGGTCCGGATTGGCGTCATGCTTGTCCATCTTGTTGACGGCGACGATCACTGGCACATTGGCGGCCTTGGCGTGATGTATGGCCTCAACTGTTTGCGGCATGACGCCGTCATCGGCTGCCACGACCAGCACCACAATGTCCGTCGCGCTGGCGCCGCGTGCGCGCATGGCGGTAAAGGCTTCATGACCGGGCGTATCGATAAAGGTAATCTTCTGCCCGCCCGGAATGACGACCTGATAGGCGCCGATATGCTGGGTGATGCCGCCTTTTTCGCCCGAGACAACATTGGTTTTACGCAGCGCGTCCAGCAGTGATGTCTTGCCGTGATCGACATGGCCCATGACGGTGACAACGGGCGGCCGCGTTTGCAGATCGCCCTCATCATCCACATGCGCATCGAGGCCGATTTCAACATCGGATTCAGCCACCAGCATTGCGACATGCCCCATTTCCTCCACCACAAGCTGGGCGGTTGCGGGTTCCAGAACAGTATCCATATTGGCGGTTTCGCCCATGGCGCGCAACGCGCGCAGCACTTCATTGCCACGCACCGCCATGCGGTTGGCGAGATCCTGCACGGAAATGGCTTCCGGGATCACGACATCGCGAATAATCTTATGTTCACGGGCGCCGGTTTTCGCGGCAAAGCGTTCGCGTTCGCGGGCGCGGCGGATCGAGGCCAGCGAGCGTTGCCGTTCGCCAAGATCATCATCGAGCGCTGCCTGAATCGTCAACCGTCCGGCGCGGCGGCGCGGTTCATCGCGGGTTCGGGCAGGGGCCTTTGGCAGCGCCGTCTTGCCCTTGCCGCGCGCGCCCTTGGCGTTTTCTTCCTCGTCCTCTTCTTCCGGAACAAGAACAGCCGGTTTGATTTCTTCACGCTTGCGGCCAATATCGGTTTTGGCCACGGGTTCGGCAGGGGCCTCGGCAATTTCAGGCGCTTCCATAACGGCAGCATCGGCCGCAGCCTCCCGGGCCTCCGCTTCGCTCTGCGCAGGCATGGCCTCAGCCTTTT
>JAHHGO010000068.1 GCA_023252275.1 Alphaproteobacteria bacterium
CGCCGACTGGCGGGTCGAAACCCAATCAGGGCGTAAGATCAAAAAGCGCAGCGATGGTGGCGCGCCCAAACTGGCGCTGACCGAAAACCCGGATATTCTGCATACGCTCAGCGCCAAAAAAGCCGGGCGGCCGCGGCTGGTGATCGGCTTTGCCGCCGAAACCAATGATGTGATCGCGCATGCCAGGGAAAAACGCACGCGCAAGGGCTGCGACTGGATCGTCGCCAATGACGTGTCGCCGGAAACCGGCATCATGGGCGGCGATTTCAATACGGTGCATCTGTTGAGCGCAGACGGGATTGAGAACTGGCCGCCAATGAGCAAAACCGAAGTCGCCGCCCGCCTGGCCCAGCGCATTGCCGAACATTTTTCAAAGGGCTGATACGCATCATGCTGTCAATTATGTTTCAGCGCCTGCCGCATAATCCAGACCTGCCGCTGCCTGGCTATGCGACGCCGGGCGCCGCCGGGCTGGATTTGCTGGCGGCGGTGGCGGCGGATAATCCGCTTACTCTGCCGCCGGGAGAACGGGCGCTGGTTCCGACAGGTCTCGCCATGGCGCTGCCGCCGGGCTATGAGGCGCAGGTGCGTCCACGTTCCGGCCTTGCGTTGAAAAATGGCGTAACGGTGCTGAATTCGCCCGGCACGATTGATAGTGATTATCGCGGCGAGATCGGGGTTATTCTGCTTAACACCGGCAGATCGCCCTTCATTATCGCGCGCGGCGACCGCATCGCGCAGATGGTTATTGCCGCGGTCACGCAGGCGCAGCCGGTTGAAGCCGCCAGCCTGTCCGAAACCGGACGCGGCGCGGGCGGTTTCGGTTCTACCGGCGTATAAGGGTTATGATCACATGCTGCGGCTGACACGAAAAATGCGTTACGCGCTGGAGGCGGTGGTGGACATCGCCTATAATGCAAGGCCGGAACCTGTGCAGGCGCGCGAAATCACGCAACGTCAGGGCATACCGCAACGCTATCTGGAACAGGTCATGCAGCAACTGGTGCATTCCAATATCCTGAAGGGTGTGCGCGGCCCGCGCGGCGGCTATACGCTGGCGCGCGAACGCCGCCGCATCAGCGTCGGCGAAATCATCCGCGTGATTGGCGATTCCGATGATTCCGAGGACGGCAAAAACGAAACCGTATCCGCATTGGGCCGCACCGTTATCAACCCCCTATGGGAGGAGATGCAGGCCGAAATGATGCGCCGCTTCGACAGCATCACCGTGGAAGATCTATGCAAGCGCGCCGATGCCGCCGCGGTCACGCCTGAAACGCGCAAACTGGCCGACTTCAATATTTGATGGCGGCAAAACAGGGAACAAAATCATGAGCACAAAAAAAATTCCAGGCCGCGGGCGTATCTATAACAGTATTACCGAAACCATTGGCGATACGCCGCTGGTGCGGTTGCAGCGGCTGCCGCAGGAGGCGGGCGTTGACGCCAGCATTCTGCTGAAGCTGGAATTTTTCAATCCGCTGGCCAGCGTGAAAGACCGTATCGGCGTCGCCATGATCGAAGATATGGAAGCACGCGGGAAATTAAAGTCTGACACCGTGATTATTGAACCCACATCGGGCAATACCGGCATTGCGCTGGCCTTCGTGTGCGCCGCCAAGGGATATAAATTAATTCTGGTGATGCCGGACAGCATGTCGATCGAGCGGCGCAAAATGTTTGCGCTGCTGGGCGCGGAACTGCAACTAACCCCGGCCGCAAAGGGCATGCGCGGCGCAATTGCCCGCGCCGAGGAATTGCTGGCCGCGCATCCGGGATCCGTAATGGCGCAGCAATTTGAAAATCCCGCCAATCCCGAAATTCACCGCCGCACCACCGCCGAAGAAATCTGGAACGACACCGAAGGCAGGGTCGATGCGGTGATTTCGGGTGTCGGCACCGGCGGCACCTTTACCGGCGTCGGCTCTGTATTAAAGGCGCGCAAACCCGGCATGAAAATGATCGCGGTGGAACCCGAAGACAGCCCGGTGCTGTCCGGCGGGCAGGCCGGGCCGCATAAAATTCAGGGCATCGGCGCCGGGTTCATTCCTGATAATCTGGATCGTTCGCTAGTGGATGAAGTGATCACCATCGGCAATGAAAACGCCTTCGAGATGGCCCGCAAACTGGCCCGCCGCGAAGGCATTCCCGGCGGCATTTCATCGGGCGCAGCGGTGGCGGCGGCTCTGGAAGTGGGCGCGCGGCCCGACATGAAAGGCAAAACCATCGTCGTGATCATTCCATCCTTTGCGGAACGCTATCTGTCGACTGCGCTGTTCGAGGGATTGTGACCCTCAGCGGCGAACAGATCGAGCGCTATGCCCGCCACATCATGCTGCCGGAAATAGGCGGCGCGGGACAGGCCAGATTGCTGGCTTCAAAGGTTCTGCTGGTCGGCGCGGGCGGCCTTGGCTCGCCGCTGGCGCTGTATCTGGCGGCGGCGGGCGTCGGCACGATCGGCATTGCCGATAACGATGTGGTGTCGCTTTCCAATCTGCAACGCCAGATCGCCCACAAAACCAGCGATATTGGCAGGCCCAAAACCGACAGCGCGGCTGAAAGCATCGCGGCCATCAATCCCGATGTGAAAGCGGTGCGCCATCCCGTTCGGCTGAATATCGAAAATGTCCGTGAACTGATTGGCGATTATGATCTGGTGGCGGATGGCTGCGATAATTTCGCCACCAAATTCCTGCTCAACGATGCCTGCTATCTGATGCGGAAGCCGCTGGTCGCCGCCGCCCTTGGCCGTTTTGAAGGGCAGCTATCGACATATCGCGCGCATGAGGGCGAAAATCCCTGCTACCGCTGCATCTTTCCCGAACCCCCGCCGGAGGGCAGCATGCCCAATTGCGCCGAGGTTGGCACGCTGGGCCTGGTCGCCGGCGTGATGGGAACCCTGCAGGGCATCGAGGTGGTGAAGGAATTGCTCGGCATCGGAACGAGCATGACCGGGCATCTGCTGATCTATGACGCGCTGGACACAACCTTCCGCAAAATCCGGGTGCGGCGCGATCCGCAGTGCCGCCTGTGCGGACCACAACCCGCCATCACGTCACTTGTCGAGAGCGAATACGCCCCGGGCAGTTAGAGCGGGATGCTGTCTCACTCCTCATTCCTGGAGAGAACGGGAACGCAGAATTTTACAGCATACTGGGGATCACCCGGTCGGGCGGCGCATGGCCATCGGCAAAGGTCTTGATGTTGATGATGACCTTTTCGCCCATATCGACCCGGCCTTCCATGGTGGCCGATCCCATATGCGGCAATAGCAGCACATTTTTCAGATTGAGCAGTTTGGGGTTCACCGCCGGTTCATTTTCGAACACGTCCAGTCCCGCGCCCGCAATCTTGCCGCTGGTCAGCATCCGCGTCAGCGCGTTTTCATCAATGATTTCGCCGCGCGCCGTGTTGACGATATAGACATGCGGTTGCAGCAATTGCAGGCGGCGCGCAGACAGCAGATGGAATGTGGCCGGCGTATGCGGGCAGTTCACGGAAATAATATCCATGCGGGCCAGCATCTGATCCAGGCTTTCCCAATAGGTCGCCTCCAATGCTTCTTCGATGGCGGGATTGACCCTGTGCCGGTTGTGATAATGGATTTGCAGGCCGAAGGCGCGGGCGCGTTTCGCCACCGCCTGGCCGATACGCCCCATGCCGATAATGCCAAGCCGTTTGCCATAGATGCGCCGCCCCAGCAGCCCGGTGGGCGCCCAGCCGCCCCATTCGCCGGAACGCAGCAGATCCAGGCCTTCAGTAATACGCCGTGGCACGGACAGAATCAGCGCCATGGTCATATCGGCGGTGTCTTCGGTCAGCACGCCGGGGGTGTTGGTGACCAGAATGCCGCGCGAGCGCGCGGATTCCACATCTATATGGTCCACCCCGGTGCCGAAATTGGCGATCAGTTTCAGTTTTTCGCCCGCCTGGGCCAGGATACGGCTATCAAGCCGGTCGGTCAGGGTCGGCACCAGCACGTCCGCCATCTTCATCGCCTCGACCAGTTCCGCCGGCGTCATGGGCTTGTCGTCCAGGTTAAGCCGCGCGTCGAATAATTCGCGCATGCGCGTCTCAACCGCGTCGGGCAGTTTGCGTGTTACGATGACAAGGGGTTTTGTGGTCATTTGTTAATACCTGCTGATAGAGCAATACGCGATTAGATAAAACCACTTGGTTTTATCTAATAAAGTAAAATTGCTCTAATAATTAATGTGTTAGAGCAGCTTTATGTGATTAGCCTGAACACAAAGTGATTCAGGCTAATCACAGGCTGCTCTATCCGCCGGGCGCATTCATATTTAGCCTGACTTTCTAACAGAACTATGCCGCCGAGACAAACTGGCGCATTGACCATCCGGCGTCTTGCAGGCAATAAGCAATTCCACGCTGTTGTACCTGCTCAAACGAACGGTTCTTTGATGATCTGGATGCGTCTTGCAGTGTCGGCCTGTTTCGGGGCGGCATTGGTCCTTTTGGCGGCTATTTTGCCTGTCCAGGCGCAGCCAACAGCCGCGCCGCCAGAATCTGGCCCCGTACAGAATGAGATAGGCGCATCCGGACTGCCGATCCCGCGCTTTGTCAGCATCACCGCGTCGCGGGTCAATCTGCGCATGGGGCCGGGCCGGCAATATCCCATTGCCTGGGTCCTGCAACGCCGCCATCTGCCGGTGGAAATAATTGACGAATTTGAACATTGGCGCAAAATCCGCGAACGCTCCGGCGGCGCGGGCTGGGTGCACAAAACCATGCTGAGCGGCAAGCGTATGGGGATGGTGATCGCCCCGGGAAAAACCGGCGAGCTAATCCCTGTGCTTGCCAAGGCCGAACCGGGCAAGCCCGTCATGATGGCCGAGAGCGGCGCCATAGGTGAAATCAGCCATTGCAAGGCCGAATGGTGCGCCATCCGCTTTGAAAAAGGCGAGGGATGGATGCGCCGCGATAATCTGTGGGGCCTGTATCCAACTGAGGAAATCGAGTAGCGGACATGCCCATTGCCGTGCGCCAGAACAGCTAATCACCAGAGATTTTACCTGATGAGTGAAAGCCGGCTGGCTCTCACTCATTGCTCTAGGCCGCGTTGGGCGCCGCAGCGCGGACATCTTCGCCGACATGTTCCACGAATTTTTCGAAATTCTTGATGAACATGCCAACCAGCTTTTTCGCCTGCGCGTCATAGGCCGCCTTGTCGCTCCAGGTGCTGCGCGGATCCAGAATGGATTTATCGACGCCCGGCACGGACACCGGCACCTGAAATCCGAAACTGGGATCAAGCCGCATGCTGGTTTTAGCCAGCGATCCATCCAGCGCCGCCGCCAGCAAGGCGCGGGTTTCGCGGATAGGCATGCGTTTGCCGACGCCATAGGCTCCGCCGGTCCAGCCGGTATTGACCAGCCAGCAATCAACATGCTTGGCGGCGATCTTGTCGCGCAGCAGATTGCCATATTCGCTGGGATGGCGCGGCATGAACGGCCCGCCAAAACAGGTCGAGAAGGTGGCCGAGGGTTCGGTCACGCCTTTTTCCGTACCCGCCACGCGCGCCGTGTAACCGGAAAGGAAATGGTACATGGCCTGGCTGGGGGTAAGCTTGGCGATTGGAGGAAGGATGCCAAACGCATCGGCGGTCAGCATGATGATGTTTTTCGGGCTGCCCTTGGCAACGCCTGTCGGGCTGGCGTTGGGAATATAGGAAATCGGATAGGCGCCGCGCGAATTTTCGGCATAGCTGGCGTCATCCAAATCCAGCTTGCGCGTCACCGGATCAATCACGACATTTTCCAGAACCGTCCCGAACATGCGGGTGGTGGCAAAGATTTCCGGTTCCGCCTCCGGCGACAGATTGATCATCTTGGCGTAGCAGCCGCCCTCAAAATTAAACACCGCGTCATCCGCCCAGCCATGCTCGTCATCACCGATCAGCGTACGGCTGGCGTCGGCGGAAAGCGTGGTTTTGCCGGTGCCCGACAGGCCAAAGAAGATTGCCGAACCGCCATCCGCGCCGACATTGGCGGAACAATGCATCGGCATGATGCCGCGTTCGGGCAGCAGATAATTCAGAATGGTGAAGACCGATTTCTTGATTTCACCGGCATAGCTGGTTCCCGCGATCAGAACCAGACGGGCCGCAAAATTCAACGCGATCTGGGTTTCACAGCGCCCGCCATGACGCGCCGGATCGGCCTCGAAATCCGGCAGATGCAGGATGGTGAATTCGGGAACATAGTCAGCCAGTTCCTTCAGCCCCGGTTCGACCAGCAAATGCCGGATGAACAGCGAATGCCAGGCATGCTGCGTAATGATGCGGACATTCAGCCGGGATTTCGGATCCGCGCCGCCATACAGATCCTGCACCCACAATTCCTTGCCTTCGGTATAGGCCAGCATGTCCTTGTGCAGGGTGGCAAAATGTTCCGGCGTCATCGCCTTGTTATTTTCCCACCAGATATTTTTTTCCGTCGTCGCATCGCGCACGGTAAATTTATCCTGCGCCGAACGGCCCGTATGTGTGCCGGTGCGCACCACAAAAGGCCCGCCCTCGGCGACCAGCCCCTCATTTCGCTCGATCGCCATCTGATAAAGCGTGGCGGCGCAATCGTTCCAGTGAACGTGCCGGGCATTGGCGATACCCTGTTTTTCCAGGCCTGACTTGCTGACATGGCGTCCTGAATGTTTCACTATTCTCTCCCTAACGCCGCAGTCGTTCTATCCGCCACGGTCGATCACACTAATGTTAACAAACTAAAGAAATACAGGTGGCCGATCCGGTAAATCTGATCTGAATTAATTTACCGGCCCTTTATTTTTTCAGACTAAGGTTAATGCAAGGTATCGTTTAAAATAATCGTCCGGCCGGTCCGCTGCAAGAAAGATTACCGGTATGGCGTCTATTCTTGCTGGATTTATGATTTCTTGGCTGTAGCCGCCGTCACAGGCTTTCAAATAAGTCCGGATAAAACCTGAAGATTGTTATAAGTAATTGATTAAAATCAACTTTTAGACCGCGCCAGATGGCTTAGCCCAACCAGTTCCCGCCGTGCCTGATCCGGGCTGATGATCTGGTTTGCAAATGGCAGCCGGGCGATTTTTCCGGCCAGTTCCAGATCGCACCCTTCCGAATCGCATCCGGCCATGCGCCAGGGGCCGGGAGCGAGCCCCAACAGGCGCTCGGCATAGAGCGAAATGCTGTCCGCATGATCCTGATTCATATGCGCCAGAATACCCGCCTCGGCGGCGGCCAGTTCCGCATATTGCGTTGGCGGCAGCAGGATATCTTCGCCTTCCAGCCAATGAATCTGGCCAAATCCCGCAACCAGATGCGCCCGGTCTGGCCTGAAAAAATAAAATCCGAAATCGGCAAAGCCAGCATAGGCCCCGGAAGCCGGGAAACGGGCCAGAAACCGCGCCTGGCAAGCCGGCACGGCATCGGGCGGAACGGGAGCTATCATCCCGACCAGGCTGAGCCGGGCGCCCGTCAGCGGATCATCAAGCCCGGCTGTGGCGTCATACAGAAGCGAAGCCCGCGCATCGGCGGTCAGATTTCTGGTATGCGCCGCCAGTCCGGACAATAGTAGTAACGGGGTGGCGTCCGGGCAGGTGGCGCTCAATACCAGACTGCCATAGGGCGCGCCGCCATCCGCCATAAGCGTGCCGAGAACGGCGGTGCGCGCACCACGCATCAGCGCGCGCGCATGGGCGGCAATCGGGGCCGGTTCGGGGCTGGTTTCGCTTCGCATTCACCCTATATAGGCTATGCACACGAAATCAGCTATATTTCGCCACAATTCCGGCTCAGTTACAGCCAAACGTAGCTGGAGTGACAACAATTGGGGCCATGTCCATGCCTATGATCGCGCTTGTCGATGATGACAGGAATATTCTTACATCGGTGACCATTGCGCTGGAAGCCGAGGGGTTTGACGTCCGGACCTATACTGATGGCGCCACCGCCCTGACGGCGCTGGACGCCAATCCGCCGGATATGGCAGTGCTGGACATTAAAATGCCGCGCATGGACGGCATGGAACTGCTGCGCCGTCTGCGCCAGAGGGGAACCTTCCCGGTTATTTTCCTGACCTCGAAAGATGACGAATTGGACGAGGTTCTGGGGCTGAAAATGGGCGCCGATGATTATATCCGCAAACCCTTTTCGCAGCGGCTGCTGATTGAGCGCATTCGCGCGGTGCTGCGCCGCGCCGACGCCAATGCCGGAAGCGGCGAGCCACCCGAGGAAAATTCCAAACCCATGGTCCGCGGCAAGCTGGTGCTGGACCCGCAACGCCATATATGCACCTGGAACGGTGAAGACGTGACGCTGACCGTGACAGAGTTTCTGCTGTTGCAGGCGCTGGCGCAGCGCCCGGGCCATGTCAAATCCCGCGATCAGTTGATGGATGTCGCCTATGACGATCAGGTCTATGTCGATGACCGGACCATAGACAGCCATATCAAGCGGCTGCGTAAAAAATTCAAACTCGTGGATGATTCCTTTCAGGCGATCGAAACGCTATATGGTGTAGGTTATCGTTATAATGAAACCGGACCCCGCACCTGAAAATTCCCTTCGACATTAAAAATCTGCGCTTACGCCTTGGCCTGCGCAGGGAATCGCGCGGGCAGGCCGCCTCTGGCAGGATACGCCGGCGAAGGCCGTTTTCATCGCTTACCCGGCAAATACTGATCGTCAATGTTGTCGGGCTGGGGCTTCTGACGGGCGGGGCGCTGTATCTTAACCAGTTTCGCAGCGGCCTGATCGAAACCCGCATCGATTCGCTTACCATCCAGGCAGAAATCATCGCCAGCGCGATTGCGTTTACCTCGGCGCGCGGGCTGGAGGTGAACCGCATCAATCCCGCGCTTGCGACACAGATACTGAACCGTCTTGTCCTGCCGACACAGACCCGCGCACGGCTGTTTCGGGCTGATGGCATGCTGATTGTCGACAGCCGGCAGCGCATATTGCCCGAGCCCGTGCGCAGTTTTCCGCTGGAGGCGCCCAGTCTGCTGCAACGCATGGCCGAAACCATGGAGAATTTTTATACCGCTCTGAACAGGAAAATAACGGCGTTGCGCCGCCCGATCTATCGCGAGATCGAGGATGTGCGCGGCACCGAATTTATTGAAGTCATACTTTCTCTTCAGGGGCAGCCCGCCAATACGGTGCGGGAAAACAGCAGGGGCGAGCCGATACTGAGCGTCGCCGTTCCCGTGCAGCGCTTCCGTATGGTTCTGGGCAGCCTGATGCTGACTACCGAGGCGGGTGACATAGATGAGATTGTGCGCGCCGAGCGGCGCAGCATTCTCGAAGTGTTTCTGGTGGCGCTGGGTATTGGCGTTCTCATATCCGTGATCATGGCCGGAACCATTGTGCGGCCGATCCGCCAGCTAGCCGAAGCCGCAGAAAATGTGCGCAATCGCAAGGGCGGGCGATCCAGCATTCCGGATTTCAGCCGCCGCAATGATGAAATCGGCGATCTGTCCATCGCGCTGGCGGACATGACAGCGGGGCTTTATGACCGCATTGACGCCAATGAACATTTTGCCGCCGATGTGGCGCATGAAATCAAAAACCCGCTGAGCTCGATCAGCAGCGCGGTTGAAAGCATTCCACGCGCAAAGGATCAGGAAACCCGCGACAAATTGCTCGGCATCTTGCAGGACGATGTGCGGCGCATGGACCGCCTGATCAGCGATATTTCGCAGGCCTCGCGGCTGGATGCGCAGCTTTCCCGCGCTCCGGTGGAGCCGGTGGAGCTGGCCAGCCTGCTGGGGGCGCTGATCGAGATATTTGTCGAAACCCGTGAGGACATGCCGAAAATTATTCTGGAGCTTCCGCCGCGTGTAAACTTTTTCGTACTGGGCGGGGAAGGACGCATTGGGCAGGTGATCCGCAACCTGCTGGAAAATGCCGTCTCGTTCAGCCCGCCCGGCGGCGTCATCACGGTTGGGCTGGCGCGATCCGGCCGCCAGGCGCAGGTCACCATTGATGATGAAGGGCCAGGCATCCCGGAGGAAAATCTCGAAACCATCTTCGAGCGTTTTTACACCGAGCGTCCGCATGGCGAGGCGTTTGGCCGCCATTCCGGGCTGGGGCTAAGCATTTCACGGCAGATTACAGAAGCCTATGGCGGCAGCCTGAGCGCGGAAAACCGGCGCGATGCGCGGGGCAATATTCTTGGCGCGCGCTTCAGGGTGAATTTCCGGGCCTTGTGATGCGTTTTATCAGCGCGTCATCATGGCGCTTTGCAACAGCACGATTGCGTCATCGCGCGCCAGCACCGTGTTTGTCACATTCTGAAGCTGGTTCTTGATCGCAATCACCTGAGCGGGGCCGCGCGCTTCCTGAAATTTTGCGGCCCATGCACCCAGAGTTTCGGTGTAACCGGCCATCAGGCGGGAGCGATTTTCATGGATGCCGCGCATGGTTTCATCGCTTGCAACATCCAGAACCATTTCGATCATCAGCCGCCCCGCCACCCTGTTTTGCCGCAGCACTGGAATATTCAGAACCGGCATCGGCATATAATCCGGCGCGACAGGAAGCACTTCTTCCCCGGCTTCTGCGCCCGGTTCGGCTTCCGCGCCCTCTTCGGGCGCCGCCACCTCTGACGCATGCGCCGTAACCGGCGCGATCGTGCTGGCCGGCGCGCCCAGCAAAAGGGCTGCCAGCCATGACCTGAAAAGACGATTTGCAAACATGTCCAAAATTCCGGAAAAACGCTGCGCGGTTGACGGCGGCGGGCGCGGTCTTTATCAGCGTAAACCCAATGAATAAACGAATTCTTATCCCGGTATCGGGAGATGGCCTGGGAGAGCAATTATGCAGTCCGACACGGAGCGGAATTACCTGCCGGAATGGCTGGGGCTGATCGCCCCGCCACTGATCCTATCCGCCTTCTATCTGGCGCGGTATGTGGATCTGGACTTCTATCTGAACTGGATGGAGGGCGAGCGGGGGATAATTGAAAATCTCGGCCCGCTATTGCTGCTGCCGGCAATTTATTGCGGCATCGCGTCACTGCGTTACCGCAAGGCATTTCCCCAAAGCTGGATCAGCCTGTGGTTTTTGCTGCACGCCATCGGCGCATTGTATTTCGCCGGTGAGGAAATCAGCTGGGGCCAGCATTTTTTCAACTGGCAAACCCCGGAAACCATCAGTTCACTGAACGATCAGAATGAAACCAATCTGCATAATATGAGCAGTTGGCTGGACCAGAAACCCCGCATCCTGCTGTGGGTATGGGCGCTGACCGGGGGCTTTTTTGCGCCCCTGCTGATCATGATCGGGCTGCTGAAAACCGGCGGCCCGGAAGACTGGCGCTACTGGGTCATTCCGCCGCGCATCTGCATGATGTCCGGGCTGCTGGTGGGCAGTGTGCGCCTGCCCGAATATCTGTCCTTTTATATGGGCGTAACGCCGCCCTTTCCATTCGATATAAGGGCCAGCGAATTGCAGGAACTTTTCTTAACCATGTTTTTGAGTTTTTATCTGGTTTCGGTCTATCGGCGGGTGGCGGCGCAATCGGCCAAAATGTGATGCATAAACTTGGCCGGACCGGGCCGGATGGCCATCTATCCTGCATGAGCAATGTGTCAAATATCGCAGTTGCCGGTCTTCGGGCCGCCGAGGCGCGTTTCGCGGCCAAAGCGGAGAATATCGACAACGCCAATACCCAGGGCTATAACCCCCTGACCGCCGAGCAGATTTCGACCGCTGTGGGCCCGGTCGTGCGGCTCAGCCGTCAGGAAAAGCTGCGTTCCACCGATAAGCAGCCTGAGGTTGATCTGGCCAGGGAATTGACCGATCTGATCACCATCAAATATGACTATAAGGCGTCGGTTAAGGTTCTGCGCACGGCGGACGAGCTTAACGGAACCTTGCTCGATATTCTGGCCTGAAACCCACCACTCTACTGAAATTCGCGCAGTTTGGCGGCCATCTTTTCCGGGCCCGTGCCTGTGCTGAAATGCGCCAGAAATTCCCCCTTCCGGCCCATCAGATAGATAATGTTCGAATGGTCCATCAGATAGGACTGCGAACCGGGCTTATCCTCAACCTTGCTGAAATAAATCCTGTAGGCCCTGGCGGCCGCGGCAATCTCGCCGGCGCTGCCTGTCAGGCTGACAAGCTTTGGGTGGAAATTGCTTGTATAATCGGCCAGCGCCGCCACAGTATCGCGGGCCGGATCAATCGTAATAAACAGCGCCTGAACATCCGCAAAACCCGCCGGATCAGCCTTTTCAATCAAATCAAGTGCTGCGCCGATATTCTGTAATTCCATGGGGCACACATCGGGGCAGGAAGCATAGCCGAAATAGATCAGGGTCAGATGGCCCGCCAGCATCGCTTGCGTCACCCGCCTGCCTGTGTGATCCAGCAGCGAAAAGGGGCCGCCAATTGATGCCTGCCCGCTCTGCCTGACGGGCTTGCTGGCCACTTCAAACGCCGGGCCGGATGGCGCACGCCACCATAGCCCCGCAGCCGCAACTGCGGCCAGACCAATTACAGCAAAAGCAATGACACGGATGATGGATACTGACATGCATCCCTTATATACTGGCGTAACAAAAAGACAAATTAGGGAGTTGTAAATGGGAATTTGGACTCTGATCCGGTTCGCATTGGTAACCGGCATATTGATCTGCGCGGTCCCCGGCCAAAGCCTGGCCCAAAGGCGGAGCATGCACGATGAAGGAACTGAAAAACGCAATTATGGCGACCCCATACCTGGTGAAAATGGCGATACTCCGGATAGTTCCTTCGATATGTCACTTGTTGAAGCCGCGAAGTCGGGCGGCGTGGCCGAGGCGCGCGCTGCATTTCTGCGGGGCGAAAGCGTCAACAGCAGAAAGTCGGGCGGCGCGCCTGCCCTTCTGATTGCGGCCCAGTCCGGCAATATTGCGGTGCTGCGCTTTCTGCTGGAAAAACAGGCCAATCCTGATCTTTACGAAAAATCCACCGGACACTCGCCGCTGATCGCCGCCGCCCAGCTGGGCAATGACAGCATGGTGCGGATGCTGCTTTCGCACAAAGCCAATCCCAATCATCAGGACAGGCAGGGCGAAACAGCCCTGATCAAGGCGGTTCGCGCCGGTTCCGCCGAGGTTGTGCGGTCTTTGCTTGGCGCTGGCGCGCATGTCAATGCGACGGATTATGCCGGTCATACGGCGCTATGGCACGCTATTGACGTCCGCACTAATCAGATCGCCAAAATGATTGAGGCCGCAGGCGGCGCCTGACGCGGTGGATATGCACAGAGTTTGAGATCAACCGGCTTTAGCCTCTAAAACCTTCAGCGAAAAGCCGGCGGTGAGGCCGCCAATTTTTGACGCGGATCAAGTTTTACGCCGGTGCGGCGGCCTAAATTCCGATATAGTCAAGAAACAGACCAATTACCAATCAATGGACCGCAGAAACATGACAATCACTGAAACACGCCCCGCGACCGGTCAGGAACAAAACAGCCGCCACTTTGATGTCATCATTGTCGGGGCGGGCATTTCCGGGGTGGGAACCGCATACCATCTGACCCGGCAATGCCCGGATAAAAGCTTCACCGTCCTGGAAGAGTTGAAAAGCTTTGGCGGCACATGGCTGACGCACCGCTATCCCGGTATTCGCTCCGACAGCGATCTTTATACTTTTGGCTATCGTTTCAAGCCCTGGATCGGCGCGCCCATCGCGACGGCGGAAGAAATTCTTTCCTATATGGGCGAGGTCATCGACGAAAATGATCTGGCCAGACATATCCGCTACCAGCACAAAATCATTTCGGCGAACTGGTCGGACAAGAACAATCTCTGGACGCTGGAGGTCATTCGCAGGGATACCGGCGAAAGGCTGCGTTTCACCACCAATTTTCTGTGGATGTGTCAGGGCTATTATCGCCACGAAAAAGGCTATACCCCCGAATGGGACGGGATGGAAAACTTCAGGGGCCGGATCGTTCACCCGCAACAATGGCCCGAAGATCTGGACTATAAAGGCAAGCGGGTCATCGTTATCGGCTCCGGCGCGACAGCGGCGACCATCGTTCCCGCCATGGCGCAGGACTGTGCGCATATTACGGTGCTGCAACGCTCGCCGACCTATTTCATTCCGGCGCGCAATGAGAACAAGCTGGCCGACCAGTGGCGCTCTCTACCGGAACGCGCTCAAGTCCCTGGAAGGCGAACAGCTTGGTCACCCGGCCGTCTTCCACGACCTTGCCGTTGACGTCCATCGCCCGGATCGGGTCGTTGATGTTGAGGGTGCCGCTTTCGATCCGACCGGTCAGGATGCGCCCGAGGAAATTGTCCCGATCGAGCA
>JAHHGO010000069.1 GCA_023252275.1 Alphaproteobacteria bacterium
CCTTTGCTGGACGAAAAAGGGCAGCCGGTCCGGGGTGGCAGCAACATCGATGCGGAATCGCTGAGCTTGCAACAGCCGGGGGATCTGCAGGGGCCGGCCTATATTTCGTTCGAACGGCGGCATCGCATATGGTTTTACCCGCAGGGCCTGGGATCGAAAGCCGAGCTGATGCGCACACCGCCGGGTCTGGATAAGACGGACGAGAATAAAGGGCTTGAGGCGTTTGAGCGGCGCGCCGATGGAAGTTTTATCGCGTTGGCTGAACATATGCTCAATAGCGCGGGCAATCATACCGGCTGGCTGATCAGCGGCGAGGGAAGCCGGGCCATAAGCCTGCGCCGCGAGGGAGAGTTCAAGCCGACGGATATGGAGTTCCTGCCGGACGGCGATCTGCTGGTGCTGGAGCGGCGCTATACCAGGCTAGGCGGCCCCGGCATGCAGATCAGGCGCGTCAAGGCGGACAGTATCAAGCCGGACGCCCTATTGGACGGCGAGGTGCTGATCAATCTTACCGCGCGCTATGGCATTGATAATTTTGAGGGGCTTTCGGCGCGCCGCAATGATGCCGGCGAAATCATTATCTATGTAATTTCAGATAATAATTTTAGTCCGTTACAGAAAAATCTTCTGCTGATGTTTAAGTTGGCGCAGTAGCGGCTCAGACCGTTGCGGCAGCGGCGCGGCGGGCCGCGATCTGTTTTTTGAGACGCCGGGCGCGCAGCGACATATTGGCCGCATCCGCCTTCATCAGATAGGCGTCCAGACCACCATTATGGTCCACCGAACGCAGCGTGCTGGCGCAGATCTTCAACCGTACACCCAGGCCCATGGCGTCGCTGGTCAGGGTCACATTTACCAGATTCGGCATATAGCGGCGGCGCGTTTTATTATTGGCGTGGCTGACATTATTACCTGTAAGCACGCCGGTGCCGGTGAGTTCACAGCGTCTGGCCATCGTTCATTCCCCTGGATTTTTGAAGGCGTTTGCAAATGGAAAAAGCCCGCAACCGGGCCCAAATCAGGGGCGATGAATAGCCTGTGCATCAGCGCCCGTCAAGCCGTTCCGCCTGTTGGCGTCAAAATTGTAGTCTTGCCTGGAATGAAAAAACTGATATATTGTCAACAATATGAAATTGGCGGGGCCAACCCCCCGGAAAAAGGAGCGAAATATCATGAGTGAAGCAACACAGGGCGCCACCCGCGTCAGCCGGGCGGATCACGAAGTCATCATGCCAAGCCGGGAACTGGCCGAAAAAATGGGGATGGATATTTCATTCGACCCGGACGCGCTGCTGGCGAAATACCGCGCTGAGCGCGACAAGCGCATCCGCCCCGATGGTAATGAGCAATATCAGGAGCCCAAGGGCGATTTTTCCCATTTTCTGGAAGACCCCTATGTGGAGCCCTTCACCCGCGAGCCGTTGTTTGACGAGGTGGAGGTAGCCGTCATTGGCGGCGGTTTTGGCGGATTGCTGGCCGGCGCGCGCCTGCGCGAGGCGGGCGTCAAAAGCATCCGCATGATCGAAAAGGGCGGCGATTTTGGCGGCACCTGGTACTGGAACCGCTATCCCGGCGCCGCCTGCGATGTCGAAGCTTATATTTATCTGCCACTGCTGGAAGAACTGAACTATATTCCCAAAATGCGCTACACGGACGCGCCGGAAATTCTGGCGCACAGTCAGGCCATAGCGCGGCATTATGATCTTTACGACAATGCCTGCCTGCAAACCGAAATCACCGGCATGGAATGGGACGAGAAAGAATCCCGCTGGATCATTTCGACCAATCGCGGCGACCGTATGCGGGCGCGCTTTGTAGTTATGTCGAATGGCCCGCTGCACCGGCCAAAGCTTCCCGGCATTCCCGGCATTGACAGTTACAAGGGCCACACCTTCCACACCAGCCGCTGGGACTATGCCTATACGGGCGGCGATTCCACCGGCAATCTGACGGGCCTGAAAGACAAGCGCGTCGGTATTATCGGCACCGGCGCCACAGCGGTGCAATGCGTGCCGCATCTGGGCGCGGCGGCGAAGCATCTTTATGTGTTTCAGCGCACGCCATCATCCGTAGACGTACGAAATGACCGCCCCACCGATCCGCAATGGGTAAAAAGCCTGAAACCGGGCTGGCACAAGGAACGTCTGGAAAATTTCAATGTTCTGGTCACCGGCGGTTATGCCGAGAAGGATCTGGTCAATGACGGCTGGACCGAAATCATCCGTAACCTGCTGATCAAGGTCAAGGCGGGCAAGGGCGCGGGCGCGTCCCGCTCCGAGATGATGGCGTTTACCGAACTGCTCGACTATCAGAAAATGGAGCAGGTCCGCGCGCGCGTGGATGAGATCGTCAAGGACAAGGCCACCGCCGAGGCGCTCAAGCCCTATTACCGTCAGTTCTGCAAGCGGCCCTGTTTTCATGATGATTATCTGCCGACCTTCAACCGTCCCAATGTGACGCTGGTGGATACGCGCGGGCAGGGCGTCGACCGGATAACCGAAAAAGGCGTGGTGTTTGACGGCAAGGAATATGAGGTGGACTGCCTGATTTTCGCCACCGGCTTTGAAGTGGGTACCGCTTATACCCGCCGCTCCGGCTATGATCTGATCGGCCGCGGCGGACAGGCGCTCAGCGAAAAATGGGGCAAGGGCGTGGCGACGCTGCACGGCATGCACAGCCGCGGTTTCCCCAATTGTTTCATCATGGGCACCATGCAATCCGGCTTCACCGCCAACTTCCCGCATGCGCTGGATGAAAACGCCAAACATCTTTCCTACATCGTCAGCAAGATGAAGGACAGCAACCGCACGGTCGTCGAAGCCTCGCAGGAGGCGGAAGACGAATGGGTGCAGCTCATCATCCGCAAGGCGAAACTGGGACTGCGCTTTTATGCCGAATGCACGCCGGGCTATTACAATAATGAAGGCAAGCCAGGCGAACGCAGCGGCCAGAACGGACAATATGGCGGCAGCTCGGAAGACTTTTTCAGAATCCTGCAAAAATGGCGCGATGAAGGCGAAATGCGCGGGCTGGAAATTAGCTGAGCAGGTAACCCCCACCCCTATCCCCTCCCCACAAGGGGGAGGGGAAGAGAGCGCTGAAGCTCTGAGGGAAAGCCCTCCCCTTGATGGGGTGGGGTGATAAGTTGCGTGAGATATTTAGATTTGAGAATGACTTAATATCAGTCTCGCTCACGCCCTGCCGCGAAACACGTTCAGTATCTGTTGCGCGGCCTCGCTGGCGGGAAGCTTTCCGGCCAGCACCTGCTTTTCCAGTTTTGCCGCCAGGCTTGAAGCCGCCGGGTCTTCGTGCAGCATGTCCAGCAGCCCGTCATGCACCTCGGACCACATCCAGGCGCGCGCCTGCGCGGCGCGGCGTCCGGCCAGCTCGCCTGTCTTCCCCAGCGCCTCGCGATAGGCCGTGATACTGTCCCACACATCGCTCATGCCGGCGCCGGTCAGCGCCGAGGTTTGCACGACCGGCACCTGCCAGTTCAGGGTCTTTGGCCGCATCAGATGCAGCGCCGCCTGATGCTCCGCCGCCGCGCGCCCGGCGGCCTTGAGAAACTCGCCATCCGCCTTGTTGACGATGACCATATCGGCCAGTTCCATAATGCCGCGCTTGATGCCCTGCAACTCGTCGCCGCCGCCCGGTGACAGCAGCAGCACGAACATATCCACCATGTCGCACACCTGGGTTTCCGACTGGCCGACGCCCACTGTTTCGATAATCACCACATCATAGCCCGCCGCGTCCGCCGCCAGCATCGCTTCGCGGGTGCGCCGCGCCACCCCACCCAGCGCGCCGCTGGAAGGCGTCGGCCGGATGAAAGCGTTGGGGTCGCGCGAGAGCAATTCCATGCGGGTCTTGTCGCCCAGAATGGAGCCGCCGGAGCGCGTGGAGGACGGATCTATCGCCAGCACAGCCACCTTCAACCCGCGCTTGGTCAGAAACGTGCCGAAAGTTTCGATAAAGCTGGATTTGCCCACACCCGGCGCGCCGGAAAAGCCCAGCCGGACAGCCTTGCCGGTGTGCGGCAGCAATTGGCGTAACAACGCCCCGGCCTTTGGCCGGTCCGTGGGGCGGCGCGATTCGATCAGGGTAATGGCCCGCGCCAGCGCGCGCCGGTCGCCCGCGCGCACCCGCCCCGCCAGTTCTGTCACTTCCGCTATGGCCGGTTCTTTAGTCATGTATCCTGCCTAACCCGGTTGCGGGCCTCGCGCAAGTATCGCCAACAACCGGCTAGTGCCCATGCCGGTGGTGCAGGTCGGGCCAGTGCGGGTGACTATGGGTGAGGGGTTCATGCCGGTGCGGATGGGTGTGCGATGCAGTTTCGGGCGCATCATCCGGATGCCTATGCTGATGATGCGGATCATGGCTGTGGCGGTGGCTGTGCTCCAGCGCCTCATGCGCATGTACATGCTGATGATGCTCGGTCAGGCTCAGCCATACGCCCAGGCCCATCAAGGCCCCGGCGATCAGAAATTGCGGCGTCACCGGATCGGACAGCAGCGGAATGGCGGCCAATGCGCCGATAAAGGGCGCGGTCGCAAAATACGCCCCGGTGCGCGCGGTTCCAAGCCGTTGCAGCGACATCACGAACAGCACAAGGCTGACGCCATAACCCAGAAAGCCGGTGAGCAGCGCGCCCGCCAGTATGACAGGCTCCGGAAACGTTGCGCCTCCCGCCAGCCCGATCGAGACATTGACCACACCCGCGATCAGGCCACGCAGCATGGTGATCTGCACCGGGTCGGCCCCCGAAATGCGCCGGGTCAGATTATTGTCAATGCCCCAGGCAATACAGGCGGCGCTGATCAGGATCGCGCCATAATCCAATGTAAAGAAATCGCCGTGCCAGGACAGCGCGACCGCCCCCGCAAGGATCAGCACGGCGCCGAGAAGCAGGCGCAGCCCGGCATGTTCGCGAAAGATCAGCGCCGCAATGCCGATGGTTGCGATGGCTTCCAGATTCAGCAGCAGGGAGCCGGTTGAGGCGCTGGTCATGTTCAGCCCGAACATCAGCAACACTGGCGCGGCAAGGCCGCCCGCGCCTATCGCAGCAGCCAGCCAGGGCAGATCGGCGCGGGCCAGCGGGGTTTCGCGTGGCCCTTTCCCGCCCGCGCGGCGCAGCAGGATAAACAGGCCAAGGCCAATGCCCGCCCCCAGATAGAGCAACCCGGCCAGCAGCCAGGCCTGTATCCCTTCCAGAAACAATTTGGCAAAAGGCGTGGCAAGGCCGAACAGGGCCGCTGAAGCCAGAGCCATAAAAGCCGGATTGCCTGCCAGCACCGTCATCCATCCTGATCCTGCTTGCCGCCAAACTGCCGCTGCGCCCATTCATACATGGCGATGTCGTGGCTGTGTTTCGCCGGGTCAATGATGCTCTCGCTGGCGCAATGCGGACAGATGAAGGGTTTCCTGTCGCGGATTTCCAGAAGCCCGGCGGGAGATTTCCCGCCGCACGGCGTGCAGATCACATCGGCAGTGGAAAGAATGATCATTCCGGTTTGGCGCGGTCCCGGTTTACCGCATATTCGGTGAAGCCGAGGGGAACGCCAAGCTGTTCGCCGAATCGCAACGCCAGCACCAGATCCTTGGCGACCAGCTTGGCCACGCTGCCCGCGCCATGGGTGCTTTGCGCGAACAGCGCGCGCATCGGTTTGATTCCGCGCAACGCCCAGCTATCGCCGGTGCTGACCTTGGCGATCTCGATCATCTGATCTTCGTCAATGCCTGCGGCGCGTGCAAGCTCCAGCGCTTCTTCCACAACCTTCATATTGATCAGCGACATTAAATTGTTACACAGCTTGGCAGCCTGTCCCATGCCGATGCCGCCCATATGAAAAATGTCCTGGCCAACAATGGAAAAAACCGGCCGGGCGCGCTCAACGTTTTTGGCGTCGCCGCCAACCATCAGGGTAAGTGTGCCTGCGATGGAGCGTTCTTCGGCGCCGCTGACCGCCGCATCAATCACCGCTATCTGCCGTTCGGCGCACAGCGCCGCCATTTTCTGGCAGGTGACCGGGCTGACAGTGCTATGAATAATGATCAGCCCGCCCGCCTTCATGCCGGCCAGCAGGCCGTCCCCTTGCCCTCTGCCGGAAATGACCTCCTCAATCTGACGGTCATTCATGACCACCAGTTCGACAATGTCGCATTTTTCACCAATCTCGGCGGTTGAATTTGCGGTCTTCGCGCCCAGAGCCACCAGATCGGGCAGGGTGGAGGGGTTCAGGTCATAGACGGTCAAATCCAGTCCCGCCCGGGCCAAATTCATGGCCATGGGTTTGCCCATGTTTCCCAAACCTATAAACCCGATTTTATCTTTCATGATCCAGTCCTCTCGCAATGTGACCGACTTCTTGCCATGTCATGCTGGCGGGGGTAACTATGCCCTATAGGGAAGATAAGGACAAAATATATGAGATTGGGCGTTATTGGCGGCAGCGGCGTATATGACATTGACGGGCTGGAAAAGGCCCAATGGCGTCAGGTGGAAAGCCCCTGGGGCAAGACCTCGGACGCTCTGTTATTTGGCCAGTTGCACGGGATTGAGGTGGTGTTTTTGCCGCGTCATGGGCGCGGGCATGTGCATGCGCCGTCCAGCATTAATTACCGCGCTAATATTGATGCGCTGAAGCGCTGCGGCGTGACGGACATCATTTCGGTTTCTGCTTGCGGATCGTTCCGCGAGGCGCTGGCGCCGGGCACATTTGTCATTGTCGATCAGTTTATCGACCGCACCTTCGCGCGCGAAAAAAGCTTTTTTGGCGAAGGCATGGTGGCGCATGTGTCGATGGCCAAACCCGTATGCGGACGGCTCGGCGATATGCTGGAGCAGGGCGCGGCGGCGATCGGCATTCCCCATGCGCGCGGTGGCGTCTATCTGGCGATGGAGGGGCCGCAATTTTCGTCGCTGGCGGAATCCAATATGTACCGGTCATGGGGCTGTGATGTGATTGGCATGACCAATATGCCGGAGGCGAAGCTGGCCCGCGAGGCGGAAATCTGTTTTGCGACCGTCGCCATGGTCACGGATTATGATTGCTGGCACCCGCACCATGATGATGTGGATGTCACCTCGGTTATCAGGGTTTTGCAGAGCAATGCAAAACATGCGGGCGATCTGGTTAAACAGGTGGTGATGCAGATTGCCGGTGGCGCGGTGCATGGCGATACCTGTTCGCAGGGCTGCGACCGGGTGCTGGATACGGCGCTGATAACCGCGCCGGAAAAGCGGGATGCAAAATTGCTTGCGAAACTGGATGCGGTCGCCGGGCGCGTATTGAAAGGACATTAAAGTGATTGAAAAATATATTCGCGCCATTCCGGATTATCCAAAACCCGGCATTATGTTCCGCGACATCACGACACTGCTTGGCGATCCGGTTGGCTTTCGCAAGGCGGTCGACGGGCTGGTGCAGTTTCACGCCGGCGTGCGCATCGACAAGGTGGCGGGCATTGAGGCGCGCGGTTTCATTCTGGGTGGCGCGGTGGCGCATCAGCTATCCTGCGGCTTCATCCCGGTGCGCAAACCGGGCAAGCTGCCCTATAAAACCATCGGCGAGGAATATGCGCTGGAATATGGCACGGACCGGCTGGAAATTCATGTCGATGCGGTGAAGCCGGGCGAGACGGTGCTGCTGGTCGATGATCTGATTGCAACCGGCGGCACGGCGGAAGCGGCCATAAAGCTGATCGAACGGCAGGGCGGCAAGGTGGTGGCGTGCAGCTTTGTGGTTGATCTGCCCGATCTGGGCGGGCGCAGGCGGCTTGAGGCGCTGGGCAAGGAAGTGCTGACTCTGACCGCCTTTTCAGGCCATTAAACCGCCATGAAGATTGACGGCAAAGCCTGGCGTTCCATCTGGGTGCAACCGGACGGATGGTCTGTCGGCATTATCGATCAGACGAAGCTGCCGCATGCCTTTGTCACGGCGCGGCTGGCCAGCGCCGCCGAGGCCTCGCACGCGATAAAAAGCATGATGGTGCGCGGCGCGCCGCTGATTGGCGCGACGGCGGCCTATGGGCTATGCATTGCCCTGCGTGACGATGCTTCGGACAGCTCGTTGAACGCCGCCTATGAATTTCTGCTGGCAGCGCGCCCGACAGCCATCAATCTGCGCTGGGCGCTGGATGAAATGCGCACCGCATTATTGCCGCTTGCGCCATCTGCGCGTGTACAGGCGGCCTATGCGGCGGCGCAGAAAATCTGCGATGATGATGTGGCGATCTGCGAAAATATCGGGCGTCACGGTTTGAAACTTATCCAGGCGGCGCAAAAAACCACAGCCCGCGAAGTGAATATTCTCACCCATTGCAATGCGGGCTGGCTGGCGACGGTGGATTGGGGCACGGCGCTGGCGCCGATTTATATGGCGCATGATTCCGGCGTTAAACTGCATGTGTGGGTGGATGAAACACGCCCGCGCAATCAGGGCGCGGCGCTGACCGCGTGGGAACTGGGCAAGCATGGCGTGCCGCACACGATAATTGCAGACAATGCGGGCGGACATCTGATGCAGCATCGCCGCGTGGATATGTGTATCGTCGGCACCGACCGCACCACCGCGCGCGGCGATGTATGCAATAAGATCGGCACCTATCTGAAGGCGCTGGCGGCGCAGGATAATGGCGTGCCATTTTATGTGGCGCTGCCGTCCACCACCATTGACTGGACGATTGAGGATGGGGTGGCGTCGATCCCGATTGAGGAACGCGCGCCGGAAGAACTGACGCGCATTACCGGGCGCACACTGAACGGTGATCTGTGCGAAGTGGACATTGCAGCGCCAGGCAGCCCTGCGGGAAATTACGCCTTTGATGTTACGCCTGCCCGGCTCGTCAGTGGGCTGATTACCGAACGCGGCATCTGCGCCGCATCGCGCGATTCCATGCGGGCGCTGTTTCCGGAGCGCGCCTGATGAGCGATCTGGTTTTACGCAAAGAGATCATCGCCGCCGCCAATGCAATGAGCCAGAGCTGCCTCAGCCCCGGCAAATCCGGCAATGTCTCGGCGCGCAATGCGGCCGGGCATATTCTGATTACACCGACAGGCGTTCCTTATGCGGATCTTAAGCCGCAGGATATTGTTGCTTTGGACATAAATGGCGCACAGCTTGCCGGATCGCTCCTGCCATCCAGCGAATGGCATTTTCATTTGGCGGTCTATCGTGCGCGCTCCGATGTTGGCGCGGTGGTGCATACGCATTCGCTGCATGCCACAGCATTGGCCTGCGCCAATCGTGAAATTCCCGCCTTCCATTATATGGTGGCGGTGGCGGGCGGCGGCAGCATCCGCTGCGCCCCCTATGCGACCTTCGGCACCGAGGCGCTGGCGGAATATGCGGTTGCAGCCCTTGCCGGGCGAAAGGCTTGCCTGCTGGCCAATCACGGGCAGATCGCGCTGGGGGAAACGCCGGCAAAAGCCCTGGCTATGGCGCGGGAGGTTGAAACCCTGGCCAGCCAATATGTTGCCGCTTTGCAAATTGGCGCGCCGGTGCTGCTGGATGATGCGGAAATGCGCCGCGTGCTGGAAAAATTCAAAACCTATGGTCAGCCGGGAAAGGCCGCCGCACCATGACCAGCCTGCTGATCACCCATCCGGCCTGCCTTGGGCATGTAATGCCGCCCGGCCATCCGGAATCGCCGGACCGGTTGCGCGCCGTGCTGGCGGCGCTGGATATGCCGGAATTTGCGGGCCTGCTGCGCGAAGAAGCGCCACAGGCCACATTGGCGCAACTGGCGCTGGCGCATCCGGCCGGGTTTGCCGAGGCTTTGCTCGCCAGTATGCCGAAACAGGGCTTTGCCTATATCGATGGCGACACGCCGATTTCCCCCGGCAGCGGTGAAGCCGCATTGCGGGCGGCGGGCGCGGTGGTGCGCGCGGTGGACAGCGTGATGCTGGGCGATGTGCGCAATGCCTTTTGCGCCATTCGCCCGCCGGGGCATCATGCGGAAAGTAAGCGGGCGATGGGCTTTTGCCTGTTCAATAATGTGGCGGTGGGGGCCTTGTGGGCGCGGCATAAATGGAATTGCAAACGCATTGCCGCAATAGATTTTGATGTGCATCACGGCAATGGCACCCAGGAAATTTTTCAGAATGATCCGGACCTTTTTTATGCCTCGACGCATCAGGCGCCATTTTATCCCGGCACGGGCGCCATGCATGAAACCGGCATTGCGGGTAATGTGGTCAATGTGGCGCTTCAGGCGGGCGCGGGCGGCGATGCGTTCAGGGCCGCCATGACGGCCCGCATATTGCCGGCGCTGGACGCGTTCCGCCCCGATCTGATTTTCATTTCCGCGGGCTTTGACGCGCATATGCAGGACCCGCTGGCGAATTTGTGGTTTGAGGAAGAAGATTTTGCCTGGGCCACGCGCCAGATCATGCAGATCGCCGGCAGGCATTGCGCGGGCAGGGTGGTTTCCGCGCTGGAAGGCGGCTATGATCTGGCGGCATTGGCCAGCAGCGTTCAGGCGCATGTCAGGGCGCTGATGGGTGAATAAGGAGGCTTGATAGGCGGATGCCGGAAAAGAAAAAATCAGATGGGCTGGAACCCGTGGCCGGATTGAGTTTTGAAGCGGCCTTGCGTGAATTGGAATCCATCGTCACGCGGCTGGAAAGCGGTCAGGTCGATCTGGAAGAATCCATCAGCATCTATGAACGCGGCAGCCAGTTGAAAGCCCATTGCGACGCAAAGCTGAAGGATGCGCAGGCAAAAGTGGAAAAAATTATTGTTGCGCCGGATGGCTCGATTTCCGTTGCCCCCGAAAACGGCGCGGCATGATTTATCAACGGGCGGAATGAAGCTATGGGAGATTTCACAGCGGCGCTATCGCATTCCGCTGCAATTGCCGTACAGGCGCTGGAAACTTTACTGCCCAAATCGCGCGATGCGGAAAACCGGCTGTTTGAGGCCATGCGTTATGCGGCGCTTGGCGGCGGAAAACGTCTGCGGCCATTTCTGGTTCTGAGCAGCGCCAGCCTGTTTGGCGTTCAGGAGGATTGCGCCGCACGTGTGGCGGCGGCGGTTGAATGTGTGCATTGCTATTCGCTGGCGCATGATGATCTGCCCTGCATGGATGATGATGATCTGCGGCGCGGCAAACCCTCCACCCATCGCCAGTTTGATGAGGCGACGGCCATTCTGGCCGGGGATGCGCTGTTAAGTCTGGCTTTTGAAATTTTAAGCGGTAGCGACACGCATGAAGACCCGCATATTCGCTGCGAACTGGTGCGTGGCCTGGCCATGGCCTCCGGCCCGCAAGGCATGGTGGGAGGGCAGATGCTTGATCTGGAATCGGAAAATCAGACACTTTCGGTGGGAGCTGTCACGCGCCTGCAACAGATGAAAACCGGGGCGCTGATCAGCTTTGCCTGCGAGGCGGGCGCGATATTGGGCAAGGCGTCCCCCCCGCACCGCCAGGCGATACGGGGGTTTGCGCATGATTTTGGCCTGGCCTTTCAGATTGCCGATGACCTTCTGGATATTGAGGGTAATGCCGAAACCATAGGAAAATCAGCGGGCAAGGATCAGGCGGCGGGTAAATCCACGCTGGTTTCGCTGCTGGGTTCCGAACGCGCCCGCATGCAGGCGAAAATCTTGTCGGATCAAGCCGTTAAGCATCTTGATTTATTTGATGAAAAAGCCGATCTTTTGCGCGCTGCGGCGCACTATGCCATTGAACGGCGCGCCTGATACCAAATGAGATGAATAAAATTGTGAGCAAGACACCGCTGCTTGATCAGGTGCGCCTGCCGGCGGACCTCAAGCAATTCAAACAGCCGCAGCTACGTCAGTTGGCGGATGAGTTGCGTATGGAAACCATTGATGCGGTTTCCGTCACCGGCGGGCATCTGGGCGCCGGGCTGGGTGTGGTGGAACTGACACTGGCTCTGCATTATGTGTTTGACGCGCCGCGTGACAAAATCCTGTGGGATGTCGGGCATCAGGCCTATCCGCATAAAATATTGACCGGCCGGCGGGATCGTATTCGCACCTTGCGCCAGGGGGGCGGCCTGTCCGGTTTCACCAAGCGCGCCGAAAGCGAATATGACGCGTTCGGCGCGGCGCATTCCTCCACCTCCATTTCCGCGGCGCTTGGCATGGCGGTGGCGCGCGATCTGCGCGGCGAAACCAATCATGTGGTGGCGGTTATCGGCGATGGCGCGATGAGCGCGGGCATGGCCTATGAAGCCATGAACAATGCGGGCTCGCGGCATACACGGCTGATTGTCATTCTCAACGATAATGATATGTCGATTGCCCCTCCGGTGGGGGCGATGAGCGCCTATCTGGCCAAACGCCTGTCCGGCCGCAAATATCTGACACTGCGCCAGACGGCGAAACAGATTACCCATAAAATATCCGAACGGCTGGAGCGCACGGCGCGCAAGGCCGAGGAATTTACCCGTGGCATGGCCACCGGCGGCACCCTGTTTGAGGAATTGGGATTTTATTATGTCGGGCCGATTGATGGCCACAATCTGGATCATCTGGTTCCGGTGCTGGAAAATGTGCGTAACGCCGGACAGGGGCCGATCCTTGTTCATGTGGTGACGCAAAAAGGCAAGGGCTATCCGCCCGCCGAGGCCGCCGAGGATAAATATCACGGCGTGAATAAATTTGACGTGGTGACCGGCGCGCAAAAAAAATCCGCGCCCAATGCGCCGCAATATACCAAGGTCTTTGCGCAAAGCCTGATCGCAGAGGCGCAGAAGGATGACAAAATCGTCGCCATTACGGCGGCCATGCCGTCCGGCACCGGGCTGGATATGTTTGGCAAGGCGTTTCCCGACCGCTGCTTTGATGTGGGTATTGCCGAACAACATGGCGTGACCTTTGCGGCGGGACTGGCCTGCGAAGGTTTCAAGCCCTTTGCGGCTATCTATTCCACCTTTCTGCAACGGGCCTATGATCAGGTCGTGCATGATGTGGCGATACAGCGCCTGCCGGTGCGTTTCGCCATTGACCGGGCGGGCCTGGTCGGCGCCGATGGCCCCACGCATGCCGGATCGTTCGATATAGGCTATCTGGGCAGTCTGCCGAATTTTATTGTGATGGCGGCGGCCGACGAAGCCGAATTGATGCATATGGTGGCGACCGCCGTGGAAATAAATGACCGCCCCAGCGCTTTCCGCTTTCCGCGTGGTGAGGGAACGGGGGTGGCCTTGCCCGAGTTCGGCGTGCCGCTGGAGATCGGCAAAGGCCGCATTATCCGTGAAGGCAACGGGGTGGCCATTCTGAATTTTGGCGCGCGGCTTTCCGAGGTGACGGAGGCGGCGAAACTGCTGGACAGCTTTAGTCATCGCATTACCATAGCCGATGCGCGGTTCGCCAAGCCGCTGGATACGGCATTGCTCACCCGTCTGGCGCGTGAGCATGAAATTCTGATCACCATCGAGGAAGGCGCCATTGGCGGTTTTGCAACGCAGGTGCTGCATTATCTTGCCGTTTCCGGCCTGCTTGACAAGGGATTGACCGTGCGCCCGCTATGCCTGCCGGATCGTTTTCAGGATCACGACACGCCGGAAAAAATGTATTCCGAGGCCGGGCTGGACGCGGCCCATATCGTGTCGAATGTGCTGGCGCTGCTGGGTTCGGATATCCCGCAGGCGGAAATATTGCGGGCCTAGTGACGCAAGTTCCAGACGGCATCATCGAGGCCGAAGTTCTTGCGCTCGGCCATTCCGGCGACGGCGTGGTTGAACATGAAGGCCGTAAACTTTACGTGCCCTATGCCGCGCCGGGCGATGTGCTGGAGCTGAATGCGCCGGAAGGCGGAGACCGCGCCGCGATCAGGAGAATTCTCACGCCCGCCGCCATCCGCGCCGCGCCGCCCTGTGCGCATTTCGGCGATTGCGGCGGTTGCGCCCTGCAGCATCTGGCCGATCCCTATGTCGGGGAATGGAAACGCCAGCAGGTGATTGACGCCCTGGCGCATCGCGGCCTGACTGATATCAGTGTACGGAATATTCTGACCATGCCGCCGGCCACGCGCCGCCGCGCCGCCTTTACGGCGTCGCGTAATGATGGCGGCATTCAGATCGGGTTTCACGCCGCCATGAGCAAGCGCCTGATCCCCATTTCTGCCTGCGCGGTGCTGGATCCGCGCATTGTGCGGGCGCTGCCGGGGCTGGCGCAGATGCTGACGCCGCTCATGCGCGCGGGACAATCGGCGCGCCTGCTGGTGACACAAACGCCAACCGGCCTGGCTG
>JAHHGO010000006.1 GCA_023252275.1 Alphaproteobacteria bacterium
AGGATATGGTGGGCGAAGAGGTGTTCGCCAATTTTGATGCGGCCATTACGGCCCGTCAGGCCGCCGGGCAGATTATGGAAACCCGGCTGGCCGCGATCAGCGAGGCGCGCATCACGCATGCCGCATTGCGTGGTAAAGTGGCCGAAGTCACCGTCAAATTCACCGCCGATCTGGTGTCCTGCGTCAAAAACGCCGCGGGCGATCTGGTGCAGGGCCATCCCAGCCTGCCGCAGCAGGTTTCGGAATATTGGACATTCGCGCGCGATACGGCGCAGGACGATCCCAACTGGTCGCTGATTGCAACCTCGGCTGACGCCCTGTCTGATGCCCCTAACGCCGCGCCAAAAGATTAATCTCGCGCTGGCGCTGGCCGGCGCGCTGGTGACGGGCGCGCTGGCGGGTTTTTTCGCGGGGCCGGCGGTGCGGGATCTTATTGCCGGATATTTGCGCGCCGCTCCCGACAGGCTCGTTCTTGTACAGAGCGATTATGACAGGCTGCCAGGATGGAAAGAGGATCCGCTCGATGGCGTCGCCGGGGCGTTTGGCCGGTCCTGCAAAATCTTCAGGGCGCACAAGCCGGACCGGCCCGTTGGCCCGCAAGGCCGATTTGGTCAGGCGCGGGACTGGGTCAGTGTCTGTGACCGGCTGGCGGCATTACCCCCAGATGTCTCAGCCAGCCAATTACAGATTTTCTTTGAACAGAATTTTGTTCCGCTGGCTCTGCGCAATCATCAGCAGGAAACTGGAAAATTCACCGGCTATTATGAACCGGAATTGCGCGGTAGCCTGCAACGGCAGGGGGCGTATCAAACGGCGCTGCTGGCGGCGCCCAGAGATCTGGTCAGCGTAAATCTGGGCGAGTTCAATCCCAAATGGCGCGGTCAGCGCATTGCCGGGCGGGTCAGGGGCGGGCGGTTGCAACCCTTGCAGGCGCGCGCCGAAATTGCCGCGGGCGCGCTGGATGCGGAAAAACTGCAATTGCTCTATGTCGATGATCCGGTCGATGCGTTCTTTCTGCATATTCAGGGATCGGGGCGTGTGCGGCTCGATGACGGCAGGGTGATCCGCATGGGTTATGCAGGGCAGAACGGCCATCCCTATGTGGCGATCGGCAAAACACTGGTTGAGAGAGGCGCGCTGACCCGCGAAAATGTTTCCATGCAATCGATCCGCGCCTGGCTTGCGGCGCATCCCGCCGAACGGGATGCGATCATGGCCGAAAATCCGTCTTATGTGTTTTTTCGCATTCTTGAGGGCGGCGATCCCGAACTGGGGCCGCCCGGCGCGCAGAATGTGCCCCTGACGCCCGGGCGCAGCCTGGCGGTAGATGCGGATTTTATGGCGCTGGGTCTGCCGCTATGGCTGGACGCCACCGCGCCCAGCGGGAAAAATGGCGAGCTGCAACCCTTTCGGCGTTTAATGGTGGCGCAGGATACCGGCGGCGCTATTCGCGGCCCGGTGCGCGGCGACGTGTTCTGGGGCTTTGGCGAACAGGCCGCCGCCACCGCCGGGCGCATGAACGCGGAAGGGCGTTTATACGTTCTGCTGCCGCGCGGTGTCGCGGAAAAAGCCCTTCAGGAAAGAAAATAATATGCCGCCAGCAAACCCGCATGTCGCATTGTTCGTCACTTGCCTGATTGATCTGTTCCGCCCGTCGGCGGCCTTTGCCGCAGTGAAATTATTGCAGGATGCGGGGTGCCGGGTCAGTGTGCCGGAACTGCAGACCTGTTGCGGCCAGCCCGCCTATAATTCCGGCGACAAAGCGGGCGCGGCGGCGCTCGCGGCGCAAACCATCCGTCACCTGATGGAATATGATTATGTGGTGATCCCCAGCGGTTCGTGCGCCGCGATGATCAAACACCATTATCCCCCGCTGCTGGCGGATGATGCGGCGCGCGCCGTGGCGGAGAAAACATTTGAGCTGACGCAGTTTTTGCATGATGTGATGCGCTATAGACCCGCGGTAAAGACAGATGAAAAACTCACTTATCTGGATAGCTGTTCGGGCCTGCGCGAACTGGGCATTCAGGCGCAGCCGCGCGCATTGTTGCAATCGCCCATTCTGGAAAATGACGATGCGGAAAGCTGTTGCGGTTTTGGCGGCACGTTCTGCGTCAAATATACGGATGTTTCCACGGCGATTGCCGACAAGAAGCTGAATAAATTTGCCGCCACCGGCGCTGCGCTGGTAACCGGCGGCGATCTGGGCTGCCTGATGCATCTGGCCGGGCGCGCGGCGCGGCGCGGCATGGCGCTGCAATTCCGGCATGTGGCGGAAGTGCTGGCGGGCGATATGGACATACCTGCCATCGCAGGCGGAGATAAATAGATGCAGCGCCGCCCGTCTGCGTTTAACGCCAATGCCGCCGAGGCGCTGCTGGATGCGGATTTGCAGCGCGCGCTTGGCGCCGCCGAGGCGGGCTTTGGGCTTAAGCGCCGCAAGGCCATTACCGGACTGCCGGAATTTGACGCGTTGTGCGATCAGGCGGCCAGCATCAAGGATCATGTGCTGGATAATCTGGATATTTATCTGGAACGATTCGAGGCGCAGGTTTTCGCCAGCGGCGGCATGGTGCATTGGTGCGAGGATGCGCAAGCGGCGCGGGAAATCATTCTGAAGCTGTGTCAATCCGTGAACGCCAAAATGGTGACCAAGGGCAAAAGCATGGTGGCCGAGGAAATCGGCCTTAACCCGTTTCTGGAAGCCAATAATATAAAGCCGGTGGAAACCGATCTGGGCGAATATATTATTCAGCTGGCGGATGAACCCCCAAGTCACATTATCGGCCCCGCCCTGCATAAAACCAAAGATCAGGTGTCGGATCTGTTTCATGCGCATCATCCCGCTCTGGGCTATCCGGAGCGGCTGAGCGAAGGCGAGGCGCTGGTGGGCGAGGCGCGCGCCATTCTTCGCCGGCAATATTTGCAGGCCGATGCCGGCATTACCGGCGCCAATTTCCTGATCGCCGAAACCGGATCAACGGTCATTGTCACCAATGAAGGCAATGGCGATATGACGCAGATATTTCCGCGCATGCATATTGTCATCGCCAGCATTGAAAAGATTGTCCCGACGCTGGAAGACGCCGCTACCTTGTTGCGGGTACTGGCGCGCTCGGCGACGGGACAGGAAATGTCCGTATACACCACATTTTCGACGGGGCCAAAACGCCGCGGTGACGCCGATGGCCCGGAACAGTTTCATGTGGTGATGCTGGATAATGGGCGCAGCGAACTGCTGGGTGGTAATCAGCGCGATATTCTGCGCTGCATCCGCTGCGGGGCCTGCATGAATAACTGCCCGGTCTATATGGCGGCGGGCGGCCATGCCTATGGCGCGACCTATATGGGGCCGATGGGTTCGGTGCTGACGCCGCATTTTTCGGGACTGAAGGCGGCGCAGGCGCTGCCTTTCGCTTCAACCTTCTGCGGCAAATGCGAGGCCGTGTGCCCGATGCGCATTCCGCTGCCGCGCCTGATGCGCGATCTGCGCGCAGAGGCGCATGCGGCGCGCATCACGCCTGCGCGCGAACGGCTGTGGCTGGCGCTGTGGGCCTGGGTGGCGGGGCGCCCGCAATTATATCACCGGCTGAGCGGCTGGGGATTGCCGGTGCTGAAATTTCTGGCGCGCGGGCGCGGGCGTTTTGCCTGGCTGCCGCTGGCCGGCGGCTGGACCCGCACACGCGATTTTCCGGCCCCGCCCGGCAAAAGCTTTATGGCGCAATGGGCCGCGCGAAAGAAGCCCGGATCATGAGCGAACAACGCATCGCCATTATCGGGCGCATTCGCGCCGCGCATGCGGCCCGCAATATTGCCTCAAGCGAATCGGATGTGACGGCGCGGCTGCAGGCGCGCGCGCGCAATCTGGTGCCGCAACGCGGCCAGCTTACCGGCGATGCGTTGCGCGCGCAGTTTCTGAATTTTGCGGTGAAAAGCCAGGCCAGTGTGGCCGTGGCGGCCTTGGCGCGGGATGTGCCTGCGGCGATAGGCGATTATCTGATGGCGCATCAACTTGCCGGGCCGGTGCGCCTGTCGGGCGATGGCTGGCTGGCGGGGATGCCCTGGGACAGGATTGCGGCTTATCAGCCCGCCCCGGGCGCGGTGATGGAAACGGATGGCGCGGGAGTGAGTGTGGCGCTGTGCGGCATTGCCGAAACAGCGACCTTGATGCTGACCTCGGGCCCCGATGCGCCGAGCGCGCTGAACTTTCTGCCGCCCGTGCATTTTATTGCGCTGCGCGCCGCTGATATTGTCGGCGCGCTGGAAGATGGCTGGGCGCGGTTGCGGCTGTCGGGCAATGGGCAAATGCCGCGCACGGTCAATCTGATCACCGGGCCGTCGCGCACCGCCGATATTGCGCAGACCATGTATATGGGCGCGCATGGGCCCAAGCGCCTGCATGTGATTGTGGTGGAAGATGATGGCTAGATCGGGATCCGGGCCACGTAAACCGCGCGCGCCGACAGACAGCGAAAGTGAACTGTTCACCAAAGTGGTGGCGGGCGCGAAGCCGCTGCGCAAACGCCCCGGCGTGCCGCCAGCCGTGCTTGAGGCGCTCAGCCAGCCGCGAAAATTCATCCCGCAAATTCGCCCGATCACGCATCCCCCGATTGAAGACCGGCCCGCGCCCGCCATTCAGGCCAGGGATCGCGCGGCCATCAGCGCCATGGATGGGCGCAATGCCGAACGGCTGATCAAGGGGCGGCTTGAAATTGAAGCGCGGCTCGATCTGCACGGCCACCGTCAGGATATGGCGCAGCGCGAACTGGCGGATTTCATCCGCCGCAATCATTCCTATGGCAAACGCTGCGTGCTGGTGATTACCGGCAAGGGCCGGTCGCGTAAGAACCGGGCGGAGGCGGAACCTGCTGAAACGGGACGCTATGTCATACCGGAACGCAACGGCGTGCTGTTCGATCTGGTGCCTGAATGGCTGGCCGCGCCCAGCCTTGCGCCCTATGTGGTCGCGTTCTCGCCAGCCCAGCCCAAACATGGCGGCAGCGGCGCGCTCTATGTGTATTTAAGACGGGATCGCGGGTAGGTTCGATTATTCAGTGCGCCACCCCCACCCCTATCCCCTCCCCACAGGGGGGAGGGGAAGAGTATGTCGAGCTTCCGCGTTAAAACCCTCCCCTTTGATGGGGAGGGTCGCCGCGCAGCGGCGGGGTGGGGTGAGAAAAACAATCCACCGCGATTCAATCTAAAATCATCATGCTCTAGGGTCAGGCGACAACATGAAAAATGAAGAACTAGATAAAGTTGCCAACATGCTAGGATCATTGCTCCCGCATGTTGAGAAAATTCAACAAATTAGCCCAACAACACATGGAATTTTTCGATCTGCAGTACGACTTGCAATAGTGAAAACTTATCAGTTTTCCCTTGCTGTGACTAAGAATTATGATGAGCCATTTTTCTTAATGCCGACTCTAAGGGGCATCTGTGAAGACCTAATTGTTTTGTCGTTTTTATCAAATTTAGCGAATAAGGATGAAGTAGTTGAAATACTGCACAGCTTGGGTATTGCGGACGGAGTAGAACATCAGATCCCTTTTTTCACAACTGTGCGGCCAGAACAGCCGGTTGTTAAATTTAATAAAAAACATAAGGATCATTTAACGCAGCGTATGCGCAAGATCGCTGTCGCTAACGGCTGGGGTAAAAAGAGAGATCGCCTGCCAACATGTTATAAGATGGCGGAGGAATGTGGTCTATTACCACTATACGATTTCCTTTATGCAGCTACCTCAAAGTTTGTTCATTTTAGCCCTAACGTTCTTTTCAGAATGGGGTGGGCTGAATTGGAGAAGAGCCAAAAGGAAACAGGTGAGACTGAGTACGTTTCATCCACTCAGCATTTCAAATATTATTACTCGTCGTTCGATCGAATTTATAGCTTGTATCTTCTAGTTCTTTTGTTGCGTAAGTTTATCGTCGAGTTTGATGAGAAGGTTGTCGTATCCGAAATACTTACCGAAATCAATGTTGAGATAAGGAAAGTAAATAGGTGGCCGGAGATTGTAACGTTTGAAGAACTAAATATTCCTCTCCCCAAAACGAGCGATAATATTAGCCCGTTAGCTGCAGCTTTATTGGGGCATTACGATCCTCGCGATTCCATACCACCTACAAAATAAACTTCGACAGATCCCGGTTTCTTGCCAGATCGCCAATGTGTTTTTCGACATAGGCGGCGTCGATGGTCAGCGTGTCGCCGGCGCGGTCGGTGGCGGCGAAACTGATTTCGTCCAGCACCCGCTCCATCACCGTATGCAGGCGGCGCGCGCCGATATTTTCGACATTGCCATTGATCTCGACGGCGATGTCGGCAATGGCGTCGATGCCGTCACCGGTGAAATTCAGCGTCACCTGTTCGGTGGATAGCAGCGCGATATATTGTTTGATCAGGCTGCTTTCCGGCTCGGTCAGAATGCGGCGTATATCCTCGCGGCTGAGCGGTTTCAGCTCCACGCGGATGGGCAGGCGGCCCTGCAATTCGGGCAGCAGGTCGGAGGGTTTGGCGATATGAAACGCGCCCGATGCGATGAACAGAATATGTTCGGTGCGCACCGGGCCATGCTTGCAATTGATGGTTGTGCCTTCAATCAGCGGCAGCAGGTCGCGCTGCACGCCTTCGCGCGAAACATCCGCACCCTGACGTTCGGAACGCGCGCAGATCTTGTCGATTTCATCGAGAAAGACAATGCCGTTATTTTCCACAGCATTTATCGCCTCGCGGATCAGCTGGTCCTGATCCAGCAGCTTGTCGCTTTCCTCGGCGATCAGCACCGCATAGCTGTCTTTCACCAGCATGCGTTTTTCCTGCGTTTGGCCGCCGCCCATCGCCTTGCCCAGCATGTCGCCAATATTGATCATGCCGATATTGGCGCCGGGCATGCCGGGAATTTCAAAGCTGGGAAATCCGCCGCCTGCACTGTTCACCCGGACGGCGATTTCCTTGTCGTCCATTTCGCCCGCGCGCAGGCGCTTGCGGAAACTGTCGCGGGTGGCGGCGCTGGCGTTTTCGCCGACCAGGCCATCCAGTACGCGTTCCTCGGCGGCCTGATGGGCGCGCGCCTCAACCTCCTTGCGCTTGCGGGTGCGCACCATGGAGATGGCCACTTCCACCAGATCGCGGATAATCTGTTCGACATCGCGCCCGACATAGCCGACCTCGGTGAATTTGGTGGCTTCGACCTTGATGAACGGGGCCTGCGCCAGCCTGGCCAGACGCCGCGAAATTTCGGTTTTGCCGACGCCGGTTGGCCCGATCATCAGAATATTTTTCGGCAGCACTTCCTCGCGCAGATCTTCGGGCAATTGCTGACGCCGCCAGCGATTGCGCAGCGCAATCGCCACCGCGCGCTTGGCGTCGTTCTGGCCGACAATGAAACGGTCAAGTTCAGAGACGATTTCACGCGGGGTGAAGGCGGATAGGGTTTCGGTGCTGACGGCGTCCATGATTAGTTCCCGGCCGGTTTCGGCAATGTTTCCAGGGTCAGGCTGCTATTGGTGTAAATGCAGATCTGCGCGGCAATGGCCATCGAACGGCGAACGATTTCTTCCGCCGGAAGGTCCATCTCCAGCAGGGCCAGCGCCGCCGCCTGGGCATAGGCCCCGCCTGAGCCGATGCCGATAACGCCCTTTTCCGGCTCCAGCACATCGCCGGTGCCGGTCAGGACTAAACTTACATCTTTGTCAGCAACAATCATCATGGCTTCCAGCCGCCGCAAATAGCGGTCGGTGCGCCAGTCCTTGGCCATTTCCACCGCGGCGCGGGTCAATTGGCCGGGAAACTGCTCCAATTTTCCCTCCAGACGCTCAAACAGGGTCATGGCGTCGGCGGTTGCGCCTGCAAAACCGGCAATCACGCCACCGGAACCCAGCGGGCGCACTTTGCGGGCATTGGCTTTGATGACGATATTTCCAAGCGTGACCTGTCCGTCTCCGGCTATGGCGACAACGCCGTTTTTGCGGACAGAAAGAATGGTGGTGCCATGCCAGCCGGTGGGATCGAATTGTGGGGGATGTGTCATCGCGGAAATAAACCAATTCGTTAAACAGACCTGACATAAACATGCAGGCGGTATTGTACAATAGCTTGCAACACCTGCTAAAAGGGCGCGGTATTTACAGAAGTCCACAGGAGACATCATGCGCACCGCAACTGTTTCGCGCAAAACCAAGGAAACCCAGATCATCGCCACCGTCAATCTGGACGGGACCGGGCGCTATAATGTCGCGACCGGCATCGGGTTTCTGGATCATATGCTGGAGCAGCTTTCGCGCCATTCGCTGATCGATCTGGATGTGCAGGCGGCGGGCGATCTGCATATTGATTTTCACCACACAACCGAAGACACCGGCATTGCCATCGGCGAGGCGGTGGCGCAGGCGCTGGGCGCGCGGATTGGCATAAGGCGCTATGGCCAGGCTGTCATTCCGATGGATGAAACCTGCACCGAGGTGGCGCTGGATCTGTCGAACCGGCCCTATCTGGTGTGGAAAGTCGCCTTTTCCAAGCCCAAACTGGGCGAAATGGATACGGAACTGTTCAAGGAATGGTTTCAGGCCTTTGCCCAGGCGGCAGGGGCGACGCTGCATGTCGAGAACCGCTATGGCGAGAATAATCACCATATTGTCGAGTCCTGTTATAAGGGGCTGGCCCGGGCGCTGCGTCAGGCGGTCGAGATCGATCCGCGCGGCGGCGCCGCGGTTCCTTCAACCAAAGGCACGTTAAGCGGCAGTCTGTGACCTGAAGATGCGGGCATCAATATGCAGATTTTTTCAATTTTAGAACCGGCGCGCGGGCCCGTGCGGCCCGATGATCCGCGGAGCGTGATCTTCCTGAAGGAAGGCTTTTGCTGGCCCGCGCTTTTCGTGCCTCTGCTCTGGATGCTGTATCATCGCATGTGGCTGGTGGCGGGCGCCTATATTGGCATGTCCGCGCTGGTGGCGCTGCTGGGTCAGCTTTTGGGCACGCAGGAAACACCTGCCGCCATTATCGGGCTGGGATTTGGATTGATTATCGCCTTTGAAGCGGCTGGTATCCGGCGCTGGCATTTGCAGCGCAACGGCTATCGTCAGGTGGCGTCTGTTGCCGCGAAAAATCTGCCGCTGGCCGAGGCGCGCTATTTTGCCGAAAAGCCCGAAGCGAATACGCCCGGATTGCCGCTGCGCCAGAGCGCCAGCGCGGCGAGCGAAAAACAGCGCGCCGTGACGGGCTGGGGGTTTATGGCGCCGGATGCGCAGCGGTGAAACTCGTCATCATCAATTATGGCTCGGGCAATCTGCGTTCTGTGGCGAAAGCGTTTGAACGCGCCGCCGGCGATTGCGGCTGGGCCGGGCGGATTGTAGTCAGCGAGGATCCCGCTCAGGTGCGCGATGCGGATTATATTGTGTTGCCGGGCGTTGGCGCCTTTGGCGATTGCGCGCGCGGCCTGCAGGCGCTGTCGGGAATGGATGCCGCCATGCAATATGCCGTCCGCGAGCAGAAGCGGCCATTTCTGGGCATTTGCGTCGGCATGCAGTTAATGGCGGATCGCGGCCTTGAACATGGCGTGCATCAGGGCCTGGGCTGGATAAATGGTGAAGTGGTTGAAATTGAACGCAGCGATCCGCAGAGTAAAATTCCGCTTATGGGCTGGAGAATTCCGCATATGGGCTGGAACACGCTGTCGCTGACCGGGACGGGCCGGGCGCATCCGGTGCTGCGAGGTCTGGCGGGCGGCGTGCATTGTTATTTTGTGCATTCCTATCATTTTGCCGCGGGCGATACGCGCGATGTTCTGGCCGAGACGGAATATGGCGGACGTCTGACGGCGGCGATAGGGCGCGACAATATGCTGGGGGTGCAGTTCCATCCGGAAAAAAGCCAGGCTGCCGGATTACGGCTGCTGGCGGATTTTCTGCGCTGGAAACCCTAGAGTAATATGACATCAGGTTTGTCCATATCCTTCTTCGTCATCGCGAGCCGCGCAGCGGCGTGGCGATCCAGAAGCCACAAACACAGGCATTACCGTGAGACTCTGGATTGCCGCGCCGCTGCGCTCCTCGCAATGACATTGAAGGTGCCGTGATGCAATCTAAAATCACATGCCGCTCTTAGTGAAAGTCTGTAGACGGAGCAAATGCAAATGCCGGATATGCTAGCGCCAGATGGCGGCCCGAAAGCGGGCAGCATCGGAGAGATTGAAAGTTTCAGCGGCAATGATCTGGCTGAACTGTGCGATCTTGCCGCCGACGCCATTGTGGATGGCGACGGGTTTCTGTGGGTCAAGGTTCCGCCCGCGCGGATTCTGGAAAATTACTGGCATGGCGTATTGCTGGTGCCGGAGCGCAGTCTGTTCATTGCGCGCCTTGACGGGCGGATTGCCGGAACCGCGCAACTGGTGCGTCCGCCGGTGAATAATGAATCCGGCGCATTTTGCGCCCAGATCACCACGCTGATTGTTGCGCCCTGGGCGCGCGGGCATGGGCTGGGGCGCGGCATGCTGCAGCAGCTGGAAGAACAGGCGCGCGCGCGCGGCTATACCACGCTCGAACTGGATGTGCGGTCCGACCGCCATCGCGCGATCAGGCTGTTTGAGGCGCATGGCTTTGCGCGCTGGGGCGAAAAACACCGCTATGCGCGCGTCAATGCGCGCTATATCAGCGGCTATTATTACAGTAAAAACCTAGATGAAACCGGCGAAATAAAATGATTCTGTTTCCTGCCATTGATCTGAAAGACGGCCAGTGCGTGCGCCTGCTGCGCGGCGATATGCAGGCGGCCACGACATTCAATGATGATCCTGCTGCGCAGGCGCGCATCTTTGAACGGCAGGGCTTTGCCTGGCTGCATCTGGTCGATCTGAATGGCGCATTCGAAGGCCGGCCGGTCAATGGCGCCAGCGTGTCGGCCATTCTGGCGGCGGTGAAAATTCCGGTGCAGCTGGGCGGCGGCATCCGCGATATGGCGACGATCGAGAACTGGCTGGCGCGCGGGGTGCGCCGGGTCATTCTGGGCACGGTGGCGGTGCGCGATCCGCAACTGGTGCGGGCCGCCTGCCGCCGCTTTCCGGGCCGCATTGCGCTGGGCATTGATGCGCGCGCGGGCAAGGTTGCGGTGTCGGGATGGGCCGAGGCGACGGAAATTCCCACGCAGGAACTGGCCGCGCGTTTTGAAGATGCCGGCGCGGCGGCGCTGATTTTTACCGATATTGAACGCGATGGCGCCATGCAGGGATTGAATATCTCCGCCACCGTGGCGCTGGCCAATGTGGTGAGCATTCCCGTCATCGCCAGCGGCGGGCTGTCTTCGCTGGAGGATCTTGAGGCGCTGAAGGCGACGCAATGTCCGGGCATCGAAGGCGTCATTTCGGGCCGCGCGCTGTATGACGGGCGGCTTGATCCGGCGCGCGCCTTGCAGGTGCTGGCATGCTGAAGGTGCGCATCATTCCCTGCCTGGATGTGGACAAGGGCCGCGTCGTCAAGGGAATTTCCTTTGTCAATCTGGTCGATGCAGGCGATCCGGTGGAACAGGCGCGGCGTTATGATGCCGAAGGCGCGGACGAGCTGTGTTTTCTCGATATTACCGCCTCGCACGAGGCGCGCGATACGCTCTATGACATTGTGACGAAAACAGCCTCGCAATGTTTTATGCCGCTGACGGTTGGCGGCGGCGTGCGCAAGGTCGAGGATGTGCGCAATCTGCTGCTGGTGGGCGCGGACAAGGTGGCGATCAACACTGCCGCGGTAACGCGCCGCGAACTGGTGCGCGAGGCGGCGGAAAAATTCGGCAGCCAGTGCATCGTCGTGGCGATTGACGCCAAACAGGCGCGGCCCGGCAAATGGGTAATCTGGACACATGGCGGGCGCACCGCAACCGGCATTGACGCCATTGATTATGCGCGCGAAATTGTGGCGCTGGGCGCGGGCGAAATTCTGCTGACCTCGATGGATCGTGATGGCACCAGATCGGGCTTTGATCTTGCGTTGACGCGCGCCATTTCCGATGCGGTCAGCGTGCCGGTGATCGCCAGCGGCGGAGTGGGTACGCTTGATCATCTTACCCAGGGAGTGATTGAGGGCCATGCCAGCGCCGTGCTGGCGGCGTCGATTTTTCATTTTGGTGAATTTTCCATTCAACAGGCCAAACGCCATATGGCGGATGCCGGAATTGCGGTGCGGGTATGAAAAAAGCAACCGGCAAAGCAGGACTGGATGTGATTGAACGGCTGGCCCGCGTAATTGCGGAACGCTCAGCTGCGGGCGACGCCACGTCCTACACCGCAAAATTGCTGGCGGCGGCGCCGCATCTGCCCGCCAAGAAACTGGCGGAAGAAGCGGTGGAGCTGGCGCTGGCGGCGGTCAGTGGTGATCGCAAGGCCATCAGCGCGGAAGCGGCGGACGTGCTCTATCATCTTCTGGTGCTGTTGCAGGCGTCGGGTGTCAGTCTTGATGAGGTGTGCGCCGTTCTGGCCGCCCGCGAAGGCGTGTCCGGCATTGCCGAAAAGGCCGGGCGTAATAAATAACGCCAGTACGGCCTGGTTAATTTCTATTGATCAAATCAGGAGCAGGTAGTTAATTTACCTTATAGTAAGGGCCGGATGTGACAATGCCCGGAAAATGACAGGCCGGAATTTCTGGCGGTTCATGTGGAAAATTTCTACGCCATGAATACATCACCCGATCCAGCTCCGGCAGCGCACGCTGCCCCCTCCGCAATCCGGAACCAGCCCGGTGAAGCCGTGGAAAGTCGCGCGGTGCGTACACCGGTGGGCGTGATTACGGCTATTCGCGGCGCGGGCGTCACGGCGATCATGAATGCGCCGGGCGCCGGAAAAAAGGCCAATATCTCCATTGGCGGGCTGGTGGTGATGCCGGGCGAGCTTTCTGACGTTTATGGCATGGTGCAAAGCATGAGCGGCGGCGGCTATACGCAGATCGGCACGGGGGCCGAGGCGCGCATGCTGGAAATTCAGCTGGTGGGTGAAATTCTGCCAGATGCAAAAGGCGGCTATGGCCGCTTTCACCGCGGCGTCACCTATTACCCGCATTTCGACACCGAGGTGATGACAGCCGACGCGCGCGATCTGGCGATGGTTTATGCGCCGCCGGATGTGCCCTGCGCGCGCCTCGGCTCCATTCATCAGGATCGCGCCATCCCGGCTTTCGCCGTCACCGATGATCTGCTTGCCAAGCATTTCGCCGTGCTGGGAACCACCGGCACCGGTAAAAGCTGTGTCGTGTCGCTGGTGCTGCATGCCATACTTGACCAGCATCCCAATGGGCATGTGGTGCTGATCGATCCGCATAATGAATATGCGGCGGCGTTCGGCGGCAGGGCCGAAGCCATTCATCTCAACAATCTGCAACTGCCCTACTGGCTGCTGAACTTCGAGGAGATGGTTGAGGTCATCATCGGCCAGAATCAGGAACGCGCCTATCCGGAAATCGAAATTCTGAAAAACGGCGTCATAGAAGCAAAAAAAATGTTTCTGCGCGAGGGCGAACGCAGCGATCATATTACCGTGGACACGCCGGTTCCCTACCGGCTTGGCGATCTGATCAAGGTGTTTGATGATGCGATGGGCAAACTGGAGCGCACGGAAGAGGTTGTTTCATTTCTGCGCCTGAAATCCAAAATCGAAAGCCTGCGCATCGACCGGCGTTTTTCCTTCATGTTTTCGCGGCTGCTGGTGGATGATTCCATGGGCCGCATCCTGTCGCGCGTCCTGCGTATTCCTGTCGCGGACAAGCCCGTTAGTATTATAGATATTTCCGGCATCCCCTCGGAAGTGGTGGATGTGGTGGTGTCGGTGCTGGCGCGCATGATTTTTGATTTCTCGGTCTGGGCCAGCCATGACAGCGCGCGCCGCGCGCCGGTGCTGCTGGTGTGCGAAGAGGCGCACCGCTATATTCCGCGCGATGAGGAAACGCATTTTGGCCCCAGCAAGAAAGCCATTTCCCGCATCGCCAAGGAAGGCCGCAAATATGGCGTGGGCCTGTGCCTGGTGTCGCAACGGCCCGCGGAATTGTCCGCCAGCGCCCTTTCACAATGCAACACCATGATCGCGCTGCGCATGAGCAATGTTCGCGATCAGGAATTTGTCGCCAATGCGCTGCCGGAAAGCGCTGCCGGCCTGTTGTCGGCGCTGCCGTCGCTGGCGCAACGCGAAGCTATTATCGTTGGCGACGGGGTAACAATTCCTATGCGCATGCGCTTTGATGATCTGGCGCCGGAACGCCGCCCGGCTTCGGATACGGCGGTATTTTCAGAGGCCTGGCTGTCGGATGCAGCCGATATAGGCTTTATCGATTCGATCGTCGAGCGCTGGCGCACCCAGAAGCGGGATAAATAACCGGCGGCGCGCTCAGCGGCTGATTACGCCTTCTGCTTTGGCGCATCCGCCGGCACGCAATAGAGTTCCAGCCGGTGCCCGACCAGCCGGAAGCCCAGCCTTTGCGCAATGAGACGCTGTAATTCCTCAATCTCCCTGTCGCTGAACTCGATGACTTCGCGGGTCTGAATATTGATCAGATGGTCATGATGTGTTTCGGGCACCTGTTCATAGCGCGCGCGGCCATCGCCAAATTCGTGGCGTTCCAGAATGCCGGCTTCCTCGAACAGGCGCACGGTGCGATAGACGGTGGCGATGCTGATATTTGAATCCTTGGCGGCGGCGCGCCGGTAAACCTCCTCCACATCGGGGTGATCATCGGAACCGGACAGCACGCGCGCAATGATCCGGCGCTGGTCCGTCATGCGCATGCCGCGTTTCTCACAAAGGTCTTCGATGGGTGCAACCATGGCGGCCTCTTATGGGTAAAAGGATCTGAGCAATACCGCTACACTATAGCCGATTATTGTGCGGGCGGCATCTGCTATATATTGCAGCGCATCACCAGCGCATCAGTGGCGGTGGCGGCCGGATCATCCCGGGGCGGTTCGTAATAGGCCTTGCGCAGGCCAACCGGTGTAAAGCCAAGGCGTTTATACAATGACAGCGCTGCGTCATTATTCACCGCCACCTCCAGAAACACGGCCTGCGCGCCGCGGCTCTGCATGCGGGCGGTAAATTCCGACACCAGCGCCCCGCCAATGCCGCGTCCGCGCAGGGCGGGCAGCACACCGGTCGAGATGATCTCCGCCTCGCCACCCGCCTCGCGGCCGAGCAGAAACCCGGCCGGTGTGGGGTCCTGTCCGGTTTGGGCGCTGAGGATGGCCAATGTGCCGGTTGCCCCAGGCATGGCCAGCATTTTCGCCATTGTCAGAGCGTCCCATCCTGCGGCAAAACAGGCCGCATGCAGCATTTCCAGTATTTCAAGCGATGCAGCCCCGGCGCGGATAATTTCAACGCCGCCCCAGATCATGACGCACTGGCTGGCAATTTGGCGTCGGGCGCGCGCAGATAAAGCGGTGCAATCGCGCTGCCCGGGCCGGCGTCGCGTGTGGCCGCCAGCGCCGCCAGCAATGCCGCATCTGGCAGCAGATCCAGATGGCTTGTGCGAATATTGGCGGGGCAAAGCCCAACCAGCAGGGCTGCGCCGCTGCCAACCAGATGCAGCGCAGCGCCGGTTTCACAGATCACGGCAGCGGCCTGGGAATGTGTCAGCAGGCCGGGCGGGCATAATGCGTCACCCCGCAAAAAACACTGCAAATAGACCTGATCATTGCGCGCGTCAATCGCCACGCCCACGGGCCCCTCATCCGCAATGGCGGCGGCTAATAGCTCCAGCGTATTCACCCCCACCAGCGGCAGACCGCGCGCCACGCAAATGCCGCGCGCCGCCGCCAGCCCCACCCGGACCCCTGCAAAACTGCCGGGTCCGATGCTGACCGCCAGCCGGTCGAAATCCGCATAATCCAGACCGGCCCGGGCGCGGATATCTTCCATCATCGGCAGCAGGGCTTCGGCATGGCCGCGCTGCATGGGCCGCCACTCGCGGGCGGTTATGACGCCATCCTGCCAGATCGCAACCGAGCAGGCGTCAAGACAGGTATCCAGCGCCAGAACGCGCATCACAGAATCTTGCACACCTCGTCAAAGCTGAATTTGGGATGGCGCGGGAACAGCAGACTGTGATCGCCCCGGCCGATATTGCACAGAAAGTTGGATTTCACCTTGCCGTCGGGGAAAAACTCCTTGTCCACCCCGGCATTATCGAAGCCCGACATGGCCCCGACATCCAGCCCGATGGCCCGCGCCGCCATGATCAGATAGGCGCCCTGAAGGGTGCCGTTGCGAAAGGCTGTGGTTTCGGCATGCGCCGCACTCCAGTTGAACCAGGTCTTGGCGGTCAGATCATGCGGGAACAGTTTCGGCAGATGTTCATAAAATTCCACATCATAGGCGATCAGCGCAACCACCGGGGCGGCCATGGTTTTGGCCAGATTGCCCTCGCTCAGATGCGGGCGCAGGCGCTCCTTGCCCGCCGCCGTGCGTAAAAACAGGATGCGCGCGGGCGAGCAATTGGCGCTGGTCGGGCCATATTTCAGAATGTCATACATGGCGCGCAGTTGCGCATCGCTCACCTCGCCGCCCGCGGCCCAGCCATTGGCGGTCCGTGCCTGGCGGAACAGCAGATCGAGCCCCTCATCATTTAATTTATTGGTCATATGGCGCCTCGCTTTCATGGATTGGTAACTGGTAAGAAGGTTTATTGCCAACATACAGAGACTGAAAGCCGAATCCAATGACTGCATGGGAAAAGTTCAGACAGGTTCTACGGCGCTATCTCGCCGGCATCTGTCTGGCATTGATCAGCGCGGGCAGCGCAATGGCCCAGGATCATGGCCAGGCCAGTGTTTTTATGTATCACCGGTTCGGCGAGACACAATATCCCACAACCAGCGTTGATATTGCGCAATTCGAGGCGCATATCGCCGAGCTTCGCTCGGGGCGCTATCAGGTCATGCCGCTGGAAGCCATTGTCGATGCGCTGGCTTCGGGGCAGTCCCTGCCGGAACATGCCGTCGCCATTACGATGGATGACGGGTTCGCCTCCGTCTATCGCGAGGCCTGGCCCCGGCTGCGCGCGGCGGGCCTGCCATTTACGATTTTTGTTTCCACGGATTTGGTTGATGAAAAATCGGTCAGCGGGCTGAGCTGGGATCAGATCCGGGAAATGCTGGCCGCAGGCGGGGTCAGTATCGGTCATCATGGCGCGGCGCATAATCACATGCCGCGCCTGACAGAAGCCCAGATTGATGCGGATATTCAGCGTGGCAATGCGCGCTTCAAGGCGGAACTGGGACAGCAGCCGGTTCTGTTCGCCTATCCCTATGGCGAGTTTACCCGGCGGGATCGCAACCAGATTGCAGCCCTGGGTTTCAAGGCGGCATTCGGGCAGTATTCAGGGGTGGTGCATAGCGGCGCTGACCGGTTTGGCCTGCCGCGCTTTGCCCTCAACCAGAATTATGGCGCGCTGGAGCGTTTCCGGCTTGTCGCCAATGCGCTGGCTTTTCCCGTGCGCGATATTACGCCTGAAGATCCGTTACTGACGCCAGAAAACAATCCGCCCGCCTTTGGATTTACCGTGCAGGCGGGCATTACAGGGCTGGAGCGGCTGACATGCTACGCCAGCAATCAGGATGCGGCGGTGTCTCATGAAGTGTTGAGTGAAAATCGCATTGAGGTGCGTATGCCAAAGCCATTTGAGCGTGGACATGGGCGACGCATAAATTGCACGCTTCCGGATGCTTCGGGGCGCTGGCGCTGGCTGGGGCAGCCATTCGTCATCCGTTGATTGACGTCAGCCGGATATTATTTCGCAGCGACTTTGGTCGGGCACAGCTTGATGCCATGCAGGCCGGAAAATTTCTGGGTCTGCGCCAGCGCCAGCAGGCCATCCGGGCCGATATTTTTGCTTTCGCTGTGAATGCTGGCGGACTGACGGCAGAACAGGCCGCGCTTCACCATGCCGCGGCGCGAGGATTCGTTCGCAATGCGCGTAACGAAACCGTTCAGGGCCTTGCCTGATCCAGATCCATATTTTTGTTTGAAAAAGGATTGCAGCATTTTCCCCTGAGCGGAGAGTTGCGGCTGAAAACGGGTAATGAATAAATTATAATCCGTCCTCTGATTACATGTCAGAGCCGCGACCATCAATTCAGTCTGAAGCATCCGCACCTGCAGGGGGGCCAGTTCATTTGCAGCGACACAGGGGGCCGCATAGGCGGAAGCGGGAAATGTAAGGCCCAAACCAACAATGGCCGCCATAAGCCGTTTGCGCAGGGACCGGCGCCGCACATGTGTCTGGTCAAACAAAACCGATTGCACCTTAATTCCCCCGCTGCTTAATATCAGGATCAGTCCTGTAATCTGGTTTCCCGCCGGAACATTCCACCAGACAAATGTAGCACGTATATTCCGATTTACCCAACCCCGGCTGGATTGACTCGCGGGATTGGTCAGGAAGCAGCTAACCTAACCATTAAGCGTGAGCCGATCAACCAAAAACACTGATATCTAAAATCGTTAACAAAAAGGAGCACAGACCCCATGCCTTATATTGAACGCGGCGGCGCGAGGATTTTTTTCACCTCTCAGGGGCAGGGTCCGGCGGTGCTGCTCAGCCATGGCTTCAGCGCCACTAATGTTATGTGGGCCGGGCAGATTGCGGCTTTCAAATCGCGCTATCAGCTTATTACCTGGGACATGCTGGGCCACGGGGAAAGTGACAGTCCCGATGATCCCGTGCTGTATACGCCGGAAGGAACCGTGCAGGATATGGCCGCGATACTGGACGCCTGCGGTATAAACAGGGCGGTGATTGGCGGCCATTCGCTGGGCGGATTTATGTCGCTGGCGTTTCACCTGGCGTTCCCGCAGCGTGTGCGCGCCTTGATGCTGTTCAATACCGGTCCGGGCTACAAAAGCGACGAAGCCCGCGCGGAATGGAATGTCATGACCGAAAAACAGGCGCGCGCATTTGCCACAAAAGGTCTTGCGGCGGTGGGGCATAGCGAGGAAATGCAATTGGGCACGCATCGCAGCGCAAAGGGGCTTGAACATGGATCGCGCGGCATGCTGGCGCAGGCCGATGCGCGGATTATTGATTCGCTGCCGGGCATAGAAGTTCCCGCGCTGGTGCTGGTTGGTGAAAAAGACCGCGGCTATCTGGCGGCGGCGGATTATATGGCCGGTAAAATCCCGGATGGCCGCAAGGCGCTTATTGCCGATGCGGGCCATGCTGCGAATATTCATCAGCCCGCCGCATTTAACGCCGCAATGGGCGAATTTCTGCAAAGCCTTGGATAGGCCGGCGTGAGCGACACGACGCCTGCCCAGGAGCTTGCCGATGCGTTCGCCGCGCTCGAACAGGCGGAACGCGCCAACAGGGCGAAATCGCGCTTTCTGGCTGCCGCCAGTCATGATCTGCGCCAGCCGCTACAGGCGCTGAAACTTTTGAACGCGGCCCTGCGGGAATATCTGCTGACGGATGATATTGCGCTGAACATATTGAATGACAGCGAGCGCGCGCTCGAGGTCATGGACCGGATGCTGAATTCGTTGCTCGATATCAGCAAGATTGATTCCGGCGCGATCATTCCGGAACTGGCCGATTTCAGGATCGGCGATATGTTCAAGGATCTGCGGGGCGATTTTTTGCTTCTGACGAAGCAGAAAAATCTCGGCTTCCGTATTGTCTCAAGCAGCGCTGTCGTGCGTACGGACCGGGCATTGCTTGATTCCATTCTGCGTAATCTGCTTGGCAATGCGGTGCGTTATACCAGTCATGGCAGGATCCTGCTGGGGTGCCGCAAACAGGGCGAAAGTCTGCGCATCGAGGTCCGGGATACGGGCGCGGGCATCGCGCCGGGTGAACTGGACAGAATATTCGATGAATTCTACCAGATCGGCGCGCCCGACCGGGATAGCAGTCAGGGGCTGGGGCTGGGGCTTTCCATTGTGCGCGCTTATGCGAATCTGCTGGGCCATCCGCTCAAAGTGCAATCCTGGCCGGGCAGGGGATCGGTATTTTCCATACTGATTCCATCCGGCGATCTGGCGGCGGCGGAAATAGGCCGGCGCGATGATGCGGACGCCGGCACGGGCTGGAAACAGCAGGGCCATCGCATCTTGCTGATTGAGGATGATGCGCTGTCGTTAAAGGCCATGCAGGCCCAGCTTACCGCCTGGGGCATGCAGGTTATTGGCGCGCGTTCCGGCGATGAAGCGATGGAAATGCTGCAACAGAATGGTTTTACCCCCGAACTGATCATAACCGATTACCGCCTGCAGAAAGGCGAAACCGGCGTCACCGCGCTGGCGCGGCTCAGGCCTTTGCTGAGCGATATGATTCCGGTTATTTTCGTGACCGGCGATGGGCTGGGAAAAGTGCGCAGCGAGATCAGCCCGCAATATACGCATCTGTTGCAAAAACCCGTTGCCCCGGGAAAGCTGCGTGTGCTGATCCGCAATCTGCTGACGGGTTAGTAGTTTATACGGGCGGGCCTTTCAGCTCCAGCTGGTTGCCGTCCGGATCATGGATATAAATGGATGGCCCGGTTCCTTGCGCGCCATAGCGCTGCTCAACCCGGCCCATTTCTATGCCATGCGCGGCAAGATGTGCGCGGATTGCGGCTTCGTCAAAAGGCGAAATGGTCAGGGCGAAATGATCCATGTTTCTTGCAGCATTTTTGTCTGGCTGGGCGGAGACATCAAGCAGATCAATCAGCGAGGCGCCGGCGCGCAACTGCACCAGCCCGAATTGCGGAACCCGGCGTTCCTCGGCACAGCCCAGAACAGAGCAATAAAACTCAAGCGCGCGCGGCATATCACTTACACGCAACACGACATGATCCAACTGCCGCAGCGCAAATGGCGGCGTCATGTTCACCCTTCCTGAAAGAAACGCACAATTTCGGCATAGGCGCGCTTGTCCTGGATCAGGAACAAATGCCCGCCTTCAAAAACTTCCAGCCGGGAATTGGGGATTTTTTGCTGCATCATCCGCATGTTTTCCAGCGGCGCAATACCATCATATTTACCGGCGCAGAGCAAAGTGGGGGATGCGATTTCGTCCAGCCGCGAAAAGGTGTCGTGATGCTCGCGCGCCTCCAATTGCCGCCTTGCGCCCATGGGTTTGGCGGGATCATCGGCGCCGATGGCGGCGCTTGCCGCCTGCTGCGCGATCATCGCCGCGAATGCCTCGGCATGGCTGGCCTGCCAGGCCGCGTCATGGCGGGTGTCGCTGATGCCAATCATGAAACGCGCGCGCGCCTCCACATCCATGCCATGCAGTTCATGCAGCGGCCAGGACGCCCCGCCCGCACCACCGGCGGAAGTGCAGGCCAGCACAAGCCGCCCCACTTTTTCCGGATGCCGCAACGCCAGATGCTGCGCCACCATGCCGCCGAATGAAACCCCCATCACATGCGCGCGCTCCCAGCCAAGCCGCTCCATCAATGCGGCGGCGTCATCGGCATATTCCTGCATGCTATAGGGGCGGTCGGGTTTCTGCGTGCGGCCAAGGCCGCGCTGATCATAGCCCAGCACCTGAAAATTTTTGCCCAGCGGCCCGTCAAAGGCGTTGGGCCTGAAACGCAAATCCGCTCCGGTGCCGTTGATGAACAGAAGTTTCCGCCCGCTTCCGGCAATTTCATAATAAATTTGAATATCACCGGCCTGAATATGAGGCATGAGCAGTTTCTCCTTGCGGTCAGATCATATAAAAATCCAGCATGGTGTCGGCAATGTCGTTCAGCACCAGGGATTTGCGTTTGCTGATGCGCCAGCCATCACCATCCGGCGTCAGCTCATAGTCGCTCCAGCCATAATACAGGATGGTTCTGCCTTCCTGGAAAGAATGCACGTTCCAGTTGGCGCGCGCCCGGACGCGCCCGTTTGCCGTCTCCTCCACCTGCAGCAATTGCACGCTATGGCAGGTGCGGGTGGCCTGATTGGCCGATGCCGAACGCCCGGTCCGGATGCGGAACACCCGGTCTTCCAGCCCGCCGCGATTGGGATAATAGATCAGTGAAATTTCGCGCTGCGGGTTGGCAGTGGGCTGGCCGTCATCATCCCAGGCGGGAACCCAATATTCGGCATCCTCTGTATAGAGATCAAGCCAGGCGTCCCAGTCCCTGCTGTCCAGCAAGGCGGCCTCGCGCCCCAGAAAGCGGCTGACGGAAATCCACTGCGCGTCCGTCCGCATATTCGAAATAGTCATTTCGCCGCCGCCAGTTCAAGCGCCAGCGCCTTTTGCATGCGCGCCAGCCAGTCTTCGTGAATGCTGAGATACAGCCCTTCATCGTCCTTTCCGGCGCTGGTCATCTGGGCGGAAAAGCCCAGTATCTGCCCTTGCACACCCGCGCCATCCTCCCAGCGCTGCGCCCCGCGCGACATATCGCTCCAGCGCGACGCGCGGCCATTAAAGCCGATCTGGCAATTATTGAACTCCGTCAGATCATCGGGCGTCGCCATGCCGCTGGCGTTAAAGAAATCCTCATACTGACGGATGCGCACGGCGCGCGCCATATCGCTTTCACCCGCGGGCGCGATGCAGTAGGTGATGATTTCGGTTTCATCCACCGACACCGGGCGGATGATGCGGATCTGGGTGCTGGTCTGATCCATCAGAAACACATTGGGAAACAGCAGCAGATTGCGGATGCGCTCGCACATCCACAGCGTGCGCTGCGGGCCAAAGACCTTCAGAAATTTTTCGCGATGTTCAAAGTTCGGCCGGTCCCGGTAATTTTTATAATCCAGCCACAAAATGGCATGGCCATGATCAAAGGCGTAGAAACCGCCGCCGCCCTGGGAAATTGCGCCCAGATCGGCGACTTTGGTGTCGTTTTTCGATTCCCCCGCCACGCGGCGCATGGCCGTCATCATGTAATTGGCATGCACCGCATTGACATGATATCCATCCAGGCCGTTTTCCACCTGCAATTTCCAATTGCCCTTATAGGTATAGCGTGTGGCCCCGCGCAGCAATTCATAACCATTTTCAGATTGATCCGCAAACAGATCAATAAAGGCGCGCGCGCCAGCCAGATATTCGCCCAGCGGAACAACATCCGCATTCAGGCTGGCAAAGATAAAACCGCGGTAATTTTCCAGCCGCGCAACGGGCTTCAGTCCTAAATTGCCGCGATCAAAACCGGCCGGATAGGCGCCGCCTTTTTCATCGGTCACATTCACCAGCCGGCCCGCGCTGTCATAGCTCCAGCCATGAAAGCCGCAGGAGAAGATTTTCTGGTTGCCGCGTTTTTCCCGGCATAGCCGCGCGCCGCGATGCGAACAGACATTGATAAAACCGCCAATGCGGCCATCAGCCTGGCGCGTCAGCACCACCGGCTGGCGGCCAATTGTCGTGGTCAGGAAATCATGCGGTTTGGCAAGCTGGCTTTCATGCGCGACATAGACCCAGTTGCCTTCGAATATGTGCCGCATTTCCAGCTCGAACAGCGCTTCGTCGGTAAACACTTCGCGGTCCAGCCTGTATTCGCCGCTGGCGGGGTTTTTAACCAGCCAGCCGGACATGCGCGCGCCCAGCTCGGTCAGCGTATCCGGTGTCAATGCAGCGGTGTTCATGGCGGCCCCCCCCTGTTATTTTGGGCAAGGCTAGCAGACAGCCGGGGGACAGCCAATGCGATTATGGGGTAGCAAGACTTGACGTTTCTAATTAATGTATATACATTAAATGAAGCTTTCATGGGACGAAACCAAGCGGCAGACGGCCCTGATTGAGCGTGGCCTTGATTTTGCTGACGCGGGCAAGGTGCTTATGGGCCGCCAGTACACCCGTCTTGATGAGCGGCGCAATTATGGCGAGGTGCGCAATATTACGGCAGGATATCTTGATGACCGGTTTGTCGTCATTACCTGGACACCCCGCGATGGTGGGCGCCGCATCATTTCAATGAGGTATGGACATGAGCAAGAAGAAGCCCGTTATCAAAAGCGAATGGATTGATCCCGATGATGCGCCCGAACTGACGCAAGAGTGGTTCGATAGCGCGGATTATTATGAGGGGGGTAAGCTTCTCCGCCCCGGCCGGCCCAAATCGGACGCCGCAAAAGAGTCCATCAGCCTGCGCCTTGATCCCGATGTGCTGGCCTTTTTCCGCGCCACCGGTCCGGGCTGGCAGACACGGATCAATGCGGCGCTGCGCAAGGCAGCGAAGCTGTAATTAATTACCCGCGCCGCTCCAGCGTCACGAAATGATAATCGAACGGCACATCGCCGGCGGTTTTTTCATGGCGGGCAATCTCGGTCCATTCGGCCGGATCGAAAGCAGGAAACAGCGCATCGCCGTCAAATTCGCGCGCAATGCGGGTCAGATAAATCCGGTGGGCGGCTGGCAGCGCCATTTCATAAATATCCGCGCCGCCAATGATCATCGCCTCATCCGCGCCGGAATCGCGCGCCACGCGCAGCGCGGCGTCGAGATCATGCGTAGCCGTGACGCCTGGCGCATGCCAGCCGCGGTCGCGGGTCAGCACAATATTCATGCGTCCGGGCAGCGGCTTGCCAATGGAGACATAGGTTTTGCGGCCCATAATGACGGGCTTGCCCAGCGTCGTGGCCTTGAAGAATTTCAGGTCTTCGGGAATGCGCCAGGGCAGGCCGCCCTCGCGCCCGATCACGCCATTTTGCGCCACCGCCGCGATCAGCGAAATGCGCATCTACACCGCCACCTTGGCGGCAATCAGCGGATGCGGGTCATATCCAACCAGTTCGAAATCTTCATAGCGGAAAGCGAAAATATCCCTCACCGCCGGATTAAGCCGCATCACCGGCAGGGCGCGCGGCGCGCGGGTCAATTGCAGATCAGCCTGTTCCAGATGGTTCAGATATAAATGCGCATCGCCCAGCGTGTGCACAAATTCGCCGGGCTGCAAATCGCACACCTGCGCCACCATCAGCGTCAGCAGCGCATAGGACGCAATATTAAATGGCACACCCAGAAATATATCGGCGCTGCGCTGATAAAGCTGGCAGGACAATTTGCTCCCGGCGACGTAAAACTGAAACAGGCAATGGCAGGGCGGCAGCCGCATGCGATCCACATCGGCGACATTCCAGGCGCTGACCAGCAGCCGCCGGGAATCGGGATTGGTTTTGATATCCTGGATCAGTTTGGCGATCTGGTCGATATGCCCGCCATCCGGCATGGGCCAGGACCGCCACTGATAGCCATAGACCGGCCCCAGTTCGCCATCCGCATCCGCCCATTCATCCCAGATCGTCACGCCATTTTCGCGCAGATAGCCGACATTGGTGCTGCCTGTCAGGAACCATAGCAATTCGTGAATGATGCTTTTCAAATGCACCCGCTTGGTGGTCAGCAGCGGAAACCCCCTGCTCAGATCAAAGCGCATCTGATGGCCGAAAATACTGCGCGTGCCGGTGCCGGTGCGGTCGGTCTTTTGCGCGCCTTGGCCGCGCACCTGGCGCATCAGATCAAGATAGGGCTGCATCTGCGGGCTTTCTGTTTTTCCGGGGCCGACTCATGGCGCATTGTAGCGCAAAACATTGGCAATTGAAGCCTGCTCCGCAAAGGCATAGGCTGTGTCCAAAGCAATAAAGCCGGGGATGCGCCATGACGGAAAAATATGAACTGAGTGATCTGGTAGATGATCTGGATACCAGCAGGCAGCCGCGCTGGGTGATCGCGCATTTGCGCGCCTATCTGGAAAGCGGCGGCAAACAAGGCCATCTGTTTGACGCCGGCGCGGGCAATAGCCCGCTGCCCACGCTGCTGCTGACGACGCGGGGCCGTAAATCCGGCAAGAAACGCATGTCGCCGCTGGTTTATGGCGTGTTTGAGGGAAACCATATTATTGTGGGCTCCAAGGGTGGCGCCGAGACCCATACCGGCTGGTATTTCAACCTGCTGGAGCATCCCGACGCTGAAATTCAGGTCGGAACCACGCATTACAAGGTGCGGGCGCGGATTGCGTCCGGTCCGGAACGGGCCAGAATATGGGCGCATATGCTGACGGTGTTTCCCACCTATGGCGACTATCAAAAAAAGACCGATCGGGAAATCCCGGTATTTGTGCTGGAAAACCAGCCCGCATAATAAACGGGGCTCAGTCTAACAGGAGGAAGAAATGGCGGATAAATTCGATCTCAGCAAGTTGGTCAGCGATCTGGATTCGGGCAAGGTGCCGGTCTGGATTCAGGAGCATCTGCGTATCTATCTGGAAAGCGGCGGCAAGCAGGGCCATATGTGGGACGCCAGCATTGCCGGCGAAGGGCTGGGGCCGACGCCCACTTTGCTGCTGAGCACGGTGGGGCGCAAAACCGGCCAGACGCGCATCATGCCGCTGATTTATGGTAAAGTGGATGGCAACCATATTGTCATCGGCTCCAAGGGCGGTTCGGAAAATCACGCCGCCTGGTATTTCAACCTGCTGGCCAATCCGGTGGCCCAGGTTCAGGTGGCGACCGAGAAATTCACCGCCCGGGCGCGCATCGCCACCGGCGCGGAACGGGCGAAAATCTGGGCGCATATGCTGAGCGTCTATCCGCCCTATCAGGACTATCAGAACCGCACCTCGCGGGAAATTCCCGTGGTGGTGCTGGAAAAGCAGTAAATGCGGGCCGATTAACATTGAAATTTAACCCGTAATCGCCATATTAGGGGGGCTGGGCAACCAGCTATGGCGATAAACAGACGTGCAATAAGCGTATCGGACCCGGGGGCGGTACCCGGCGTCTCCACCATTCTCCTTCCGGCCCTTCTCCTTGTGAGCGGGCCGGGCCAAAGGAAACAGCTTTCCGGATCAGGGCTTATGCCCCTTCCGGTGCGGTATGGGGACGAAATAGGCTCGACGGTCGTGTAAAGACGTAAACTTCGCCCGGTATGGTACCACCGTTATCGGGCTAGTTCCTTAAGTGCGAACGACAACCATGAGGGTTTGGCCCTCGCTGCTGCCTAGTCTAACTAGGTAAGCGCGGCCCGGAGGGCGCCGAGCAACAGAAGCCCTCCACCTTTTCCCCTTCCCCGCTTTCTTCGCCTGATTTCCAAAAACAAAATCAATCCGCGCTTTGATTTACAGCGCCCCCGATTTACAATGCCGCGAAAATAAATCAGAGGGGCGCGCGTGAACAAAGGGTCCATTGATTATCAGGCGCTGGTGCAGGAAGCGCTGCGCGGCGTTGTGCGCGGCGCGCTGAAACTGGTGGAAAAAGACGGCCGCCTGCCCGGCGCGCATCATTTCTATATTGCCTTTCACACCAGGCATCCGGGGGTCATTGTGTCGGAGGCCATTCTGGCGCGCTATCCGCATGAAATGACCATCGTGCTGCAACATCAGTTCTGGGATCTGAAAGTCGGCGAAGAAGATTTTCAGGTCACGCTGAGCTTCAATAATGTGCCGGAAAAACTCATTATTCCCTTCGCGGCGGTCAAGAACTTTTTTGACCCCAGCACCAAGTTCGGCCTGCAATTCACCGTGGCCGGAATGGAAGCGCCGCCCGCGCGCGTGCTGGAAACGCCGGGCAAACCGGCCCAGCCCGCGGCAGAGGCGCCAACGGACGGCAAGGATGCGCCCCGCAAACCGGGCGAAATTGTCAGCCTCGATCAATTCCGCAAAAAATGACCCGCGTTTAATCAGAGACGCGTTTAATCAGAGAGAAAAATCATGGCCAAAAAACCATCGGCAAAGACCCGCGCCGAAACCGATACATTCGGCAAAATTGATGTTCCCGCCGATAAATATTGGGGCGCGCAAACCCAGCGCAGCATCGAAAATTTCAAGATCGGCTGGGAACGCATGCCGGAACCGGTGGTGCATGGCCTTGCGGTGCTCAAACGCGCCGCCGCCACGGTCAATGTGAAACTGGGCGATCTCGACAAGAAAATCGGCAACGCCATTGTTCAGGCGGCGGATGAAATTCAGTCCGGCAAACTGGACGGAAATTTTCCGCTGGTGGTGTGGCAGACAGGCTCGGGCACGCAGTCCAACATGAATGTCAATGAAGTGCTGTCAAACCGCGCCATCGAAATTCTGGGCGGCGTGAAGGGCTCGAAAAAACCCGTGCACCCGAACGATCATTGCAATATGGGGCAGTCGTCGAATGACAGCTATCCCACCGCCATGCATATTGCGGCGGTCACCGAAATCACCTGCAATCTGATTCCCGCACTTGAATATCTGCACAAGGCGCTGGAGGCGAAATCAAAAGCCTGGGCGAAAATCATCAAGATCGGCCGCACCCATACCCAGGACGCGACGCCGCTGACCCTGGGCCAGGAATTTTCCGGCTACGCCAAGCAGGTGGAATATGGCGTCAAGCGCGTCAAGGGCGTCTTGCCGCGGCTGAGCGAACTGGCGCAGGGCGGCACCGCGGTGGGCACCGGGCTGAATGCGCGCAAGGGCTTTGATAAGCTGATCGCCGCCGAGATCGCCAAAATCACCAAATTGCCGTTCGTCACCGCGCCCAATAAATTCGAGGCGCTGGCCGCGCATGATGCGGTGGTCGAGGCGCATGGCGCGCTGAATACGGTTGCGGTCAGCCTGATGAAAATCGCCAATGATATAAGGCTGCTGGGTTCGGGGCCGCGCAGCGGGCTGGGCGAATTGTCGCTGCCGGAAAATGAACCGGGTTCCTCGATCATGCCGGGCAAGGTCAATCCGACCCAGTGCGAAGCGCTGACTATGGTGTGCGCGCAGGTGATGGGTAACCAGACCACGGTTTCGATTGCCGGATCGAACGGGCATTTCGAACTGAATGTGTTCAAGCCGGTGATGATTTATAATCTGCTGCAATCCATCCGCCTGCTGGGCGACAGCGCCATCAGCTTTGCCGATAATTGCGTCAAGGGTATTGTCGCCAACGAAGCCAATATCAAGGCGCTGATGGGGCGCTCCCTGATGCTGGTGACGGCGCTGGCGCCGAAGATTGGTTACGACAATGCCGCCAGGGTGGCCAAGACCGCGCATAAAAATGGCACTACCCTGAAACAGGAAGCCGTGCGTATGGGGCTGGTGACGGAGAAGGAGTTCGATGCGCTGGTGCGGCCCGAGGACATGATCGGCCCGAAATAAACGGTATCATTTGGGGGCGCGGCCTCGATTAACATAAATTTGTCATTCCGGACGTTAGGCGAGCTTGAAAACCACAGGTTTTCGGGTGGCGAGACTTACGATCCGGAATCCAGGAGTCTCACGGGAAGGCATTTATTTGTGGCTCCTGGACCCCGGATCAAGTCCGGGGTGACACCGTATGTGTGGCGGGCATTGTGCCCCAAGCTATCTCAGTAGATGCCAGCAGCTTCCACCATCCCCGTCAAGCGATCTGTCACCATTGCCGGGCATCGCACCAGCATTTCGCTGGAGCCGGAATTTTGGGATGCGCTGCGGGAAATTTCCGCCGCGCAAAACAAATCCGTCAACGGATTAATATCGGAAATCGACGCCGCCCGTCCCGATGACGGCCGCCTGGCGGGCGGCCTGTCCAGCGCCATTCGCGGTTATGTTCTGGCCTGGTACCGCAACAGGACCCAAATCCTTGCGGCGGATGATTGACGCGGGGCCTGCGCCCGGTTAAACCCGAAGCATGACCACGCCCCCTGATCCCATCACTTTGTCGGCGGAACTGATCCGCTGCCCCAGCGTCACCCCTGCCGATGCGGGCGGACTGGGCGTGCTGCAAAGCGCGCTGGCGCGGCTGGGCTTTGCCTGTACGCGCCTGCCCTTTGCGCAGCCGGGCACGCCCGATGTCGATAATCTCTATGCCCGCTATGGCGATGGCGCGCCCAATTTCTGCTTTGCCGGGCATATGGATGTGGTGCCGCCCGGCGATCCGGCGGCGTGGGCGTCGGACCCGTTCGCGCCGCGCATGGAGGGCGGCATTCTTTATGGGCGCGGGGCCGCGGATATGAAATGCGCCATTGCCGCCTTTGTGACCGCTGCCGGGCGGATTATCCGGGCGCAGGGCGCCAAGCTGCCCGGATCAATCAGCCTGTTGATCACCGGCGATGAAGAAGGCCCGGCTATTAATGGCACGGTGCGGATGCTGGACTGGCTCAGGGCCAATCATCAGAAACTGGATCATTGTCTGGTTGGCGAGCCGACCAGCGCCGCCACGCTGGGCGATATGGTCAAGATCGGGCGGCGCGGCAGCCTGAACGTCACCCTGACATTTCTGGGCGCGCAGGGCCATGTCGCCTATCCGCATCAGGCCGATAATCCGATCCCGCGCCTGATCGCGGCGCTCAGCCACCTTCAGGCGCATGTGCTGGATAATGGCAATGAACATTTTCAGGCGTCAAATCTTGAAGTGACCAGCGTCGATGTGGGCAATATGGCCACCAATGTCATTCCGGGTCAGGCGGTGGCGCGGCTCAATATCCGTTTTAATGACATGCACAGTTCCAAAAGCCTTATCGCCTGGATCCGGCAGGAATGTGAAACTGTAACAGCGCGGCTGGGCGGGGATTACCGGATGGAGGCGAGCGTGACCGGCGAGGCTTTTCTGACGCCGCCCGGGCCGTTCAGCGCGCTGGTCGCCAACGCCATTGCGGGCGTCACCGGCGCGCCGCCGGAACTTTCAACGACGGGCGGCACCTCGGATGCGCGCTTTATCAAGGATCATTGCCCGGTGGTGGAGTTCGGCCTGGTCGGCCTGAGCCAGCACAAGGTGGATGAACATACCGCCATTGCGGATGTGCACCGGCTGGCGGATATTTATGAGGCGGTGTTGCGCGCCTATTTCGCCGCGCCCCCGGTGCGCGCATGAGCGATGCGCGACCCATCGGCGTATTTGATTCCGGCATTGGCGGGCTGACCGTGTTGCGCGCGCTTCGTGCGCGGATGCCGGCGGAAAATTTTGTCTATCTGGGCGATACGGCGCGGCTGCCTTATGGCACCAAAAGCGCGGAAACCGTGACCGCCTATGCGTTGCAGGCGTCAAAGCTGCTGGTGCGCTGGGGCGGGGTCAAGCTGGTGGTGATCGCCTGCAATACGGCGTCATCGGTGGCGCTGGGGCCGCTATCGGCGGGGCTGGCCCCCGTGCCGCTGATCGGCGTGGTGGAGCCGGGCGCGCGCGCAGGCGTCAGCGCCAGCCGCAACGGCCATGTGGCCGTCATCGCCACCGAAGGCACGGTGCGCGGCGGCGCCTATGTGCGCGCCATTCACGCCATCAAACCGGAACTGAAGGTCAGCCAGATTGCCTGCACCTTGTTCGTGGCGCTGGCCGAAGAAGGCTGGATCGACGGCCCCATCGTGCAGGAGGCGGCAAAGCGCTATCTCGATCCGCTGTTTGGCGGCAAGCAGGCGGCGGCGCCCGATACGCTGGTGCTGGGCTGTACGCATTTTCCGCTATTGGCGCCGGCCATTTCCGCATTGCTGGGGCCAAAGGTGCAATTGGTTGACAGCGCCGCAACCACCGCCGAAGCCGTGGCGCTGGAACTGGCGGCGAATAATCTTCTGTGTACAGATAAAAATAATGGCCGCGTCAGTTTCATGGTCACGGATTCGCCCGAACGCTTTGTCCGCGTCGGGCCGGTATTTTTCGGCGCGCCCATAACATCCGGAGATGTCGAAACGATTGATCTTTAGACGGATTATTATTCCGGATAATCCACGCGCGTCAGATATAATCCGTCCGGCGGCGCGACCGGGCCGCAGGCGGACCGATCACGCGCCGCCAATATTTGCGCCAGTCTTTCCGGGGGCCATTTGCCATCGCCAACCAGTTTCAGGCTGCCGGTGATGGAGCGTATCTGATGATGCAGAAATGAACGCGCCTCTGCCTCCACAAGTATAAGCTCGCCTTCGCGGCGCACCTGCAAGCGATCGAGTGTTTTTACCGGCGATGCGGCCTGGCATTCCGCCGCGCGAAAGGTGGTGAAATCATGCCGCCCCATCAGATGCTGCGCCGCCTCATGCATGGCGTCGGCGTCAAGCGGGCGCGGCACATGCCACACCAGCCCGCGCAGCAAAGCGGGCGGCGCGCGGCGGTCCAATAGCTGATAGCGGTAGCTGCGTTTAATGGCGTCAAAGCGCGCATGAAATTCGGGCACGGCATGTTCCGCCCGTAAAATGCTGATGGGCGCGGGGCGCAGATGCGCGTTCAGCGCATCGCGCAGCGTGTCCGTCGTGGCGGATTTTTCCAGATCGAAATGCGCCACCTGGCCCAGCGCATGTACGCCCGCATCGGTGCGTCCCGCCGCATGCAGGTTCGCGCGTTCGCCGCAAAAGGCGAAAATCGCGTCCTCGATCGCGCCCTGCACCGACGCGCCATTATCCTGCCGCTGCCAGCCGGCAAATGGTCCGCCATTATATTCGATCAATAATTTGAAGCGGCTAGTCAAGGCGCGTTCCCGGCGGCAGGGCAAAGCCGCGCAGAAAGGATTGCGCGTCCGCCGGAGCCTTGCCTTCGCGCTGGACTTGCAGAATTTGCAGTGCGCCCGCGCCACAGGCCACCGTCAGGCCCGGCGCATCCAGAACCGTGCCCGGTGTCCCGCTGCCCGCCGCCGGAATGGCGCGTATAATCTTTATACGGATGGCTTGGACGCCCTGTCGCGCCGTAAACCATGCGCCGGGGGCGGGCGTCAGCCCGCGAATATGGCAATCCAGTTCGCGCGCGCTGCGCCGCCAGTCGATGCGGGCCTCATCCTTGCTGATTTTGGCGGCATAGGTGACGCCCGCTTCCGGCTGAAGCATAGGCTGCAATTTGCCCGCCGCGATTTTTTCCAGCGCCGCCACCATCTGCGTTGCGCCAAGCTGGCTCAGCCTTTCATGCAGCGTTGCCGATGTGTCATCGGCGCGAATGGGCTCAATCGCCACCAGCAGCATTGGCCCGGTATCGAGCCCCGCATCCATCTGCATGATGGTGACGCCGGTCTCGGTATCGCCCGCCATGATAGCGCGCTGAATGGGGGCCGCGCCCCGCCAGCGCGGCAACAGCGAGGCATGCACATTAAAACAGCCCAGCTGGGGGGCCTGCAAAATCGCCAGCGGCAATATCAGGCCATAAGCCACCACAATGGCCGCATCCAGTTCGAGCGCGCGAAAGGCCTCCTGATCGGCGGGGTCTTTCAGGCGCGCGGGGGTTCGCACCGGCAGCCCCTGCGCCTCGGCAAACTGATGCACCGGGGATAAGGTTGGCTTCATCCCGCGTCCGCTTTTGCGCGGCGGCTGGCTATAGACCGCCGCGACCTCGTGCCCCGCAGCCAGCAGCGCGCGCAGGCAGGGCACGGAAAATTCAGGGGTTCCCATAAAGGCCAGGCGCATGGATGATGTTCCGGTTTATGGACGCGTAATTCAGGCGTTGGCGGCAAGACGCCGGGCTTTTTGCAGTTTGCGCAAAATCGCGTCGCGCTTCAGGCGCGACAAATGATCGACAAACAGCACGCCTTCAAGATGATCCATTTCATGCTGAATGCAAACGGCAAACAGGCCATCGGCTGCTTCTTCCCGTGCCTTGCCGGCATAATCCAGATAGCGCAGGCGAATGCGCGCCGGGCGCTCCACATCGTCAAACATTTCCGGAAATGACAGACATCCTTCCGAAAAAACCGCCTGCTCTTCCGATTGCCAGATAATTTCCGGATTGATGAAAAAACGCGGGCTGGGCGCTTCGCCTTCACGGGCCACATCCATCACAATGACGCGTTTGGGCACATTGACCTGAATGGCGGCCAGCCCCACGCCGGGGGCGGCATACATGGTTTCCAGCATGTCATCCATCAGCGCGCGCAGCCCGTCATCGACCGTATCCACGGGTTTGGAAACGGTTTTCAGGCGCGCATCGGGGGCGATCAATATGGGCAGAATGGCCATGCTGCGCATGACATATGGCCTTAACGCCGGATCGTCAAGGCCGGGTCCCATGCTATAATAAGGACACAGAGAATCGCCGGGGGCATGGTGCATGGATAGTCTGGTGTTGATTGTGGCGGTTGTGGTGTTGGCGGGGCTAGGTTTTATCCTGTTCCGGCTGACCCGCCTGGCCGTTCCGGTCAGCGATCCGCACATGCAGAACATGCTGGTGACATTAGGTACGGCGCAGGCGGAACTGGCCGGGCGGCTGGCGCAAATATCCGACAGAGCCGGAAGCGCGCAGGCCGAGCTTGCCCGGTCGCTGAATGAAAGGCTGGATGCGCTGGGCGCCAAACTGCAGGAAAGCCAGAACGCCTCACAGACCAATCTGGCTATGGCGCTGAATGAACGCCTGGATGCGATGGGCAAGCGGGTCGGCGACAGCCTGATTGAGAGCACGGAAAAAACCAGCCAGACCATGACCGACCTGCAAAAACGCCTGGTGCTGATCGACGAGGCGCAACGCAATCTGACCGATTTGAGCAGCCAGGTTGTGTCGCTGCAGGACATATTATCCAACAAGCAGGCGCGCGGCGCGTTTGGCGAAGTGCAGTTGGGCGATATGGTGCGCGATATGCTGCCGCCGGCGGCCTATCAGTTGCAGGCGCAGCTCAGTAATGGAAAGCGGGCCGATTGCCTGATCAATCTGCCCAATCCGCCGGGCTCGATCGCGGTCGATTCAAAATTTCCGCTGGAGGCCTATCGCGCCCTGCGCGAGGCGCGCGATGATGCGGCGCGGGTGCTGGCGGCGCGCGCCTTTGTGACCGATGTGCGCAAGCATGTCGATGATATTTCCGCACGCTATATTGTGCCGGGCGAAACCGCCGAAATGGCGATCATGTTTCTGCCTTCCGAGGCGGTCTATGCGGAACTGCATGCGAATTTTCCGCAGGTGGTGGAATACGGCCATAAGGGGCGGGTGTTCATTGTGTCGCCTTCCACCATGTGGGCGACATTGCACACCATGCGCGCCATTCTGAAGGATGTGCGTATGCGCGAACAGGCTGGCGTCATTCAGAAAGAAGTGATGGAGATTTTTGAAGACGTCAACCGGCTGCGCACCCGCACGGCCAATCTGCGCAAGCATTTCGGCAATGTCGAAAGCGATGTGCGCGATATTGAAATCTCCGCTGACAAGATCATCCGCCGCGCCGATCGCATCCGCGAAGTTCAGATCAGCGATGATGATGCGGCGCCGGATGAGCTGCCGATTGGCAGTGCGACGGGCAATGTGACGGCGCGCACATTAATGGCGGATTAACCACCTCCCTTAAAAAAATAGTTACCCTCGCGTGATATTGATCAATTCATGCGGGCGCTGCGCGTCCCATATCTGCGCATAGGGCGGCTTAATACTTGGGAGGCGGCAATGGATGGCATGCGGTATAATTCCCGGAATCACTCGATGGGGGTATGGGGCGTTGCGGGATTTTTTGTTTCCATGCTGCTCGTCGTTTCGCTGTTCAGCTAGCGATTAGA
>JAHHGO010000070.1 GCA_023252275.1 Alphaproteobacteria bacterium
AGGACGCGGGTCTTGCCCGTGCCGGCATTGGCGCTGACCCAGACACAGGCGGCGGGATCGGCGGCCGCATGCTGTTCTGGCGAACTGACGGGGGCGGAATTTGGCTTCATGTGTCGTCACCATTTTCCGCGCCCGACCATTCCCGGACCCGCGCGAGATGATCATAATCCCCTTTGTCATGCACAAACATGGGCGCGCGGCGCGACACATAGGCCGTATCCGGATCATCAAAACAGGCCATCAATTCGCACAGGCCCCGCCAGGCCTGTTCTATGGTTTCGCCTGGAGACGTGTCCTTGTCCGGAATTTGCTTTTCCTTGCCCGCCGGATCAATGCCGCGTATGCGCAGCAGGGCCAGCTTTTCAACTTCCGCCGGGGCGATATTGGCAAATCCGCCCGACTGCGCAATCGCGCCTTCGAGCGGCAACTGCGGCGCAAAACCCGCCTCGATCTGTTTATCTGTCGGATTGCTGCCGGTTTTGTAATCATAGATGGCCAGCCCGCCCGATGCGGTGCGGTCTATCCGGTCGGCGATGGCGCGCACGCGAAACGGCCCGGCGGGGGCTGCAAATTCACGTTCCCCCGAAACCTCAAGCCCGATGGGCGTGGCCCCGCGCTGACGGTTGATCATATCCCAGTTCAAAAACCAGCCGGCAATATCATCAAAGCGCGGTTTCCAGAATGCCCGCACGCCGGGGCGCGACAGCAAGGCGTCAAAATGCTGACGGCCGATTTCACGCAGACCCGCCAGATCATCCAGCGATAATTGCGCGGGATGCGCGCGCACAAATTTGTCCAGAATTTGATGAATGACCGTGCCGCGTTCCGCCGCGCCAATTTCCGTATCCAGCGGATCAAGCCTGCGCAGGCCCAGCACATGACGCGCATAAATCGCATAGGGATCGCGGATCAGCGTGGCGATGTCGCTGATCGACAGGCTGCGCGGGCGGGCCGCCACCGGCGGGCGGGGCCGGGGCGGGAGTTGCGGTTTCAGGGATGCGGGCGCATCCAGGAGAATGGCAAGTTCCGTCCACGGCGTGTTACTGTCCAGTGCAGACTGCGCCTTCATTCCGGTCAGCAGATTTTCAATGCGCAGCCACCAGCGCGATGGCGCGGCGGGTGCGCCTTCCTGGCGGCGCGAACGCGTAAGAATGACATCGGGACCGCTGGCCAGTTGCACGAAATCATGCGCGGACAAGCCGATGCGGCGTTCCGGCGCCGAAAGCCCGAAACGCCGGCGCATCGGGCGGCTGAGCCAGGGATCGGCATTGACGCTGGCCGGCCACACGCCTTCGTTCAGGCCCCCCAGTATGATGCGATCAGCCTGTTGCAGCCGCGCTTCCAGCGGGCCCCAGATAAACAGCCGGGGATGCTGTCCGTAACGCGGGCGCACCGCCTGCCCTTCCAGCAGCGCGTCCAGCAGGGCGGGAAGCAGAGCGGGCGGCGCGGCCTCGCATAGCTCCGCATGTTCCAGCAGTTCGGAAAAAAACCGCGCCGCCGCCTCGCCATCCTCGCCCCGCCACAAACGATCCGCCCCGCTTTCATCCGCTGTGGCGGCAAAATTCTCCGCTGTTTCGAGAAGCGCATCGAAATAATCCCGCAAGCCGCATCTATCCGCCTGCGCGCAGGCCCGCATCGGCGCGGTCATATCCGCCAGACGCTGTACAAACGCATCGCCGCCCGCCGCACTTTTCTCAAACAGGCCCGCAAGTCCGGGCCCGGGCCGGGGGCCGCGCAAATGACGGCGTTCAAATTCGCGCGTCATATTGCGCCATTGCGCGGGATGCAAACCGGCCGCCGCCAGCGGATGCTTGTTGAATGACAGCAGCGGCGCGGGCGCAAAATCCGCCGCCATCATCGCCGCCAGCAAACGGATAAACACCAGCGCTTCGCTCTGCGACAGCGGCACGCCCGCTGAATCATCGGCTTCAATTCCCCAGCGGCCAAGCTCCACCGCCACACGGCGCGCAAGGCCCCGGTCGGGCGTCACCAGCGCCGCCGTCTTGCCGGGGGTTTCCAGAACTTCACGCATGGCAAGCGCGATACTGGCCGCTTCTTCGCGCGGGGCCGCCGCCTCGATGCGGGTAAGGCCGCGCATCGCTTCATCCAGCACCGGGCGCAGGCGTTGCGCCGCCTCGCGCCACAGATCGGTGGATTCCGCCGGGCGCAACGCCTCGCTCAGCAGGATGGCGCGCGCCGGACTCGCCTCGGCGAAGCCTGGGTTGCCCGGCAAATCATGCCCAGGCCAAGGCCGCACCTGATCGCGGGCAACGCCCAGCCGCTGCAACAGCCGCGAGAGGCCATATTGCGGATGCCCCTGATCAAGGCCCAGCCAGCTTGCCTCGTCCAGGGTCTGCTCCAGTCCCGGCAGAACCACCGCGCCCTGCGGTATTCCGGCAATAATTTCCAGCAGTTGCGCCGTGGCGGGAATGCTGCCGGTGGAACCCGCCGCAATTACCGGGCCGTCGGGCGGACTGGCCTGCCAGCGCCGGCCAAGCGCATGCAGCATGGCATTGCGGTGCGCGGCGGGATCCATTGCGCCTTCCTCGCGCAGCATTTCCGGCCAGGCGGTCGTGATGATTTTCAGAAATTCGAGGGTTTCCTGCCAATGCGCTGCAAACCTTTCCGGCGCCAGCGCGCCCAGCGCCGTTTGCTGCAAATGACCGGACAGCTGCTCGGTTTCGACCTGATCCAGAAAGCGCGCCAGTTCAGCCGCCAGCCTTGCTGCGGATGCCGGCGGATAATGCGTGCCGCGCGCCCGCGCCCAGGCCGCAATCAGTTGCATGAGCAAAAATTGCCGCCGCAGCGGCGCAATGGGCGGCGGCAGATCAAGCGCATCCGCGCCCGCAAATTCGCCGTCTGCGCCCGATCCAAAGGCCAGTTCTTCCGCATCCGCATCGCCCAGCGCGCGCATCTGCGGCAACAGCATCACCCTGCCGCCGCCCGCCCGCAAGAAAGCCTCGCGCACCGCGCGCACCGCGCGCCGGGTGGGCAGCAGAATAATCAGTGCACTGAGCGTTAGCGGATCATCGCCGGCATGGCGGGATAGAATGCCCTGAGCCAGCGCATCGGCAAATGCAACCCCGGCCGGGATCGTATAGATTGCGGGTGACGTTGCCGCCGCCACGGCTAGTGCCTGATAATTTTAGATTTAATCACGACACCCTCTGGGTCATTGCGAGGCGCGGAACGCGCCGTGGCAATCCAGAGTCCCACGGTAAGACCTGTGTTTGTGGCTTCTGGATCGCCACGCCGCTGCGCGGCTCGCGATGACGGTAAGTGACGTGAGCGTATCTAAAATCATCTTGCTCTAGGCGATGCTCAAAAACTGTTCCGCGGCCGTCAGCGCATCGGGCGTGCCGGTATGAAACCAGTGCGCGTCAAGCTCCAGGCCAAACAGACGCCCGGACTGTTCGGCGCGGTCCCATAATTCGACGGTGGAAAAGGCGCCCTGCGGCGCATTGGCAAACAGCCGGGGATGCGCAATCTGCACCCCGCAATAGGCATAGGGGGCCTCAATCTTCGCGCTGTTGCGGCGAAGGGCGCCATCGCCCGACATGAAATAATCCCCCGGCCCTTCAAAACAGCTTGCATTGCCAAGCGGCGCCAGCAGAAGCAGCGCATCCATGCGCGCATCATCCCACATATCCGCCATGCGGCGGAAAATCCGGCCGCCATCGGCCTGCCAGAAGCTATCGCAATTATGCACGAAAAAAGCCTGATCGCCGAGCAGGGGCAGCGCCTTTACAACGCCGCCGCCGGGCCCCAGCAAATGATCGCTTTCGTCGGAATAAATGATTTCCGGCTGGCGGCGTTCGCGCAGATGGCCGCGGATCATGCCGCCCAGATAATGCAGATTGATCACCACCCGCGTCACGCCCGCATCGCGCAGCCGGTCGAGCGCATAATCTATCTGCGGGCGGCCCGCCAGGGGCACCAGCGGCTTTGGAAGGGAGTTGGTCAGCGGCCGCATGCGCTCGCCCAGCCCCGCGGCCAGATACATCGCCGTGCGCGGGGCTGAACGGGTCATCCGGGCGTGGCTTCACCGCGCATGGCCGCCATACGGGTCACGCCGATATGCGCCCCGGCGGCAAGCGCCATATAGAAAATCGTGCTGCAAATATAGGGCATGAAATAGCTGGCCACGAGCGCGTTATATTCCGCCCAGCTCCAATCCGGATAACGGTCCGAGAACAGATAGAAACTGTAATTGGAAATCACAAACGCCACGCTGGTGCTAACGAGCAGCGCGATCAACAACGGCGAAAGGCTGCTGACGGCCATGGCGTGCCGCGCGGCATACCAGCGTCCGCCCATCCACATGGCGGCATAGGTCGGGATCATGAACGGATAGGCCGGGCTGAGGCAATATTCGCTGACCCCCATATGCTGGGTGGCGGCGTAATCAATACCGCCCGCCAGCAGCAGGAACGGAATCATGTAAGCCGCCGGACGAAAATAAAATCCCAGCAGAAAAAACACCGCCAGCGACGCATCGGGCAACAAAGTGGCGCTGCCGAAATGCGAAAACCGCGTGGCCAGCATCACCCCCGCCAGCAAGGCAAGTCCGGCAAGCGGGTTGGTCCTTAAATAGTGTCCGATCATCTGCATGTTGCGTTTTCCCTCTTACACATCTCTATACATCAATGCTGGTAGGCGAGCGTGAGAAACACACTGCGCCCCGGCTGGTTAAAAAATTCCGCCGTTTCATAATCCCGGTCCAGCAGATTTTCGGCCCGCCCCTGCACCACCCATTTATCCGTTACCCGGTACTGGCTGCGCAAATCCACCGTCACATAGGGTTCCAGTTCCTGCCGGTTCGCCAGATCATCATAACGCTTTCCCGCCGCAAGCACACTCGCCCCGATGCCAAAGCGGCCAAATTCCCGGTCCGCATCCACCCGCAGGCTTTCCTCCGCCCGGCGGGGCAGAACATTGCCGCGATTTGCGTTGCGCGAACGATTCTCCGGATCCATCAGGGTCAGGTTAGCATGGGTCTGCCATCCGGCCAAGAGCGCGCCAGCCTGCAGCTCCAGCCCCCGGATGCGCGAGCGGTCTATATTATTGGCCCTGAAAATCACCGAATCAAAGCCGATCAGATTTTTGATGCGGGTTTCAAACAGGTTGACCCCCCAGGTGCCGAAAGGATGATCGCCGCTAAGGCCTATTTCGCTGCTGCGCGCGGTTTCGGGCTTCAGATCGGGATCGCCGAAAAACGGGAAATACAGTTCGTTGAAGGTCGGCGCCTTGAAGGCCGTGCCGTAAGAGGCATTGACGCGCAAACCTTGCGTCACATCATAGCCCCAGGCGGCATTGCCGGTGGTCTTGTTGCCGAACTGTTCATTGTCGTCATGGCGCAGACTGACAATGGCGTTATGTTTGCCAAGGCCCGCCTGATATTGCCCGAACACGCCAGTGTTATCGCGTTCGGTGACGGGATAGACCGTGTCGCTGGAAATTTTGTCCTGCTGAAAATCCGCGCCCGCGGTCAACACATGGCGGGGCGCGACGGTGAAATCATTTTGCAGCGACACCGTATCGCGGGTGCCGTCAAAGCGGCTGCGCTTGACGCCGTTCAGAAAATTATCCGAATTATCCCAGGACCGCCCGCCAGCCAGCGTGGCGCGCCAGATTTCATGCGGGTTGAATTTGGCGCTGCCGCCCAGCACCTGCTGCATGGTTTCGCCTTCATTGACAAAACCGCCATCAAAGAAAATATCGCTTTCGGTGCGCAACCAGTGCGCATCCAGCTCGGCCCCATTTTCAAATCGCATGCCTGCGCGCGCATTGCCGGACACGCTGCGATAGGCGTCCTTGTCCGGCTCGTTCACAAAACATCCGGCGCGATTGAGAACGCCACGGCAGGCATTGATGCCTTGCGTATCCGTGCCGCTGGCGCTGAGATTGAACCAGCTATTGGCCCCGCCGCCCGACAGGCCCACCGTGGCTTCACCGGTTTCCTGGCTGCCGCCGGTCATGCTGAAAGATGGGCTCAGTTCGCCGCCGCCCTTGCGGGTGAAAATCTGGATCACGCCGCCCAGCGCCTCGGACCCGTACAGGCTGGAGCGCGGCCCGCGCACCACTTCGATGCGCTCGATCTGCGAAATGGGCAGATGCTCCAGCGGCGACTGGCCCAATGTCGGCGAGCCGATCTTCACCCCATCGACCAGCACCAGCACATGATCGGATTCGGTTCCGCGCATGAAAACCTGTGAGGCCGTGCCGCGCCCGCCATTGACGCTGAAATCCAGGCCGGGCAGGCCGCTGAGCGCATCGGCGACGGAACGTGACTGACGCTGTTCGATTTGCGCGCGGGTGACGACCGAGACCGAAGCCAGCGATGCATCCGCCGTTTGCGCCGTGCGCGTGGGCGTGACGACAATGCTGAGCGGCGCCTTGTCCGGCGCATCCGCTGCAATGGAAATTGAAGAATATAGTAAAGCGCCAGACAGCATTGCCGCCAGCTTCAGCCGGTATTCAGACATGTTTTCTCCTCCGCGCCCGCCGCGCGATTAGTGGTCATGGATTGGCGGAACGAAGGAAACATGCGGCACGCGCACAGACAAAAGCCTGTACGCCACGCAGCCAAAGCCCTCCGCTTCGCCGTCTCTCAATGCATCGGGCCGGTCTCCGGACTCGCAAATCGGGGAAGTGAATTCCCCAGGGGCGGCGCCTTCCCATGCGCATGGCACAGTGGCGGATGCCGCCTTTTAACTTGCTTACCGTTGCGGGGGCAGTGCCGGAATTGCCTTGCCTGTGAGGGCGCGGCGCACCGGCTTCCCGTTTCATCCCCGTTTAAGGGGACACCAGAAGCGTGAGTGGCGCGAACCTAAGGGCTGCGTGCGTGGGATGTCAAGTCCCATGCGTTTTTCGTATAATTTCCGGGAATCATATTTTCAAAAAATTTGTGACGCGATCATACTCACTGCCACAAACACAAAACGCGCGCGGTACATGACCGCGCGCGCTTTGCAGATAGCTAAACCGCAATGAAGGATTTAGAGAGCCTTCAGATTGGCAGCGGAAACGCGGCCTTTCTTGGCGTCTTTTTCCAGCTCATAGCTGAGCTTGGCGCCTTCATTCGGGTTGGACATGCCAGCGCGTTCAACTGCGCTGATATGCAAAAATACGTCTTGTCCGCCGTCATCCGGCTGGATGAAGCCAAAACCCTTGTTTGCGTTGAACCATTTCACGGTGCCAGTAGGCATTTGTAGAACTCCTAGTTTCTTTAGTTAGCAGAGAGCGGAATTTTCATCCCACATTTATGAGAAACGCCATTGTGTTTTGCTGGCGCAACGCATGGTGAACCGGGGCGATAGCCCCGGAATTGTTTACGCCGCGGGGCGGGCGCGTTCGTTGCTGCGCGCCCGGAAGCGGTTTTTCTGTTTGGGCCTGTTGCCCGGCTGGCGCGCGGCGGGGCGCGCCGTTTCGCGCGGCGTACCGCCCGCGACAATCAGCCGGTTTCCCGTCAGTTTTTCGATGCTGCGCAGATGCCCCATTTCGCTGTCATCGCAAAACGACACGGCAATTCCGCTGGCGCCGGCGCGCGCTGTGCGCCCGATCCGGTGCACATAGCATTCCGGCACATTGGGCAGATCGAAATTGATCACATGGGTAACTCCGGTGACATCAATGCCGCGCGCGGCGACATCGGTTGCAACCAGGATGCGCGCCTTGCCGCTGCGAAAGCGGGCCAGCGAATGCTGCCGCGCCGACTGGCTTTTATTGCCATGCAGCGCTTCGGCCTCGTTGCCATCCTTGCACAGACCTTCGGCGATGCGGCCGGCGGCATGTTTGGTCCGGGTAAAGACGATTGCCCGCGACATGGCCGGATCGTCCAGCAGGGTTTTCAGCAGGCTGCGCTTGTCGCCGGTATTGACGAAAAACACTTTCTGTTCGATTTGCGGATTGTCGGCCTCGGTGCGGGGCGCCTCGACGCGCAAAGGATTGTTCAGAACCGCCGCCGCAAGACCCGCCACTTCGGCCGGCATGGTCGCCGAAAACATCAAATTCTGACGCTTTTTCGGCAGCGATGCGATGATCTTTTTAATGTCCTTTACGAAACCCAGATCGAACATGTGATCGGCTTCGTCGAGCACAAAATGCGTGACCGCCTGCAATTTCAGATGGCCGCAGGTCATCAGATCAACGATACGTCCCGGCGTGCCGGTAACAATATCGACGCCGCCCGCCAGTTTGTCGATCTGCGCCTTGCGTCCGACGCCACCATAGATGGTGGCCGAACGAAGCCCCAGATGCCGCGACAAAAGCCGGATATGTTCATCGATCTGCAAGGCCAGTTCGCGTGTCGGCGCGACAATCAGCGCGCGCACCACCGGGCGTTGCTGCTTTTCAGCCAGCGACAGGCTTTGCAGGATCGGCAGGGCGAACGCCGCCGTCTTGCCGGTACCCGTCTGGGCAAGGCCAAGCAGGTCGCGCCCGCTCAGGATGCCGGGAATGGCCGCAGACTGTATGGGGGTTGGGGTGTTGAAGTTTTGCGTTTTAAGCGCGCGTAACAATGGCCCATTAAGGCCAAAGCCGGTAAAATCCAGAGATTGCAAGAGTATTTATTCCTTCGCGCCGCCACTTGACTTCCTTTTCCTCATGAAAAGGGACTTTGCGGCGCCTTGTTCTGCCAGCCACGCGGGATTGTGGGGCAAACGGTATATAGGGAGACTTACTCGGGACTGCAACCCCATTACACTGGCTGCACCCGCTTCGCGAGAAATCTTGGCGCGACCATACACCCAAGCCGGGCCGGGTCAAGCTAATTCGGTCGCGCTGTTTAAATCGCCTGCATCCGCCGGAAGTGTCCAGCCCGGAAAAACCAGCACGGCCGGGTGGCATTGCAGGGCCTTTGCCAGCACCTTTGCCCGTTCAACGCCAAGGTTAATACGGTCATTTTCAATGGCGGAAAGAGTAGCCTGGGCAATGCCGGTAAGCTCCGCCAGCTGGTTCTGGCTTAGCGATTGCAACTCGCGGATAATGCGCACCGATTCACCCGGCGAGACCTTGATGCGCTGTTTTGCGGGGCGAAAATTTTTCATCTTACGGTCTCCGGTAATCATGCGGGGTGATGCGAATTACCTGCACCAGCAGCGTGTCCGCAACCACCCGATAAATGACACGCCATTGCAAATTGAGCCTTGAGGAGCGGTATCCTTCCCATTTTCCGGACAGGGATTCATCCTGAAAGCCCTTGATGAGCCGCAAACCGGAAGGACCGGAAAGCATGGCGATGTCCTTCCATTTTTCGTAGCGTTTCAGAATTTCCGCCGGGACAGGGCCGGATAAGGCCTTCTCGACCTGCCGATGTTCTTCGATGCGCCACATATCTTATATTATATATACCAAATATAACATGTCAAATAAAATTACGGATAGGCCTTCTGCGCTGCCGATTGCCCTTATGGGGGAATTTGATTAGTTTCGGAGGCGGGAGTGCGGGCCAATAATGCGCCGCTGCTGTGTGTAGGGAGAAAAGCACAATGCCGAGCAATATTTACGATCTTAACCTCGATAAAAATCCGGCCAATTATCAGCCTTTGACCCCGCTCAGCTTTTTGCGCCGCACGGCGGATGTATATCCAAACCGCATCGCCGTGGTGCATGGCGATGTGAAATTCACCTATGCGGAATTTTACGCAAGGTGCCGCCGGCTTGCCAGCGCGCTCAGCAAGCGCGGCATTGGCCGCGGCGATACGGTGGCCATTCTGTGCCCCAATATTCCCCAGATGCTGGAGGCGCATTACGGCGTGCCCTTTTGCGCCGCTGTTATCAACACGCTGAATTACCGGCTGGACGCGGCAGCGATCGCCTTCATTCTGGATCATGGCGAGGCGAAGGTTCTGATTGTCGACCGCGAATTTTCCGGGCTGGCCAGGGACGCGCTGGCGCTGTGCAAGACAAGGCCGCTGGTGATCGATGTGGATGATCCGGAATATACCGGCGAAGGTTCGCGCATTGGCGAGATCGACTATGAAAGCTTCATCGCAAAAGGCGATCCGGATTTTACCTGCGTGATGCCCGGCGATGAATGGGACGCCATCGCGCTGAATTACACTTCCGGCACTACGGGAAATCCCAAGGGCGTGGTGTTCCACCATCGCGGCGCCTATCTGCTGGCGATGGGCAATGTGGTGACCGCCAGCATGCAGAAGCATCCCGTTTATCTATGGACGCTGCCGATGTTTCATTGCAATGGCTGGTGCTTTACCTGGTCGCTGAGCGTGGCGGCGGGCACGCATGTCTGCCTGCGGCGCACCGAAGCGGCGCTGATTTACGCCGCCATCGACAAATACAAAGTCACCCATATGTGCGGCGCGCCGGTGGTGATGGGTATGCTGATCAACGCCAAACCGGAAGAGCGCAAAAGTTTCAGCCACAGTATTGAATTTTTCACCGCCGCCGCGCCGCCGCCCGCCAGCGTCATCGGCGCCATGACGGCCAGCGGTTTTTCGGTCACGCATCTTTACGGCCTGACCGAAACCTATGGCCCCGCAGTAATCAATGACTGGCATGAGGAATGGAACGCGCTGCCGCCCGATGAGCAGGCCACGGTCAAGGCGCGCCAGGGGGTGCGCTATCCGGTGCTGGAAGCCCTGACCATTCTTGATCCCGACACCATGCAGCCCGTGCCCAGTGACGGCGAAACCATGGGCGAGGTCATGTTCCGCGGCAATGTGGTGATGAAGGGCTATCTGAAAAATCCCGCCGCCTCGAAAGAATCCTTTGAAGGCGGCTGGTATCATTCGGGCGACCTGGGGGTGCTGCACCCGGATGGCTATATCCAGTTGCGCGACCGCTCCAAGGACATCATCATTTCGGGCGGCGAAAATATCTCATCGATCGAGGTCGAGGACACGCTGTACAAGCATCCCGGAATATTGGAGGCCGCCGTGGTGGCGCGCGCCGACGAAAAATGGGGCGAGACCCCCTGCGCCTTTGTCACGCTCAAGCACACGCATCAGAACCTGACGGCGCAGGACATTATCGCCTATTGCCGCGAAAATCTGGCGCATTACAAATGCCCGCGCCATGTGGTGTTCACCGAACTGCCCAAAACCTCGACCGGCAAGGTGCAGAAATTCAAGCTGCGCGAGATGACCAAAGACGTGGGATGAAGCGGAGCCGGGCGGAACAGAGCCCGGCAACCTTGCGTTAACCGGATTTACGCTAGGGTTAAGGACAGGTTTCCTTACCGGAGCGCACCCGTCCCATGGCCGCAAAACCCCGTATCGCCATTTTTGATCCGCTTAATCCGCGCGAACGCTCTTTCATGCGGCCGCTGGCGGCGCATCTGGAAGGTGCATGGCAGGTGGATTTTTATCATCCCGGCACGGTGGATGAGGTCGCACAGGCGGCGCAAGACGCGGACATACTGTGGTTTGAATGGTGCGGGCCGCTGGCGGTTTACGCCACCAATCAGATAGATCTGCGCGGCAAAAAAACCATTATCCGCCTGCATTCGTTCGAGGCCATCGACACAAATTATCCAAATGAAATATTCTGGGGAAATGTTGATCATCTGGTTCTGGTCTGTGACGATGTGCTGGATATTTTACGCGGCCGCCGGGCGGACATTTCGCGCCAGACCGATATAAGAGTGATCTTCAACGCCATCGAATGCGCCCGCTTCGCCAATACCGCGCCAAAGGTCATGACCGGCATCGCCTGGGTCGGCGGGCTGGAGATGAAAAAAAATCCGGCGCTGTTTTTGCAGATCATGGCCAGGCTGATGGCCATTGAGCCCGCCTATCGTCTGCATGTGGCGGGGCAGTTCAGCGATCTGCGCACCTTGCGCTATCTCAACCATCAGATCACCCGGCTGGGCCTGAAGGAACATATCACATTTTATGACTATGTGAGCGACATGCCCGCCTGGCTGGCGGCAAAGGGGGTGCTGCTCAGCACCACGCTTTATGAAAGCTTCGGCATGAATATTGGCGAGGCCATGGCGGCCGGCGCGTTTCCCGTCATTCATGATTTTCCGGGCGCGGATCAATTATGGCCATCCGAATGCCTGTTCTCGACGGTGGATGAAGCCGTGGCGCTGATCCGCAAAGCCGTTCCGGGCCGCTATGTGGATTATGTGCGTCAGCACTATGATTCCGGAATTCAGTTCGCGGCCATTGATGCGCTGCTGGCGGAACCCAACCGGAAAGCCGTGAACCAGATCATATTCAATCATCAGGGAACGGATATTCTCTTTCATCTGCCGGATCACAATGATCACATTCAAAAAAGCATTTCGCATTCCAGCACTTTTTATGAGCCGGAAATGCTGGCGGATATGCAGGCGCGCCTGAATGCGCTGGAAATTCCCGAAAACGCCATGGCGTTCGATGTCGGGGCCAATATCGGCAACCACACCGTTTATTTTGGCAAGATACTGGGGCTGGACACAATTGCCCTTGAGCCCACCCCCCGCAGCCATGCCGTGTTGTCTCAAAACATTACGCTCAATGGGCTGCAAGACCGGGTGCAGGCGCTGCGCATCGGCGCGGGCGCGCAGGCGGGGCGCGCAGCGGTGCAGGCCCGCGACGCCGCCAATTGGGGCATGAACCAGCTGGTTGATGACGCGGGCGGTGAAATCGAAATCAAACGGCTTGATGATATTGCGCGCGGCGGCCGCGTCGTGCTGATGAAGGTGGATGTCGAGGGCATGGAACTGGACGTGCTGCGCGGCGCGGCGGAAATGCTGCGCGCCGATCACCCGCTATTATATATCGAGGCCGCTGAAGAGGCGCAGCGCCAGGCCATCGAGGCCTATCTCGCCGCCTTCGGCTATCGCATCACCCGGCGTTTCAACGCCACGCCGACTTATCTGTTTCTGCATCCTCAAACCCATGCCGCCGTGTCAGCCGCCGTGTCAGCCGCCGAGGGGCCGCCAACACAACGCGGCCAGAGCCTGCGCCGCAGGCTGAAGCGCCGCGCGGGTTAGATGTAAGCTTGCCGGAAGGCGCTCATAAAAGGCTTTAAAACCGCCCGGCTATTTCTTCGTCAGGCCCTCCAGGAATCTGGCGTTCTGCTCCTCGCGCTCCAGCGCCGCCAGATGCAAGGCGCGTATGGCGGCGTCGGCTTCACTATCGGCCCAGTGCTGATACATCGACCCGCCCGCATGCTCAAGCTGCGCCAGCAGCGCCTGCTGGTCCGCGCGCGAAAGCCCGGCGAACAGGCCCACCAGTTGCTCGGTTGGCGTCTTCGCCGCCTCCAGCACGATCTGCGTCTGGGTGATCTGCGCCACCAGCCTGCCATCTTCGCGCCGCACCTGGGTTTGCCAGACATGGGTGCGCCTGCCCAGATGCAGCGGCGTGCATGTCCCGATAATTTTCGTGCCCTCAAGCCCGGCGGCGAAAAAATTCGTCTTGGATTCCACGGTGGTGGTGCCCGCATCCGCCGCCAGGTTCAGCGACGTGCCATAGGCGCCCAGCGTATCGGCAAACGCCATGATCGCGCCGCCATGCATGATGCCGGGCATGGTGCACAGCTCCCGCGTGATGGTCAGCTCCGCCCGGATGCACTGCGGCGTTGCCTCCAGAAATTTTATTCCGAGCGTTTCGGCGAACAGCCCCTCGGTGCTGGCCTGCAATTCGGAAAGGGAGCGGGCGGGAGCGGTTTCGGTCATGCGGGGCCTCCTGTAAATGGACTGCCGCATTATCGCTTAGATTTCTGTGCGGCGTCATGGAACGGGATTACAAAAAATCCTTTTGCTCACGCCGCGCGGGCAGCAGCCAGCGCTGTAAGGGTACCTTTGGGATCACGCGCCACCAGCACCAGCAGCGCGCGGGCGGCGGGATCGATGGCGTTGCGGCCCTGTTCCCAGTTGCGCGCCGGGAGTTCCTTCCCCATCGCATGGAGGAGACGCGCCGCCTTCATCAGTTCGGTCCGGGCCCGGGCGAGTGCGCCGAGCGCCTCGGCGCGAGCTTGCTCGATCGGGTACGGCGCCATGACCACGAGAATGGGCGGCATCGGGATCCTCCCGGGTTGAGGGCAAACCCCTGCGAGCGTTCGACCGCTCGTTCTGGCGGCTGGCCCGGGAC
>JAHHGO010000071.1 GCA_023252275.1 Alphaproteobacteria bacterium
ATCTGCCGATGATTCTGGGGCCCGATGGCGCCAAACTGTCGAAACGCCACGGCGCGCTGGGCGTCGACGCCTATCGCGATATGGGCTATCTGCCCGACGCCATACGCAATTATCTGCTGCGGCTGGGCTGGTCGCATGGCGATGATGAAGTGATCAGCACCGCACAGGCCATTGAATGGTTTGATCTGGATGGCGTCAATAAATCCGCCGCCCGGTTTGATTTCGCCAAGCTGGAAAATCTTAACGGCGTTTACATGCGCGAAAAACCGGCGGAGGAATTGCTGCCGGAACTTCTCAAAACAATTGCCCGCCTGCATGGCTCAGAAGTTAACGCCACAGACCGGGCAAAGCTTGAACTTGCACTGCCGGGCCTGCAAGAACGCGCGACCAATCTGGTTGACCTGGCAAAAAACGCGGCATTCCTGTTCGCCCGGCGGCCTTTGGCGCTGGATGAGGGGGCGGTAAAGCTGCTTACGCCCGAAGCGCGCAGCCGCCTTGCAGGGCTGGCCCTGGCGCTGGAGCAACTGGACAATTGGCAGACGGCGGCGCTGGAGGAATGTGTCCGGCAATATGCCACGCAAACCGGGATCAAGCTGGGTCAGGCCGCACAGCCTTTGCGCGCGGCGCTGACAGGCTCCAACATGTCACCGGGAATCTTTGACGTTCTGTTAGCGCTTGGAAAACAGGAAAGCATTGCCCGTATCCGCGACCAGGCGGCTTAACGAAATTATCAATGTCTGATGATAAATTCTTGTGCAATGCAGCAGGCATATGGTTAACATGTTTTCATTATTAGCATAAGCTGGACGCTGGGAAACGTTGCAAAAGGAGTTTTGAATGAGAAAACCGAAAAGAACCGCGAAGGCAACCGCCACACCCGCCCCCAAATCAGCCAAGGCTCCGGATAAGAAAAAGATCAATTCCGTGACGCTCAGCTATGGCGGAAAGACGCTGGAACTGCCGGTCATGCACGCCAGCGAAGGCCCCAGCGTGATTGATGTGCGCAAGCTATATGCCGAAACGGGCATGTTTACCTACGATCCGGGCTTTACCTCCACCGCAAGCTGCGATTCCAAAATCACTTATATTGATGGCGATGCAGGCATCCTGCGTCATCGCGGTTATTCGATTGATGAACTGGCTTTCAAAAGCGATTTCATGGAAACCTCCTATCTGCTGCTGGAAGGCGAACTGCCCAACAAAAAGCAGAAAGCGAAATTCGTGCATGACATCACCATGCACACCATGCTGCATGAACAGATACTGAATGTGTTCCGGGGCTTTCGCCGCGACAGCCACCCGATGGCGGTAATGTGCGGCGTCGTCGGCGCGCTTTCCGCCTTCTATCACGATTCAACCGATATTAATGACCCGCATCAGCGCATGGTCGCCAGCTATCGCATGATCGCCAAAATGCCGACGATTGCGGCGCTGGCCTATAAATATTCGCTTGGTCAGCCATTCGTCTATCCGCGCAACGAACTGACCTATGCGGAAAATTTCCTGCATATGTGCTTTTCCGTGCCTGCGGAAGAATATAAGGTAAATCCAATTCTAGCCCGCGCCATGGACCGCATTTTCATTCTGCACGCGGATCATGAACAGAATGCCTCAACCTCGACGGTTCGTCTTGCCGGTTCATCAGAGGCCAATCCATTCGCGTGCATCGCGGCGGGCATTGCCAGCCTGTGGGGGCCGTCGCATGGCGGCGCCAATGAAGCGGCGCTTAACATGCTGCAATCCATCGGCACGGTGGAAAATATCAAACCCTTTATCGATCGTGCAAAAGACAAAAATGATCACAGCAAGCTGATGGGCTTTGGCCACCGCGTGTACAAAAATTACGATCCGCGCGCGACCGTGATGCGCAAAACCTGCCACGAAGTGCTGGGCGTACTGGGCATCAAGCATGATCCGCTGTTGCAGATCGCCATGGAGCTTGAGAAAATTGCCCTCAGTGACAGATATTTCATCGACCGGCAGCTTTATCCGAATGTCGATTTCTACTCCGGCATCATTGAACGCGCGCTGGGCTTTCCGCCCTCCATGTTTACGGTGATTTTCGCTGTGGCCCGCACGGTTGGCTGGGTGGCGCAGTGGAACGAAATGATCACGGATCCCGGCAAGAAAATCGGCCGCCCGCGGCAGCTTTATCAGGGCGCCAACGAACGCAAATATGTGCCTATCGCAGCGCGCAAATAAAACCCGCTGATCAGAAAAGGCATCAAAAAAGGCCCGGGCGGAAAGCCCAGGCCTTTTTTGCGCCCGTGACGAAGGGATTTTAACGGATACTGGTTTCCAGCCGGTCGGCGGTGATAATCGCCTCGGAGATCAGCGCGCCGGTTTCGCGATCAACGCTTTCGATTTTCACGTCATATCCCCATAGGCGGCGCAGATGTTTCATCGTCTGGTCACGATCCTTGGTGTCCAACGGGATTCGGTCCAGCGCCATATGCCGCAGCGTGAGGCAGCGATCGCCCTTAAGATCGGCATCCACCACCTGAATATCGGGATCAATACGGCCGATTTCATAGGATTGCGCCAGCGCAGCGCGCACCTTGCGATAGCCGGCCTCATCATGAATGCCCTTGACCATATAGGTGCTTTCGCTCTCATTATCCGTGATCAGGAACATACGGAATTTGCGCATCAGATGCGGGCTGAGATATTGCAGGATGAAGGATTCATCCCGGTAATTCGCCCAGGCATGGCGCAGCGCCGCGCGCCAGTCGGTGCTGCCGGCGAGATCTGGGAACCATTGCCGGTCCTCATCGGTCGGCTCCGTGCAGATGCGTTTGATATCACACATCATCTCGAAACCCAGCGCATAAGGGTTCATGCCGCTGTAACGCGGATCATCATAGGCCGGTTGCATCACCACGCTTGAATGGTTGTGCAGAATTTCCAGCAATGTGCCTTCGCTGATGCGGCCCAGATCATAAAGCTTGTTGACGATGTAATAGTGCACAAAGGTGGCGCAGCCCTCGTTCATCACCTTGGTCTGCTTTTGCGGGTAAAAATACTGCGCGATGGTGCGCACAATATGCAGCAGTTCCCGCTGCCAGGATTCCAGTGCGGGGCTGAATTTTTCCAGAAAATACAGAATATTTTCCTGCGGCATTTTCAGGATTTTCCGGCGCCGCTCATGCTCTTCTTCGCTTTCATCCGCGGCCTTTTCCCGGCCCTTGGAAGGCACGGTGCGCCACAGATCATTGAATGTCCGCTCCTCATAGGTCTCGCGGGCGCGGCGCTTGCTTTCTTCCTCGCGCGTTGAAAGCGGCGGCGGGCGGCGATAGCGGAACACGCCGTGATCCATCAGCGCATGGGCCGCATCCAGAATTTCCTCGACGGATTGCGCGCCGTATTTTTCCTCGCATTTCGCGATATAGCTTTTGGCGAATTGCAGATATTCCAGAATGCCGTCCGCGTCGGTCCATTGCCGGAAAAGATAATTATTCTTGAAAAAATGATTGTGGCCAAACGCCGCATGCGCCATCACCAGGGTCTGCATCGCCATGGTGTTTTCTTCCATATTATAACTGATGCAGGGATTTGAATTGATGACAATTTCATAGGCCAGCCCCTGATAGCCCTTGCGATACATCATTTCATCGCGCGCGAAACGCTTGCCGAAGGACCAGTGCTGATACATTAGCGGCATGCCGACGGATGAATAGGCATCCAGCATCTGTTCGGAAGAAATGATTTCTATCTGGTTGCGATAAACATCAAGCCCCAGATCCTGCTCAGCGATTTCTTCAATCGCCTTGTAGGTTTTTTCCAGCGTTGGAAAATTCCAGTCGGAACTGTCGAAGAGCAATGTGCTGCTGGCTTTACTGATCATGCCCGCGTTACCATTATCTTTGGAGGAAAATTACCGTTCAGCCAACTTTTTCCCTGGCCTTGTGCGAAAACAGTTCACGGAACACGGGATAGATGTCACCCGGCTTGGCGATGCGTTTCATGGCGAAATTCTTCCATGCATCCGCCACCTCGCCATAGGCCCGCCATAATGCGGCGCCCGAGCGCGCATCCTGAAAAATATCAAACTCACGCTCGTCCAATATTTCGATATAGGCATAATATTGCACCATAGGCATGATTTCCTTGACCATCAAATCGTGGCAACGCTCTGAATCGCCGGAGAAATTCTCGCCATCCGACGCCTGGGCCGCATAGATGTTCCATTCGCCCGTTGGGAAACGCTCCTTGATAATGCGCTGCATTTCAACCAGCGCCGTGCTGACAACCGTGCCGCCGGTTTCCGGGCTGTAGAAGAAAGTCTGCTCGTCCACCTCTTCCGCATGATGCGTGTGGCGGATAAAGACCACCTCGATGCGTTTATAACGGCGCTCCAGAAACAGATGCAGCAGCATGAAAAAGCGTTTCGCCAGATCTTTCTCGCGCTCGCCCATCGAACCGGACACGTCCATCAGGCAGAACATCACCGCCTTGGTGTTGGGATTGGGCCGCGGTTCATAGCGGTTATAGCGAATATCCACCGGATCGATATAAGGCACGATGCGCAATCTGCGCTGAAGCGTCTCCAATTGCTGCTCAAGCTCCAATAGCCGCGCCTGTTCCTGCTCATCCAGAACCGGCTGGGCGCGCATTGCGGTAACTTCCTGTTCCAGCCGTTCGACGGCCGCCCGCGACGGGCGATGCAGCGCAATACGCCGGCCATGCGCATTACGCATTGTCCGCAACACATTGAGATTGGTGGGTGTGCCGGAGGCGGAATGCCCCGCCCGGTGCAATTTATAGCTGTGAACTTCCTTCAGGCTTGTCTTTACCAGATCGGGCAGTTCCAGATCTTCAAAGAACAGGTCGAGAAATTCATCCCGGCTGAGCGTGAAACGGAAATCCTCTTCGCCTTCGCCGTCATCGGAGCCCTGTTTGCCGCCCTGCCCTTCGCCGCTCTCGGGCTTGTCGATCTGGTCCCCGGTCATATATTCCCTGTTGCCAGTGAAGACGCGGCTGCGATTGCCGCCGCTGCGCGCGTTGCGCAGTTGCGGCTCCTCAATGCCCTTGGCGGGAATGGTGATGGTTTCGCCGGTCGCCACATCAGTAACATTGCGATCCTGCACCGAGCGGTTCACCACTTCCTTGATGCGCGCCCGCGCGCGGCGCAAAAACCGTTGGCGATTGCCAAGGCTTTTGTCCTTGGGGTTGGCGCGCCGGTCAATAAAGTGGTGCATTATATTACTCCAATAGGCGTAACTAACCTGCCTTGTTAACCCGTATATACCATTCAACCAGTCTGCGAACCTGCCGCTCGGTATAGCCGCGGCCGGTCATGCGACTGACAAATTCCGAATGCTTTTCATCAAGTTCATGGTCTTTCTTGGCGCCGAAACTGATGACCGGCAGCAGATCCTCGACCTGGGCGAACATGCGCTTCTCAATGACTTCGCGCAGCTTTTCATAAGAGGTCCAGGCAGGGTTTCTGCCGTCATTATTGGCCCGCGCCCGCAGCGCAAACTTCACCACCTCGTTACGGAAGTCCTTCGGATTGGCGATGCCCGCGGGCTTCTCAATCTTGGAAAGCTCCGCATCCAGCACGGTGCGGTTAAATATCTGGCCCGTGTCCGGATCCTTGTAATCCTCATCCTCGATCCAGGCGTCGGCATAGGTGATATATCGGTCAAACAAATTCTGCCCATAATCCGAATAGGATTCGAGATAGGCTTTCTGAATCTCATTACCGATAAATTCGGCATAGCGCGGGGCCAGCTCGGATTTGATGAATTCGATATAGCCGCTCTCGGTTTCTTCGGGGAATTGTTCGCGGCGCACCGCGTGTTCCAGCACATACATCAGATGCACCGGATCGGCCGCGACTTCTTCATTGTCATAGTTAAAAGTCTGCGACAACACCTTGAAGGCAAAACGTGTGCTGATGCCATTCATGCCTTCGTCCACACCGGCGGCGTCGCGATATTCCTGCATCGAACGCGCCTTGGGATCGGTGTCTTTCAGGTTTTCACCGTCATAAATGCGCATCTTCGAATAAAGCGCCGAGTTCTCATGCTTGCGCAGGCGCGTCAGCACACTAAAGCGGGCCAGCATTTCCAGCGTGTCGGGGGCGCAGGAAACAGACACCAGCTCGCTTTCACGCAGCAGCTTCTGATAGATACGCGCCTCGTCGGAAGCCCGCAGGCAATAGGGCACCTTGATTACGCTAATACGGTCAAGAAACGCCTCATTATTCTTGTTAGCCTTGAACTGCTGCCATTCGGATTCGTTCGAATGCGCCAGCACAATGCCTTCATAGGGGAATGCGCCAAAGCTTTCCGTGCCCAGATAATTGCCTTCCTGGGTCGCGGTTAGCAGCGGGTGCAGCACCTTGATCGGAGCCTTGAACATTTCGACAAATTCCAGCATGCCCTGCGTCGTCAGATTCAGGCCGCCGCTATAGCTGTAGGCGTCCGGGTCGTTCTGGCTGAACATTTCCAGCTTGCGGATATCCACCTTGCCGACCAGCGCCGAGATATCCTGATTGTTCTCATCACCCGGTTCGGTCTTGGCGACGCCGATCTGGCGCAGCTTGGAAGGAATGAGCTTGACGACGGAGAATTTGGAAATGTCGCCATTCATCTCGTCCAGACGTTTCACGGCCCAGGGCGAAATCATGCCTTTCAATTTGCGCCGCGCGATGCCGTATTTATTTTCCAGCAGATCGCCCATGCGCTCGGGGTTGAACAGGCCAAGGGGCGATTCGAATATCGGGCTGATCTGATTGCCGGCTTTCAGCACATAGATCGGGCGCTCTTCCATCAGCTTCTTGAGCTGTTCGGCCAGAGAGGATTTACCGCCGCCGACTGGGCCCAGCAGATATAAAATCTGTTTGCGCTCTTCCAGTCCCTGCGCGGAATAACGCAGATAGCCCACGATACGTTCGACCGTATCTTCCATTCCGTAGAAATCTTTGAATGCGGGGTACCGCTTGATGGTGCGGTTCTGAAATATCCGCCCCAATCTTGGATCGGCGCTGGTGTCCACAATCTCGGGCTCACCTATCGCAGAAATCAGGCGCTCGGCGGGGCTTGAAAAATATTCAGGATGGTCCCGGCAGCCCAGCAGAAAATCCTGCAGACTCATGACTTCCTGCTTTTCGCGGGTATAGACCTCATTAAAGAGATCGAAGACATCGTTCATGGCGCACCTCTAAGTTGCCTCACCACCCCCCGCTGTCAATCCTGCGTCTGTCCCTGTTTTTTCTTTGTCTTGCCTGGGTGATTCATCACCCTTCAGCAGTCCTGCAACTACCATGCCCTTTATATAGTTAATAGGATCTGAACCTGCGAGGTTCGTTGATCACACCGAATCGTTTTTTACCAAGATTATTTAATGTCAGATTTTGGCGGTTTCCCTAGCTTATTCTGCTTTTGAACCAAGCCCCCTTACAATCAGATTGCAAGCGTGGCCTATCGGCAACAAGCCCGATGGCGTCGCAGCGTGTCGCCGGAACGCCATTGAATACAAATTTTGCCTATTTATCGGCCACATAGGGGTTGGGGCGGGCGCGCAGCATCAGTCTGACCGGCACGCCAGGCAAATCAAAATCCTTGCGCAAGGCGTTGATCAGATACCGCGAATAAGAATCTGGTAAAATTGCCGCGCGCGTGGTGAACACCGCAAAGGCGGGCGGCCGGGCGCTGACCTGGGTCATATAGCGTAATTTAATGCGCCTTCCCGCCGCCGCCGGGGGCGGATGGCGCGTGGTGGCTTCGGCCAGCCAGCGATTGAGCGCCGCGGTGGGAATTCTGCGGTTCCAGGTTGCGTAAATTTTGGTCACTGCAGGCAATAAACGATCAACTCCCTTGCCACTCAGGGCTGACAGGGTGACCAGTGGCACCCCCATGATCTGTGGCAGAGACAGATCAAGCTTTTGCCGCAAACCCGCCAGATGCGCCTTTGGATCTTCGATCAGATCCCATTTGTTGAGCGCGATCACCAGCGCCCGCCCCTCGCGCGCCACGTGATCGGCAATATGCAGATCCTGTTTTTCAAATGGCTGGGTCGCGTCGATCATGACAATAACGACTTCGGCAAAATTAATGGCGTGCTTTGTATCCTGAGTAGAAAGCCGTTCCAGCTTGCCGGTGACGCGCGCCTGTTTGCGCAGGCCCGCCGTATCGAACAGCTCAATCGGGCGGCCCTTCCACTGCCAGTTGACGCAGATCGAATCACGCGTCAGCCCCGCCTCCGGTCCGGTCAGCATGCGCTGCTCGCCCACCAACTGATTGACCAGCGTGGACTTTCCGGTATTGGGCCGCCCGACTATGGCGATTTTAAGCGGCGAATCCGGGGCTGGCGCCTCACCGGCCTCAAACGCATCCTCCAGTTCTTCCCCGGGCGGCGCGGCGGGCATCAGCGCGCGTATCGCCTCATAAAGCCCATCCAGCCCCTGGCCATGCTCCGCCGAAATTGCAATCGGATCGCCCAGCCCAAGCTTGTAGGCTTCAAAACGCCCCGCCAGTGCGGCATTGCTTTCGCATTTATTGGCGGCCAGCAGAACCGGCATCTTTCCCTTGCGCAGCACTTCGGCAAAATGCGCATCGAGCGGCGTCACCCCCGCCCGGCCATCAATCATGAACAGGCACAAATCGGCATCGGCAATGGCGCGATCCGTCTGACGGCGCATTCGCGCTTCCATCTTGTCGCCGCTGGCATCCTCCAGCCCAGCCGTGTCGACCACGGTGAAGCTGAGGTCCGCAAGTTTGCCCTGGCCTTCGCGGCGGTCACGCGTGACGCCCGGCGTGTCATCGACCAGCGCCAGCCGTTTGCCAACCAAACGATTGAACAGGGTCGATTTGCCAACATTGGGACGGCCGACAATGACGAGTTTGAACATAATTTTCCGGGGCCCGAGGGGTAGGGAACAATAGACGGGAATGAAAAGGCAAAGTGCTGAAGACAGAAATAATATCTTTTCTGCCCCCTGTCCTCTGTCCTTTGTTTACCGCTAGCGATAGGCCAGAAGGTCTGCGTCCTGGGTCAAGACATATAAGGACTCATTGGCGATAATGGGCGGCACAAATGTGCCATCGGGAATATTGATATAGCCCAGAACCTTGCCGGTATAGGGCGAAACTGAAATCAGATGTCCGATGCTCGACACCGCGATCAGCCGGTCGCCCGCCAGCACTGGCCCGCTCCACTCCACGCGGCCTTCTTCATCTTGCTGATTCTTGTAGCGGCGCAATTGCGTAACCCAGCGCACACGGCCATCACGGCGCGACAGCGCCGTGATTTCGCCCTCAAGCGTAATCAGATAGATAAAATCACCAGCAATCCAGGGCGTCTGCACGCCCGCAATATTGCGCGTCCAGATGCGTTCGCCGGTGCGCAGATCGATCGACACGATATTGCCAGAATGGCTGATGGCGAAAACACGGCCACGGTCAATCACCGGACGGCCCGCAATATCATTCAGTTCGGATATCGGCGTCAGACGGCTGCTTTTGATCAGCGTATCGGTCCAGGCTGTGCGGCCATTTTCGACGCGCAGCGCCACCAGTTCGCCAGAGGTGAAGGGGGCGACCACCGTATCCCCGGCAACCGCCGGCGAGGCGCTGCCAAGTATGCCGGCGCTTTCCACCAGCGCCTGAAAGGTCCACAGCTGGTGGCCGTCATCCGCCGACAGCGCATAGAGCTGATTATCCTGCGTGGTGGCAAACACCCGCCCGCCATTGACTGTTGGCGCGCTGCGAATGGGAATATTGACCGGGTGACGCCAGATTTCCTTGCCGGTGGCCGCGTCCAGCGCCGCCACAAAGCCATATCCGCTGGTTACAAATACGCGCCCATTGTCATAGGCGATACCGCCGCCGAAGGATGCGTCGGACGATTCGGCCTTGCCGGCAACCAGCGGCAGCGAAGGCGGCCAAATCGAAAATCCAAAATTGGTTTCTCCCTGCGGCTCCAGAACCGTCCGCCAGATGCGCCCGCCCTTGGCTTCGTCCAGCGCGCTGATCCCCGCTTGCGCATCGAGGACATAAATCCTGCCATCCGCGACGATAGGCTCGGCCATGATCCGCGTCGTACTACCCGCCCCTTTGCCGCCATCCCCGCTCCAGACCCGCTTGGGTGATTCGGACAATGCCAGATGATGCATTGCGTGATCAGCATAGCCGCCGGGTTGCGGCCAGTCAGGATTCACATAGGGCTTGGGCACCATGACTTCGATTTCGCCAATGCGCGGATCGGTTTCCAGCTTCTGATCAAGCGCCAGCACGGAGATACGTTCGCCCTTCAGCTTGGGCCCGCCTGAGGCCTTGAACATGCCGCAGCCGCCCAGCAGCAGGGCGGTGCTTAATAACAGCAGCGGCAATAGACGGGGCCGGCCGGAAATCATGTGTTCCTGATACATACGCACTTATTTCTTGGCCGGATCTGAAGCCGCCGCAGCCTTTGGGGCGGCCGGCAATGAATCGAGTATCTCCGCCGCCCGGGCGCGAACCCCGCGTGGCGCATCCAGCGCATCCGCCAGTTCCTGAAACTGCGCCCGCGCCGCATCCAGCGAATTTTCGCGCATCGCGATAAAGGCCAGCGCTTCCTTTGCGGAATGGCGCACCGGACTATCCTCTTTGGCCAGCGGCATCAGGCGCAATTTCAACTCATCCGCACTGGCGGTGTCAAACAGCAGCAAGGCTGCCTTCAGCGACGAAACGTCACGCAGTAACGGGTCAAGGCCACTATCGGCTGCAAGCGCGTCATAAGCCGCAATGGCGCCTGTCCTGTCTCCGGTTTCCAGACGTGTGGCCGCTTCTTTCATACGCGCCATCAACGCATAGCCTTCAATATCCGTTTCCTGCGCCAGCTTGCTGAATTGCGCCACCGCATCGGCCGGCTTGCCCTCAACCGACAATTGTTCCGCCGCCAGATATTTCATGGCCGCCGCCTCGCTTTCGGAGTCAGCCTTATCCCGCCAGTATACCGCCAGAGCCGTGCCCAGAACCAGCGCCACAGCCCCGCCAATGACCAGAATGCCATAGCGCTCCCATAGCGACTTTAACTGCGCCGTACGCAGGTCTTCCTGCACTTCCTGAAAAATATCGCTCACAAATCCATGCCCCGGAATCACACGGCCCCGGCAGACCGCCGGGGCTTCGAAAATCGCTCCCCCATTTATCAGGATTAGGCGGTTCTGGCAAAGAAAGCCGTAATTATGTCTTTTATATTGATTGTCTTACCGGCGATTTATTGCCCGCCCCCCGAATTTGGCGCTAATCTGGCCTCAGGGGCGATGCTGGCCCTCAAAATATAAGGACTTCAGGGAGGTAATCATGAAATATGTCAATCTCGGCGCTACCGGTCTAAGGGTTTCAAAAATCTGCCTCGGCTGCATGACCTATGGCTCCAGCAAATGGCGGCCCTGGGTGCTGGAGGACGAAGCCTCGCAGCCGCTGCTGCGCAAGGCCATTGATCTGGGCATTAATTTCTTCGATACGGCCAATGTCTATTCCACGGGCGTGAGCGAGGAAATTCTGGGCCGGGCCATCAAAGCGCATGGCGATCGCGACAATATGGTGATCGCCACCAAACTGTTCTTCCCGATGAATTCCGGCCCCAATGGCATGGGCCTATCGCGCAAACATATCATGCAGGCCATCGACGCCAGCCTGAAGCGGCTGCAAATGGATTATATCGATCTGTACCAGATTCACCGTTTCGATCCGCGCACGCCCATTGAAGAAACTCTGGATGCGCTGAATGATGTGGTGCGGGCGGGCAAGGTGCGCTATCTCGGCGCGTCCAGCATGCATGCCTGGCAGTTCATGAAGATGCTGGCCATTCAGCAGCGCGAGGGCTTCGCCCGCTTCATCTCCATGCAGAATCAATACAGCCTGCTCTATCGCGAGGAAGAACGCGAAATGATACCGCTCTGCCGCGAAGAAGGCATTGGCATGATCCCCTGGTCGCCGCTGGCGCGCGGATTGCTCGCGGGCAGCAAGGCGGCCGGCACGCAACGCGCCCAGACCGACGAAATGATGGCGCAATTATTCAAGCCCGAAAATGATCAGCCGATCATCGATGCCGTCAGCAATATTGCCCGCGCCCACAATACCGGTATGGCGCAGGTGGCGCTGGCCTGGCTGATGTCCAAGCAGCCCGTGTCCGCACCGATTATCGGCGCATCCAAAAGCGCACAACTGGATGACGCCGCCGCCGCTGTGGAAGTGAAATTAAGCGAAGATGAGGTCAAACAATTGGAGACCCCTTATCGCCCGCGCAAAAACATCGCGTTTCAGTAAACGCAACCGCCGCGCGGTTAAATCACCTGCCCTAACGCGGCATTGGCTGCTGCTCGTCCAGCTTGACCCTTGTGTCAAGGCCGGACAGCCAGCCGAGCGCGGAGCGGCGCCATATCTGAATGGAGGGCGTCAATTCCCTGATCTGCCTTGCCGTGCTCATGCGCAGTGAATAGGTCTGCGCATTTTCCGCATCGCTGCCATGGATATGTGTGCCGCATTCGGGACAGAAGGACAGCGCGCGCCTTGCGCCGCTTTGCGCAATCTTTATATAGGATTTGAGTTTCCCGGTAAGCAGGCGGAAATCATCCTTTCCCACCAGCGTCGCGATGCGAAACGCCGAGCCGGAATTGATCTGACAATCCGTACAATGACAGAGCGAGATTTTCGATTGATCAATCTCGGCCTCATAGGTGATTAAGCCACACAGGCAACGGCCATCAATTTTCATCAGCCTCGTCCTTTCTTTTTAAGTGCGCATCCGCGCCAATGCGTTTCCAGTAGATCGCGCTGCCTGTCAGACCGCCATGCGGCTTTAAGGCATAGTCCGGAATGATCCCCGCCAGAATATATCCCAGCCCCTCATACATGGGCGCGGCCCCGCCTTCGACCGCCGTATCCAGCACCAGCAGGGTTTTGCCCCGCGCGATGGCCAGACGCTCGGCCTCCAGCATCAACGCGCTGCCAATGCCGCGTCCGCGATGGCTGATGCGGGTTATCAGTTTGGCCAGATCGGCGCGGTGCCGCTGATTGGGAGGGGTATCCAGCACAAGGCTGAAGCTGCCCACCAGCACACCGCCATCAAATGCGCCCAGCACAATGCGCTTGCCACTGACCGCCGCCGTAAGGGAGTCATCCCAGAATGCGGCGGCGTCCTCCGGTGACAAAGGATGCATGAAACTGACCGAAGCGCCGCCCGCCACCGCCTCGATCAGCAATTCGCACAGCGCCGCGCGAATTTGCGGCGTATCGGTTACGGGGGCGATGGTAATTTCCGGCATGAGGGCTATCCGAACAGGGCCAGATAGAGTTCCGGCTTGAAACCAACCAATATTTTATTGCCGGCGATCAGCACCGGACGTTTGATCATTGACGGGTTGGCTGTCATCAGGGCAATTGCCTTCTTTTCATTAAGCCCGGTCTTGTCGGCGTCCGGCAGAGCGCGAAATGTTGTGCCGGCCCGGTTCAGCAGCACCTCCCAGCCCGCCTGTTTCGCCCAGCCTTCCAGCAGCGCGCGATCGGCCCCGGCACTTTTATAATCATGAAACGCATAGGCAACGCCATGGCCATCCAGCCAGGCCCGCGCCTTTTTCATCGTGTCGCAGTTCTTAATGCCATAAAGGGTGACTGGTTTGGGGCTGGCCATTTCATACCTGTTCGCTGGATTTATTCCCGTCTCACCACCACAATATAGTGCATGTATTTCCCGGCAGCGCTGTGTAATATAATGGCCATCACAGCATTGGAGGCGGTAATGAAAGTCGGGTTATTACAGTTTTTCGCATGGACCGGCCGGGGCCCGGTAACAACCGTAAGATGCGTCCGGATGCGCGCGATCAATTCATCCGGTACGATGGGCTTTGCAACATAGTCAACACCGCCTGCCTCAAAGCCCATGACGATATGCGCCGTATCCGTCAATCCGGTCATGAAAATGACCGGCACATGGG
>JAHHGO010000072.1 GCA_023252275.1 Alphaproteobacteria bacterium
TGCGCCCGTTTGGCGATATTGTTTACACCACGCCGCCCTTTACGATAGCGGCCGGGGAACTCGCGCATGTGACCGGTGCGATGGTGAAAATTATCAGCGAATGGGCGGCGCGGAAATAAAATGCACAGCCTTGAAACATTCGCGCAATCAAAACTGGCTGAACTGGAAGCGCAAAATCTGCGCCGCTGGCTGGTGGAAACCGATCGTGACGCCGGCGCCATCGCCATTCGCAATGGCAGGCGGCTGATTTCTTTCTGCTGCAATGATTATCTGAATCTCAGCCAGCATCCCGAGGTGAAAGACGCGGCCATTGCCGCCACACGGCGCTTTGGCGCGGGGGCTGGCGCCTCGCGGCTGGTTTCGGGAAATCATTCGCTGTACCGCGAACTGGAAACCCGGCTTGCGCGGCTGAAAGGCACGGAGGACGCCTGCGTTTTCGGCAGCGGCTATCTGGCCAATCTGGGCATAATTCCGGCACTTGCGGGGCCAGGCGATCTGGTTCTGGCCGACGCGTTAAGCCATGCCTGCCTGATGGCCGGGGGGAAGCTGAGCGGCGCGGAAACCCTGATCTTCCGGCATAATGATGTGGCGCATCTTTTTGAATTACTCCGTACACGGCGCAAGCAATATCGTCATTGTCTGATTCTGACTGACGGCGTGTTCAGCATGGATGGCGATCTGGCCCCGGTTTCGGCGCTGGCGCAAGTGGCGCGCGAATATGATTGCTGGCTGATGACGGATGATGCGCATGGCATTGGCGTGCTGGCGGAGGGGCGCGGCAGCAGTTTCGTTAGTGACGTAAAAGCTGACGTACCGCTGCAAATGGGAACCCTCTCCAAGGCGGTGGGGGCCTATGGCGGCTATCTGTGCGCATCGCGCGCGGTGATTGATCTGATCCGCACCCGCGCCCGCACGCTGATTTATTCCACCGGCCTGCCGCCCGCCATTGTGGCGGCGGCGATCGCATCGATTGATATTATTTCACGCGATACGCAATTGCGCGCCGCCCCGCTGCAAAAGGCGCGGCGCTTTACCCGCGCCATGAACCTGCCGCTGGCGCAAAGCCCGATTGTACCGCTTATTATTGGCGATCCGGCGCGCGCGCTTGCACTTTCGGCCATGCTGGAGGATGCGGGGTTTCTGGTGACCGCCATCCGCCCGCCCACCGTGCCCGAGGGAACGGCGCGGCTGCGCTTCACTTTTACCGCCGCGCATCAGGATGCGGATATTGGCCGGCTGTCGGCGCTGCTGCGCGAGACGGTCTGAGATGAAACGGCTTTTCATTACCGCGTCCGGAACCGGAACCGGCAAGACCTATGTCACCAGCCTGCTGATCCGGCAATTGCGCGCCAGGGGAAAAAGCGTGCGCGCGTTAAAGCCGCTGATCACGGGCTTTACGAATTCAACGGCGCGGCAAAGCGACACATGCCGTTTGCTGGATGCGCTGGGCCTGCCCATGAGCGATGAAACAATCGCATCCGTATCGCCCTGGCGTTTTGCTGCGCCGCTGTCCCCGAACATGGCTGCAAGCCGCGAGGCGCGCCAGATCAATCTGAAGGAAGTGGTGGCTTTTTGTCATGCCGCCCGCAACGGCCCGGAAGATTATCTGCTGATCGAAGGCGTGGGCGGCGTGCTGGTTCCGCTGGATGATCAGTATACGGTGCGCGAATGGATCATGATATTGCAAATGCCCGCGCTGCTGGTTACCGGCAGCTATCTGGGCAGCATCAGCCATACGCTGACCGCACTGGAAGCTTTGCAGTCAAAGGGCATCCCTGTTACCGGCATTGTAGTCAGCGAAAGCCCCGCATGCACCGCACCCTTTGCCGAGACGCTGGAAACGCTGGCGCGTTTTTCAGGCGGCGTGCGCATACAGGGCCTGGCGCGCAATGCGGATATTGGCAATGCGCCTGATCTGACTTATTTGATAGACCCGGCCTTTTAGGAGACGCGCGCAATGCCGCCGCAAGCAATACTTTTTGATATGGATGACACGCTGATCTCTTCTTTCAAGGGAAGCCCGCGCGATGTCTGGCGCCGGACGCTGGATGAATTTCATGCCGAGCTGGGCCATGCCGCGCTGGACGCCACCGCGGATGCACTGTACGCGGCGGCGCTTGAATTCTGGTCGGATGTTTCGCGCCATAAACAGGCGCGGCTGGATCTGGTGCGCACCCGAAGGGAAATTTCCGGCCTAGGCCTGCGCCGGGTGGGTGTAGAGGACGAAACCCTGGCGCATCGCATCGGCGATGCACTGAATGTGTTGCGCGACCGTGAAATGACCCTGTTTCCGCATGCCCATGAAATACTTGATCATTTGCGGGCGGCGGGGGTGCGGCTGGCGCTGGTTACCAATGGCGCGCACGAACCGCAATGGGAAAAAATCCGCAGATTTGATTTAGCGCATCGCTTTGACCATATACAGGTGGAAGGCGATGTGGGATTTGGCAAGCCGGAGCCGGAGGCCTATTTCCACGCCCTTCACGCCCTTGGGGCGGACACCAAAACCGCCTGGATGGTGGGCGATAATCTGGAGTGGGAGGTGGCCGCTCCCAAAAGGCTGGGCATTCATACGGTCTGGCATGATCATACCGGCAATGGCCTGCCGGATAATGCCCCCGCGCAGCCGGACCGGATCATTCGAGGGCTGGCGGAGCTGATCGAAGGCTTTTGACATCTAATTTGACGTGGAGTAGGTATGAGTAGCGCCTTTGAGATAAGTGGCAAACATATGCAGGCGGCCCTGCAAGAAGGGCGGACCGCCAAAATCCCCGATGATGTGCTGGCCCGGGCCTTTCTGGAGCGGGTGCTGGAAATATACCGGCAAGGCCGCAGTCTGGCCGATATTGCCAGCGAACTGAATTTTCACATCGATAATCTCGATCCGGACGGGGATCATGAATTTATGAGGCCCTGAATATAAGGGCAAAAATACACGTATAGGTTGTATTCTATATTTACACTATGTGACGGATTTACGTTTCAAACAATTCGTTGAATCGCCTATAATCCGGGCATAAGAAATGAGCGGGCAGCGTGTCAGTCAAATGACATGCGTCCCTGGGAGGTTACATCGGTTTGCGCGTCCAAGGCTGAAGGGCTGGGCGCAGCGCCTTTAATATGCAGGATCATAAGTCACATGGTGGGATCTGTTGCCGGGACGGCTGCGCAGCGCGGCCGCAAAAAAGTCGAGTCAGTGGTAGTGCGCTTTGCCGGCGATTCCGGCGATGGCATGCAGATCACCGGCAGCCAGTTTTCATCATCGACCGCATTGCACGGCAATGATCTGGCGACATTCCCTGATTTCCCTGCCGAGATTCGCGCGCCTATCGGCACGACCTTTGGCGTATCGGCCTTTCAGATCAATTTCGGTTCGCGCGCCATCAAGACCTCGGGCGATAAATCCGACGTGCTGGTGGCGATGAATGCGGCGGCGCTCAAGGTCAGCCTGTCCAATCTGCGCGAAGGCGGCCTGGTCATTCTGGATACGGGCAGCTTTAACGAACGCAATTTCGTCAAGGCCGGATACAAGGTTGATCCGCGTACGGATGGTTCGCTGGCGCACTATCAGGTGATGGAAATCGACATTTCCAAAATGACCCTGGACGTGGCAAAGCCGCTGGGCCTTTCGCAGAAAGAAGCGCTGCGCTGCAAAAACATGTGGACGCTGGGCCTTGTGTACTGGATGTATGACCGTGACTTGCAGCCGACCATTGACTGGTTGCAGGGCAAATTCGGCGCCAAGGCGCCCGAGGTTGCGGCCGCCAATATCGCCGCGCTGAAAGCCGGCCACGCCTTTGGCGAAACGGTTGAAATCAGCGGCGATTATGCCGGCTATTCCATCGGCCGGGCCAGCATCGAAAAAGGCCTGTACCGTCTGGTGCAGGGCAGCGAAGCGCTGGCCTGGGGCCTGCTTGCGGGCAGCCAGCTTGCCGGGCTGGAAATGCTGCTGGCTTCCTATCCGATCACGCCCTCCTCGCCGGTGCTGCATTCGCTGTCCGATCTCAAGGCGTTTGGCGTGCTGACATTTCAGGCCGAGGACGAAATCGCCGCCGCCTGCGCCGCCATCGGCGCATCCTATGCCGGCAGGCTTGGCGTGACCGCCAGTTCCGGCCCCGGCATTGCGCTGAAGACCGAAGCCATCGGCCTTGCCATCGGCACCGAACTGCCGCTGGTCGTCGTCAATACCCAGCGCGCCGGGCCTTCGACCGGCCTGCCGACCAAGACCGAGCAATCCGATCTTTATCTGTCTGTGTATGGGCGCAATGCCGATGCGCCGATGCCGGTGCTTTCGGTGCGCTCGCCGGGCGACGCGTTTGAAACCGCGATCGAGGCCGTGCGCATCGCCACAAAATATATGACGCCGGTGATGCTGCTTTCGGATGGCTATATCGCCAATGCGGCGGAGCCCTGGCTGGTTCCGGACATTGCCGATTACAAGCCGTTCCCGGTGAAGTTCCGGACCGATCCGGAAGGATTTCATCCGTTCCTGCGCGATCCAAAAACCCTGGCGCGCGCCTGGGCCGTGCCGGGCACGCCGGGGCTGGCGCATCGTATCGGCGGCATCGAGCGCGATTATAACAGCGGCAATATTTCCTATGAGCCGGAAAATCATCAGCGCATGACTGATACGCGCGCCAATAAAATTCTCGGCATCGCCAATGACATTCCCGAGCAGCAGGTTGAAATTGGCGCGCCAGGCGGCAAGATGGTTGTCGTGGGCTGGGGTTCTACCTATGGCCCAATCAACCGCGCGGTTTCAAACATGCGCGAAGCGGGCTATGACGTTTCACATATTCATCTGCGTTATATCTGGCCGCTGCCGCGCAATCTTGGCGATCTGCTGCGTTCTTATGATCAGGTGCTGATTGCGGAAATGAATACCGGGCAGTTGCGGACATTGCTGCGCGCTGAATATCTGGTGCCGGCCGATGGCCTCAACAAGGTATCTGGCCAGCCGATGATGATCAGCGAAGTGGAGGACGCCATCCGTTCGCGTCTCGCCACCGCCAAAGCCGCCGAATAAACAGCGAAACGCGTAATAAGGAATAAATGCAATGAACGCCCCGGCAAAACTGACGCCCGATGATTTCGCCACCGACCAGGAAGTGCGCTGGTGCCCCGGTTGCGGCGATTACGCCATTCTGAAGGCCGTGCACAAAACCCTGCCCGAACTGGGCGCAACGCATGAAAATACGGTGTTTGTTTCCGGCATTGGCTGCGCGGCGCGGTTTCCCTATTACATCAACACTTATGGCTTTCACACCATTCATGGGCGCGCCGCGGCCATTGCAACCGGCGTCAAGCTGGCCAATCCGGAACTGAATGTCTGGGTTGTTGGCGGCGACGGCGATTCACTCAGCATCGGCGGCAATCATCTGTTCCATCTGCTGCGCCGTAATGTTGATGTGCAATATCTGATGTTCAACAATGAAATTTATGGCCTGACCAAGGGCCAGTTTTCGCCCACGTCGCGCGTCGGCACCAAATCGCCGTCGACGCCGCAGGGTTCGGTCGACCGCCCGGCCAATGGGCTGCGCTTTGCACTGGGCGCGGGCGCGCGTTTTGTGGGCCGCGCCATCGATATTCAACAGGCGAATTTGGGCGCGCTGCTGAAACGCGCCCATGGTCACAAGGGCGCGTCCTTTGTTGAAATTCTGCAAAACTGCATCGTTTATAATGATGATGTGTTCGCCCATATCACCGATAAAAAGGTCGCCGCCGACGCCCAGATTCTGGTCGAGGACGGCAAGCCGCTGCTGTTCGGCAAGGACAAGAGCAAGGGCCTGCGGCTGAATGTCAAAACCCTGGCGCTGGAAATGGTGACGCTGGGTGAAGGCGGCGTGGGCCTGGACGATATTCTGGTGCATGACGAAAAGAACCGGGTGCTGGGCGGCCTGCTGGCCGATCTGGAGGCCCCTTTCCCGGTTGCGCTGGGCGTCATTTATTGCGATCCCGCCGAAAGCTATGAAGCTGCGGTTTGGGGGCAGATGGCGCAGGCCAAGGCCAAAAACCCCAAGCCGGACATCAACAAGCTGCTGCGCGCCGGTAATGTGTGGACGGTTGAGTAAAACAGAGATACGCGCTTGGAGGGTGTGATCTAGATTACACCCTCGGCCTTCAGGGCTTTGACCTCGGCCGCCGACAGGCCCAGCATTTCCGCATAGACTTCCGCATTATGCTGGCCCAGATCGGGATGCGGGCCGCCCATCATTTGCGGCGTGCCATGAAAGCGCAGCGGGCTGTTGGGAATGACGATCCGCCCCATGGTGGGATGATCAATCCATTGCAGCATGCCGCGTTCATGCATGCCCGCATCATTGACCACCTCCAGCAGATCGCGCACCGGCGCGGATGGAATACGGTGGCGCTTGGTGATTTCGAAAATTTCCGCCTTGGGCAGGGTTTGCGACCAGCCGATCACCACCTCATCCGTCGCCGCCAGATTGCGCACCCGCGCGGCGTTTTTCTCGAAACGTGCATCGCCGCGCAAATCTTCGCGCCCCATGGCGGTCAGCAAATTCTGCCAATGCTGTTCCGTCACGCAGATAATGGCGATATGCCCGTCCGCCGCCGGATACACATTATAGGGCGTCATCGCCAGACCGGCATGCTGGTTGCCGGTGCGCGGCGGCAGCGCGCCCCCCGAGCCATGCCACATGCCAAGGCTGGAGGCGAGCGTCGGATAGATGGTTTCCTGCATCGCCACTTCGACAAGGCGCCCCTGGCCAGTGCGTTCACGCTCGAACAGCGCCGTCACAATGCCCGCATATAAATGCGTGCCGGAAACAAAATCCGCCACCGCCGGGCCCGCCTTGACCGGCGGCCCATCGGGAAAGCCGGTGACGCTCATAATACCGGACACCGCCTGCACGGTCAGATCCATCGCCAGACTGTCGCGATCCGGTCCGCTTAATCCAAAGCCGCTGCCCGAGGCATAAATCAGCCGGGGATTTTCCCGCATCAGCACCTCCGCGCCCACGCCCAATTTATCCATCACGCCGGGCGCATAATTTTCGATCAGCACATCGCCTTTTTTGCAAAGCGCGATCAGCAACTCCCGCCCTTTGGCGGATTTCAGATTCAGCGTGATGTCGCGCTTGTTGGCGTTCAGCATGGCGAACGGCAACACCGCCCCCCCGCCCAGCCGTTCGCGCGCGCGCAATGGCTCGCCCGTCACCGGCTCGACCTTGATGACATTGGCGCCCGCCTTGGCCATCAGCAGGGTCGCATAGGGCCCCTGATACACCTGGCCCAGATCAATGACCATAATGCCTTCCAGCGGATGGGGCCGATGCGTCATTCACTTACTCCAATTACGGATGATTATTCCGCGGGGCTATGGTTTTTCAGCCAGTCTTTCAGGGCCGCGTCAATGCGGGTTTGCCAGCCATGCCCGGCCGCCTGAAACTGTTCCAGCACATCACGCGACAGACGGATCGTCACGCTCTTTTTGGTAATGGCCGCAGGCGGGCGGCCCAGGCGCGCCCGGCGTTTTACCATCAGGCGCTCCCACTCCTCATCCGTGAGAGGGAGGTTATCTGGATCTGACATGGCCGCAGCGATAATGGCCGCATCCTCTTCAGGTGTGTTGTGATGGGTGTTGGGTTTAAGCTTGGGCATAGGCTCTCTTCTCTCTGTTACTGGCCTTTCTGATGCTGATAATGCGATAAGCTCCCTTACGTTCGACAAAAACCACAGAGTGCAGACGATGGCCGATATATCCGATAGCCAGCATTCTTGCCTCGCCATAATCGCGCCGGTCATCTTCCTCAATAAGCGCTGTATCTCATTCAAGCCTGCCCGCCTCAGCCAGAGAGATGCCGTGCGTCACCCTGTTGGCGGCATCGAAGATAATTTTTATTGGCATTAATGTAACTACATTAAATGCTATTGTCAAGACTTAATGTAGTTACATTAACAACTGTGCGGTGCTAATGGAACGCGCCGCCGATAATGTCGCGCGCAATCACCAGGCGCTGCACCTCGCTGGGGCCTTCGCCGATGCGGCGGATACGCATTTCGCGGTACCAGCGTTCGAACGGAAAATCCTTGGTCATGCCATAGCCGCCGAAAATCTGCATGGCCCGGTCAACGACGCGGCCGCCCGCCTCGCTGCCCACCAGTTTCGCCATCGCCGCTTCGGTGCGGAATTCCTCGCCCCGGTCGGCCTTTTGCGCGGCGTCAAGGCACAGATAGCGCGCCGTGCGGATATCCAGTTCATTATCGACGATCATCCATTGAATGGACTGGCGCGACGCCAGCGGCCCGCCAAACGTGTTGCGGATTTTGCAATATTCAATGGCCATTTCCTGCGCCTTGATGGCGACGCCGACACAGCCCGCCGCATAGGGAATGCGCTGGCGCGTCAGCCGGTCATTGGCGATGGCGAAGCCCTTGTTCACTTCGCCCAGAATATTACTGTCCGGCACGCGCAGATTTTCGATTTGAATTTCCGTGGCGTAGCGCGTGGAGCGCAGCGTATGCACCACCCGGCGCACATAAAAACCGGGCGACGGCACATCAACAATAAAACAGGTCACCCCGCCACGGCCTTTATCACTATCTGTGCGGGCGAAAATCAGCCCGAAATCCGCGCGGTCCGCGCCGCTGATAAAAATTTTCGAGCCGTTCAGCACCCAATCTTCGCCATCGCGCACCGCGCGGGTCTGAATGGCGCGCGCCGGGTCCGAACCGCCCGAGGGTTCGGTCAATCCAAAGAATGTGCTCTTTTCCCCGCGCAGGGTGGGATAGAGATATTTTTCTTTCTGCGCGTCGGTGGCTTCAAACAATTGCGCCAGCCCCGCGCCGCCAAACACGCCATAAGCCGGATTATACAGGCCCGCGCGATGCTGGGTCATTTCCATCGCCATCAGGGTCTGGGTGGTGGTGTCCAGATCGGGCCCGCCAAATTCCGGCGGAATGCCAAGGCCGTAAAAGCCCATATCCCTGACCTTGGCGACAAGCCGGGCCTTGTCTTCGGGTTCCAGATCGCCGGCATCGGGATCAAGTTTATCCTCCAGCGGCAGAATTTCCTCGCGCATGAATTTGCGCAGCGTATCGACGATAATGCGCTGCTCATCGGTAAGTTGATAATCCATCTTGTTTCCCCGCATATTTATGACGTGTAAAAATCAGCATTCTTGTCATTCTGAGCGAAGTGAAGAATCCCCGCCAGTAGAACTCGGGGCATGAGATCCTTCGCTGCGCTCAGGATGACAAACTCGGCCATCTCAGGCGGGCGTCAGCCGCCCCAATTTATGTTTCAATTCGCGGCGGTTGCGTTCCGGCAATTCGCCATGATCGGCCACATGCAGCATCATTAATTCTTCATGGCGGCTAAGATATTGCATGTTCACTTCATAGCGGAACATGGCGGGCTTGCCCGCGCGCGCTTCCATTTCGCGTTTCAATTCGCTGTTCAGGCCGAACAGCGATTTTCCGCCCGCATAGCCGATATAGAATATGGTTCCATCCGGTTCGGCCAGATGATACACGCCCAGATAGGCATGAACATTTTTCAGGCTTTCCGGTGTCAGCGGCTGAAACGGCTTGGTGATGCGAATTCCCATCTGCTTTACCCCTAACGGCCAATAAATTTGGCGGGACGTTTTTCCAGACGCGCCTTGACGCCTTCCTTGCCATCTTCGCTGACGCCGCACTGGGTGACCAGCGCGTCAATATCCTTGTGATAAATGCCATCGCGGAAACACATTTCGCGCACAATCAGCGCCTTCATCGCCTTGAGCGACAGCGGCGCGTTGGCGGCCAGCCGGTTGATCAGCTTCTGCGCTTCCTCTTCGAGCTGTTCCGGCTTTGCCACCCGGGCGATAAAGCCCATGTCATACATATGCTGCGACGGAAACGGATCGCCGAGCAGCAGAAATTCGCGCGTCTTTACCGGGCCTGCGACCTCAAGCAGTTTTTTCGCCAGGAACCAGGTTGGCGCCAGGCCGATCTGCGCCAGCGACATGCCAAAGCGCGCAGTGCTGCTGGCGATCACAATGTCGCAATGCAGCGCCAGTTCGTTGCCGCCCGCAATGGCGTCGCCCTGCACCACGCCCAGCACCGGCAGGGAATAGGTTTCAATCGCATAGAGCATTTTTTCAATCGGGCTGACGCCGGCATTGGTGCCATCACGCGCCTTCAGATCCATGCCGGCGCAAAATACCGGGCCTTCGGCGCGGATCACGGTCAGGCGTTCCCCGGCGGGCGGGGTAACGCTGAACGCGTCCTCCAGTTCCTGCAACATTTCCCGGTTGAGCGCATTGCGCTGTTCGCCGCGCGTCAGCGTAACCGTGCGCACCGCGCCCGCGCTTTCGATTCTGATAAACTGCATATTACGTCCCCTGCCTGTTTTATTATTTAGCGAAATCATATAGGCGATTTTGCCATCTGCCTATATGATTTCGTCAACCTTAAAAATTAACGCGGGGAAGCATTCTATGGATACGGTTGGGCTCGGCATGTGCTGGGAAGATTTGCCGGTGGGCCACAAGTTTCGCACCATCGGGCGCACCATTACAGAGGCCGATCTGGTGGGCTTCATCAATGTGACCGGCATGGTCGAGGTGCTGTTCACCGATGTTGAATATGCCGCGAAACATGGCCCGAAAGGCGGGCGGCTGGTGCCTGGCGCGCTGGCTTATTGCATTTGCGAAGGGCTGCTGGTGCAGGCCACATTGCAGCGCACGGGCCTGGCGTTTCTGACCATGGAGTTTGACGTCAAGGGGCCAACCTTTGTGGGCGACACGGTGCATGTGGAGGTGGAGGTGCTGGAATCGCGCCCGACATCGAAAGACCCCAATCGCGGACTGGTCCGTACCCGGAATAATATCATCAAGCAGACCGGCGAGACGGTTATCACCTATACGCCAATGCGCCTGGCCGCCGGCCGCGCCATGCGCGACGCACATTAAGGACGCGATGATGCAACAATATGGCCTGAGCGAAGAGCAAAATCTGTTGCGCGACATGGTGCGCAAATTCGCGCTGGAAAAGGTTGCCATGCGGGCGCAGGAAATTGACGCGACTGCGCAATATCCCCAGGACATGTTCGATGCGCTGCGCGAACTGGGCCTGTTCGCATTGCCGTTTCCCGAAGAATATGGCGGCGCCAATTCCATTCTGTCCTCCTGCATCGCGGTCGAGGAACTGGGGCGCATCTGCTACAACACCGCCTATCTGCTGATTGTGCAATGGGTGCCGTTTGGCGCGGTGCTGTATGGCGGCAATGCCGAGCAAAAGGCGCGCTTTCTGCCGGGGCTGGCCAGCGGCGCATTACGCGCGGCGATTTCCATTACCGAGCCGGGCGCGGGATCGGACGTGGCGGGCATCACCACCCGCGCCATCAAAACCGATGGCGGCTATGTTCTGAACGGCAACAAGATTTTTTCGACCAATTCGGCGATTGCCGATTTTGTGATCTGCGCGGCCAAGACCGATCCGGCCAAACGTCATGGCGGCATCAGCGTTTTTATTCTTGAAAAAGGCATGAAGGGTTTCACCATCGGGCGCGGCGAACACAAGCTGGGCTCGCGCGGCGTGCCGTCTTCGGCCATTCATCTTGAAGATTGCTTTGTGCCGGAAGCCAACCGTCTGGGTCCGGAAGGCGAAGGGTTTCTGCTGGTCATGGAAGCCTTCAACAAAAGCCGGCCGATCATTGGCGCGCGCGGCGTCGGGCTGGCGCAGGGGGCGCTGGATCTTGCGGTGGATTATGTGCGCGACCGCAAGGCGTTCGGCCAATCGGTCGCCGAATTTCAGGGCGTGCAATGGATGCTGGCGGATATGGCGATGCAGACCGAGGCGGCGCGCCATCTGGTGTACAAATCCGCCGCAGTGGTGGATGGCGGCGCAACCGGCAAGGAACTGGCGCCCATCGCCGCAATGGCCAAATGTTTCGCCACCGATGTGGCGATGAAGGTGGCCACCGACGCGCTGCAACTGTTCGGCTCGGCCGGCATCTCCACCGACAACCGGATCGAGCAATATTTCCGGGACGCCAAGGTGTTGCAGATCATCGAAGGCACCAATCAGATTCAGCGCAACATCATCGGAAAGCATGTCGTAAAAACCTATTAAAACAAAGGGGGGGGGGAACCCATGTCCAACCGGGAGGAATTAATCGCGCGGGCGCGCGCCATGGTGCCCATGTTACGCGCGCGCGGCCAGGAAGCGGAGCAATTGCGCCGCTGCCCGGACGCGACGATGCAGGCGTTCCGGGATGCGGGATTTTTCAAAATCCTGCATCCCAAAAAATATGGCGGCTATGAATTGCCGCCTTCGGTGTTTTTTGAAGTCTGCCTTGAAGTGGCGCGCGGCTGCGGCTCGGCGGCCTGGGTGCTGGGCATTGTGGGTGTGCATAACTGGCAGTTGCCGCTGTTCGATCCCCGCGCCGCCGAAGATGTGTGGAAAGACGATCCCGATGTGCTGATCTCGTCGTCCTACGCGCCAACCGGCAAGGCCGAACCGGTGACCGGCGGGTACCGCGTCAGCGGGCGCTGGTCTTTTTCCACCGGCTGCGATCATTGCGCCTGGGTGTTTCTGGGCGCGGGCGTCAAGCACCCGAATGGCAGCAATGATCTGCTGACCTTTCTGATCCCGATCGGGGATTACCGCATTGATGATAACTGGCACGTCGCTGGCCTGTCGGGATCGGGCAGCAAGGATATTGTTGTGGAAGACGCCTTTGTGCCCAGCTACCGGACACACTCCATGGTCGGGGCGTTCCGGATACAGAACCCGGGCGCGGAAGCCTTTCCCGGCCCGCTGTACAAATATCCGTTCGGACAGGTATTCGCCAACGCGCTTGCGGGGCCGCCCATCGGGGCCGCCATGGGCATGATCGAGGTTTTCTGTGAACAGACCAAAACCCGCAACAATGCCCTGGGCATTATTGCGGGCGGCGGATCCTACACCAAAGACCCTTCCATGCAGATGCGCGTGGCCGAAGCCGATAGCATGGCGCGCGGCGCAAAATTGCGCCTTATGGATAATTTCAGCCAGATGGCGGCCATTATCAATGCGGGCGGAACACTGCCACTTGAATTGCGGGCGCAGGCGCGCTGGGATGCGGCCTATTCATCCGTGGTCGGAATGCGGGCGGCGGATATCATCATGGAAGCGGCGGGCGGGCGCGCCCTGCAAACCAGTAATTATCTGCAACGCGCCTTCCGCGATGTGCACGCCATGCGCGCCCATGGGGCCAATACGCCGGAACCGCCGGGCAGAAATTTTGGCGGCATCCGGCTGGGCCTGGAAAATGCGGAACTGTTTTTGTGAACAGCTGTCAGCAATCCAGCATATAGCCGGTGCTGCGTATGGTGCGGATCAAAACCGGACTGCGGGGATTGTCGTCAAGTTTGCGGCGCAACCGCGCGATCAGGATATCAACGCTACGGTCAAAGGGAGAAAAATCAGCCTCTTTCATCGCCGCGTGAATCATCTCGCGCGAGACGGCTTTTCCCTTATTATCAATCAGCACTTTCAAAACCTGCCCCTCGGCGCCCGTAAGCCAGACCTGTTTGCCGAATTTGCTCGATAACCGGCGCGCCGCGGGGTCATAGCTCCAGTCTCCAAAATTGGCTGGAGCAGCCGGCGCCTGGGAAATTTCCGGCGCGGACGGAGATGCAGCCTCTTCACCGCTTCGCAGCGTTTCATATTTTTTTATTTGTGCGCGTATAGCGCCAAATAATTCCTCCGAAGCAAAAGGTTGGACCAGAAAATCATCCGCGCCAAATTCCATAAAACGGCGATACGTCTCGGGGTCGGAAAGCGCGGTTATCATTATCAGGGGAATTTTTTGCGTGGCCGG
>JAHHGO010000073.1 GCA_023252275.1 Alphaproteobacteria bacterium
CTCGAGGATGCCGAACTGGTCATCGTCGACGGCGCGCTAAGCGCGGTCCAGCAGCGTAATCTCGAGGAAGCGCTCAAGCGCAAGGTCATCGACCGGACCGGTCTGATCCTCGAGATTTTCGGCGAGCGCGCGGCTACCGCCGAGGGCCGCCTCATACCTCGTCTGATCCGACGCGCTTTTCCGGCCGGTCGGAAAATTTCACCCGCACCTGATCGAAACCAAAATCCCGGTAAATTTCCAGAATCAGATTGGTGACGGTGACACATTCTTCCGTGATCTGACTTTCGCTGCAGAATATATGCGCGTCATCCTGGGTAAAGGCGCGCAGCCGCATCAGCCCGTGCAGCGCGCCCGAAGGTTCATAGCGGTGCACCTTGCCAAATTCCGACATCCGGTAGGGCAGATCGCGATAGCTTTTGATGCCCTGACGGAAAATCTGCACATGACCGGGGCAATTCATCGGCTTCAGGCAGAAATGCCGTTCATCCGGCGTGTGCGATGAAAACATTTCCTCGGAGAATTTTTCGGCATGGCCCGACGCCACCCACAGCGATGCGTCCAGCAGTTCCGGCGTATTGACCTCATGATAGCCGCCCTCGCGCTGACGCTCGCGCATATAATCGATCAGCGAGCGGAACAGCGACCAGCCCTTGGGATGCCAGAACACCGCGCCCGGCCCTTCTTCCTGAAAATGAAACAGATCCAGCTCGCGGCCCAGGCGGCGATGGTCGCGCTTTTCCGCCTCTTCCAGCATCAGCAGATGGGCTTTCAGCTCTTTTTCATTCGCAAAACAGACGCCATAAATGCGCTGCAGCATTTCATTATTGGAATCGCCGCGCCAATAGGCGCCCGCCAGCTTGGTCAGCTTGAACGCCTTGCCCAGCCTGCCGGTGGATGGCAGATGCGGCCCCCGGCACAGATCCTGCCACTGGCCCTGACGGTAAAGGCTGACATCCTGCCCGGCGGGGATGGAAGCGATGATCTCCGCCTTATATTCCTCGCCGATTGAGCGGAAAAACGCCACCGCCGCATCACGCTCCCACACTTCGCGGGTAATGGGTTCATCCCGGTCCACGATCTCGCGCATGCGCTGCTCGATAATTTCCAGATCGTCCAGACTGAACGGCGCGGGGCGCGCGAAATCGTAAAAAAATCCGTTCTCGATTACCGGGCCAATGGTGATCTGGGTTTCGGGAAACAGCTCCTTCACCGCCTCGGCCAGCACATGGGCGCAGTCATGGCGCAAAATTTCCAGCGCGGCGGGATCATCGGCGGTAAGAATGGCGACCCTGGCGTCGCTTTCGATCCGGGTCGACAGATCTTTCACTTCGTCATTGACGCGCAGCGCAACGGCCTTTTTCGCCAGCGATTTGGAAATATCCAGCGCCAATTCAACGCCGGTCGGCGGCGCCGCAAATTCGCGCGCCGCCCCGTCGGGAAAGGTAAGTTTAATCATCAATCTCTCGCTTCGAAACAGTATTCGCCGGGCCGGACCAGCGCCCATAGCGCCATGCGCTCAATAGTCCATAGCGCATCTCAAGGCGTTCTGGAACCATATCAACGCCCTGGCCGCCCCAGGGATGACAGCGGCAGATGCGCGATAGCGCCAGCCAGCTTCCCGGCCAGGCCCCATGCTGGCGGATGGCGATGGCCGCATATTGCGAACAGGTCGGCTGATAGCGGCAACTATTGCCCAGAAAGGGCGACAGGGTAAGCTGGTACGCCCGGATCAGAATCAGCAGCGCCCTAGCCATGGACCGGGCCCGTAGCGGCGCGTTTGGCCGCAATTTCTTCCACGGCTTTCAGCACCGCTTCAAAAGGCAGCATGACCGAGCCGTGCCGGGCCTTGTAATCGGCCACGGGTTGCAGCACTTCCAGTTCGCGCCATTCGCCTTCTGGCGGGGCGGCATGGCTCTTCAGCAATGCCAGCATGGAGTCGCGCACCTCCCTTAACTGCGCCGCCGTCTGGCCGATGACATGTTTGGCCATGATGGCGGACGCCGCCTGCCCCAGGGCGCAGGCTTTAACCTCGGCGGCGTAATCACTGACCTTGCCGTCCTGCATTTTGACATCGACGGTGATGCGGCTGCCGCATAGCGGGCTGTCCAGAAACACCGAGGCGTCAGGGTCCGCCAGACGCCCGCTGCGTTCAATATTGCCTGCCAGGCTCAGTATGGCCTTGTTATACAGATCATTAACCATGTTTTGGCTCCAAAGCGGCGGCGGCATGAGCTTTGATGGCCTTTAACATGGCGTGCAGGCCGTTTGACCGGGTGGCGCTCAGATGCGTATCCAGCCCGATTTCGCTGATAAAACCCGGCGATGTGGCCAAAATTTCCTCAGCCGGCCGGTCGCTATAGATCCGCAACAACAGGGCGATCAGGCCAGAAACAATGGCCGAATCGCTGATCGCGTCAAAATGCAGGCGGCTGGCGTCGCCGCTTGTGCGCAGCCATACCTGGCTCTGGCAGCCCTGCACCCGGTTGCCTTCAATACGCCATTCGTCCTTGAATTCCGGTAACTTGCGCCCCAGATCGATAAGATATGAATAGCGGTCCATCCAGTCGTCGAAAAACTGGAATTCGCCAATCAGGTCGGTTTGGGCGTCTGCGATGGTTTGCACGGATAATACTTCCAGCTTTCGGTATATACAGAATCTTATCGCAATTAGGCCATGTTAAGGCAAGATTGCACATAATGGCCCGAGCCGTTACACTGACCTGATGATACCTGCAATGTAGGCGTCATTTCGCGTATAATCACTGGCTGTACGGTCAGCGATCAAAAAAAGAGACATTAGCGGCCCGCGGCAGCGGAAGAATGGACAAATCCCCGTTATCCAGCTCGCGCTACGCCGGGGTCATCAAGCAGTAGAGAGTGAAATAGTGACAATGGATGCCATCGCGACTGAGGCCAGCCAGGTCAGGCTTCTTGAGGAAAGGGCTAAACAAAGAGATTTGGAGCGGCGCCCGACACCGGCCGAGGCCGAGGCGGCCGTGCGCACCCTGATTCGCTGGGCGGGCGATGATCCGGCCCGCGAAGGCCTGCTGGACACACCGGCCCGGGTTGTGCGCTCCTATGCGGAGTTTTTTTCCGGCTATTCAGAGGATCCGAACGAAATCCTCTCGCGCACCTTCGAGGAAGTCGAGGGCTATGACGACTGGATCATGTTGCGCGACATCCGTCTGGAATCGCATTGCGAACATCATATGCTGCCGATCATTGGCGTGGCGCATATTGCCTATATTCCCAAAGGGCGCGTGGTGGGCATCAGCAAGCTGGCGCGCGTGGTGGAAGTATTCGCCAAGCGCCTGCAAACCCAGGAAACCCTGACCGCGCAGATCGCCAGCGCCATTCAGGATGGCTTGCAGGCGGTGGGCGTTGCGGTGCTGATTGAGGCGCGCCACGAATGCATGACCACGCGCGGCGTGCATAAGCCGGATGTCGATATGATCACCAGCCGCATGACCGGCGCCTTCAAAAGCGATCCGCGTCTGGAAGAGCGTTTTTTGAACATGCTGCGCAAACGTTAAGCGCGTAACGAATGATTAAGTTTAGGCAGGCAGAATCACCCCATGAATAATACTGATGAACTCCGCTTTGCGCCGCGCCGCTCTATCGAGCAGGTTGAGGAAAGCGCCGAACTGGCCCCGAAATTTGATGACCGTGGCCTTATTCCGGTTGTCACTACGGATGCCGAAAGCGGCGAAGTGCTGATGCATGGCTATATGAACGCCGAGGCGTTCCGGCAGACTGTGGCGCTGGGCGAAGCGGTTTACTGGAGCCGCAGCCGTCAGGCCCTGTGGCACAAGGGCGCCACCAGCGGGCTGGTGCAGAAAATTATCGAGATCCGCATAGATGATGATCAGGACGCCGTGTGGCTGCGCGTTAATGTTCAGGGCGGCGCCAGTTGTCATGTGGGTTACCGGTCCTGTTTTTACCGCTCCGTGCCGGTTGGCGCCAGGGGGGATGTCACACTGAACTTTGAAGAAACCGAAAAGGTTTTTGATCCCAAGGCCGTGTATGGGGATGCGCCGAACCCAACCCAATTATGAGTCGCCTTTGAACAATGAGTGACCTTGTCCCGCGTCCCACCTGGTCACGCAGACCGGCGACCATAGGCCTGGCGCTGGGCAGCGGCGTGGCGAGAGGATGGGCGCATATTGGCGTTCTGCGGGCGCTGGAGCGCGAAGGCATTCAACCCGACATTGTCTGTGGCACATCCATCGGCGCGGTCGTGGGCGGTGGTTATATCGCCGGCAAGCTGAACGAGGTCGAAGCCTGGGCGCGCGCCATGACACAGCGCCGCCTGTTCCGGTTTCTGGACTTTAGTATTGGCGGCGGCGGGCTGCTGAACGGCAACAGGCTGGCTTCTGAATTGCAACAGGAGCTTGGCGATCTGGAAATCCAGCATCTGGGCCGCCGCTTTGTTGCGGTCACGACGGAACTGGCGACCGGGCATGAAATCTGGCTGCGTCAGGGCTTCATGGTCGAGGCCATGCGCGCCTCTTATGCGCTGCCGGGTATTTTTTCTCCTGTAAAGGTGGAAGGCCGCTGGCTGATCGATGGCGCGCTGGTCAATCCCGTACCCGTTTCCACCTGCCGCGCCTTTGGCGCGCGGCTGGTGATCGCTGTTAATCTGAATGCGGATATTTTCGGCATGGGCACGGTGCGCAAGGGCGACCGGCTTGAAAGCGATGAAGAACTGCATGCCGAAAATACGGAGGCGCGTTCGCTGCTGGCGGGCGCGCGCCTTTCCAACAGGCTGGCGTTGCGTCAATTGCTGGGTTCCGCCAAGGGAACCCCGGGCCTGACAACGGTGATGTTTGGGGCCTTCAATATTGTTCAGGACCGGCTGGCGCGCTCGCGGCTGGCGGGTGATCCGCCCGACGTGCTGGTTAATCCGCAGGTGGCGCATATCGGGCTGCTGGATTTTCACCGCGCCGAGGAATCCATAAAGCTTGGCGAGCTGGCGATGCGCGAAGCCATGCCGATGATTCAGGAAGCGCTGAAGGTGCTTAACTAAACCGGGCTATTGCGGCGGCGCTCTAGTTATGACCGCGAATTGCGCCGCCGCCATTGGCAACCAGCGCAGGGGCGGCTTTATGATTTGCGCTGGTGCGCCAAACCCTGTTATCAGCCGCGTGCCGGCGCTCTTTCGCCAGTTCCCGCGCCAGATATAAAAACCGGTTCAGCAGCATGTGGCAGAACTGGATTTTGGCCTGTTCCGCATCCCAGGCCGCATTCGGATATGGGCAGTTTTCAAATGAGATATTTACGTCCCGCGGCAGGTCAAAGCGCCGGTTCATTACCTCGGCAAGCCGCTCGGCAATACCGGAATCGTGCAGCCATTGATCCAGTTTCTCGCCTTCCAGCGTGGTGTTCGGAGCATATGAGACCGTCATTTCACCGCGTCTGTCATTGACCGTGGAGCCGGCTGCCGCCGGTAATTGCGTCAAAAGCCAATCCACGCCCCGTTTAGCCAGATCATATTCCTCGTGACACCATTCCGCGCGGTCCGTTGGCAACTGGGCGGCTTTCAGGATAGCGCCCCGATTTTCTGGATCAGCGCCATAAACCAGACAGGCAATATTATAATACCGCTGAATTTCCAGCGCGTGCAAATCCCAATAGGCATTTTCCAGCGCATCTTCCTGCTCCAGTTGCCATTCCAGTTTCCAGCCATCGGCCACGGCCTGCAGTTTTTCAATATTATCGGCTTCGCCCGGGCGGTGCTGCTGCAGCATCTGCGCCATGACCGCAATACTGTCGGCCGCATCTTCCTCGCGGCCCAGCACCGGGGGTTTCACCTCCCAGATGAGAACATGGGCAAGCTCGTGCAGCAGCGTGAATTCCACATTGGCCATAACGAACAGGCGCTCATAATCATTATCGTTCTGTACACTGACAGTACTGGTTGAGGATGTTTGCGCCATTGCCGGCGCGGCCGGAATCATCAATGCCAGCAGGCATGCAAGGATCATCCGCCGGATTGGCGGCGCTTTAAACTTGTTCAAACCGCCGGTTCGCATAGGTGCCCGCCTCACGCATAAAACTGCTCCGGCACATAAACTTCCAGAGCAGTTTTATCCAAACAGGGTAGGAGAATTATTAAGCCGCGCAAAATTATTTCGGCGGCGGTTCACGCATCACGGTTAACCTGAATTCACCATTCAGGCGTTTGTGAAGCGGATTCAATGCGCGTGGCGTTTCAGCAGCTCGTAGGCATTGTTGCGCAATTGCCCGAACATTGCGGAAACTTGCGGATGCTCCACCGGCTCACCCGATTCATCGGGCAGCAGGTTCTGTTCCGAGACATAGGCCTCATAGTAGGATTCTTCGTTTTCGGCCAGCAGATGGTAAAATGGCTGATCCTTGCGCGGCCGGATTTCAGCGGGAATGGACTGGTACCATTGCTCGGTATTGTTGAATACCGGGTCCACGTCAAATATGACGCCCCGGAAAGGGAAAATCCGGTGCCGGACGACCTGACCAATGCGAAACTTCGCCAATTGCGCCATTTTGACATCCTCTAAAACTGCTGCGGCAGCGTAGCAGAATACTGCGACAAACGCCACTGATCCGTCAGCAACAGGCGGTAGTCCAGGGATATGCCGGCAAGGAATACAGGCCGCTCCCCATTCGGGGCGCGGCCTGTAATGCAACGATTAGTGAGCTTTCTCTTCTTCGGCGGCGGGATCAGCAGCTTCGCAGGGGTTTTCAGCGGCGCAAGGATTGGCGGCTTCTTCCCCTTCGGCGGCCTTTTCATGATGATCCGCATAGGCCGGCAGGGCCGCGGCGGAAACGGCCAGTGCCAGGCCGAGGGCGGTAGCGGTACGCGTAAAGTTGCTCTTTTTCATGGTTTTACCTTCCTTCGTTTATATGGCCGTTTGCCGGCCTCACTCTCCAACAGACCGGATGCGGTATATTCCGCCACTCCTCCCCGATGGAAACTCTGTCTGTCCCTGAACTCTACCGATTATTCCTTTACAATCAATGCATAATCGGGCGTCGGATTTAGCGGACAGGAATAAACATAATCACCAGCCGTCAGTTCAACGGCATAGTCCCGTGTTTTGCCTTCAGTCAGGCCGCCGCCCGAAACATTGGGCTGCAACAGTCTGGCCAGACCAACGCCACGCAGCCAGAAGCCAAGCTCATAGGGCACGTTCCTGTTGGTCACGCGAAAAATATATTTGCCGGGTTTCACAGTCAACGGCGCGGCCTTTCGCAGACGCTCCTTGCCGGTTTTTTCATTGATCGCCCGGCAGTCGCGGATATTCTTCGTCTTGAAGCCGTGATCGGCCCCAGCTTCCGATTCGAGAAACTGGCAGGGGATCTGTGTCAGGGTGATCACCGTGGCGTCATATGATGGCGCAGCAAGCGCCGGCGCCATCGCGGCATTCAGAAACAGCAACCCGGCCAGAACGACCGGCCCGAAAACGGCCATCCGGCCGGGCCGGCGCGGGGTCGTGATCTTTTGGCTGGCATACATGCTTTGCGAATCTCCGGGCTGCTTTGTGTCGAAATTAACATCGGCTGACACTACGTCAACTAAAAGGCGAAACCAGGGTCATTACGTGAATCATTGTGGCATTATAGGGTCATGCGGCGATTGCTTTTGGCGGCGGGCGCACAATATAATCCTTGCAAGGCCCCGGTCAAAAGCACCCGCGCAGCGCAAGCCTGCCGGCCGGGGAAAATGATCGGGATCAGGATCGAATCTGGAAAAGGAAACGAAAATGGCTGAACAGGCAAAACGCGCAGAAGCCACCTTCGGCGCTGGATGTTTCTGGGGTGTTGAAGCGACTTTCCGCAAGGTGCCCGGGGTATTTGCAACCGCGGTCGGCTATCTGGGTGGCGTCATCGATAACCCCACCTATGAGGATGTCTGTAGTGGAACCACCCAGCATGCCGAGGTGGTCAAGGTGGTTTATGATCCCCGCCGCGTCAGTTATGAACAGTTGCTCGAAGTGTTTTTCGAAAATCATGATCCGACGACCCTGAACCGGCAGGGGCCGGATGTTGGCACACAATACCGTTCCGGCATTTTCTATCATGACGAAACCCAGGCCGCGGCCGCCCGCGAGGTGCTGAAAAAATTTGACGCATCTGGCCGTTTCAGGCGGCCGATCGTGACCGAAATCAGCCCTGCCAGCACCTTCTGGATGGCCGAGGATTACCATCAGCAATATCTGGAAAAGCGCGGCGTCACCTCCTGCCACATTTAACTGCCGCACCCGGCCGGTCATGAACGCAAGAGAATATCCCGACCGGCCCTGGGTGGGGGTAGGGGTTGTCGTATGGTCGGGCGATCAGGTGCTGCTGGTGCGGCGCGCGCATCCGCCGCGCAAGGGGTATTGGAGCATTCCGGGCGGCATGCAGGAAGTGGGCGAAACGGCGCAACAGGCTGGCATCCGCGAGGTGTTCGAAGAAACCGGGATCGAGATCCGCATTGATGGCCTTGTTGATGTGATTGATCTGATCCTGCCGGATGAGGCGGGCCGGGTGCGCACCCATTACACGCTGATCGATTATCATGGCGTCAGTTTGCGCGATGGTGCCGCGCCCGCGCCGGGCGATGACGCCGACGCCGCGCGCTGGGTCCATGCCGATGCGCTGAAAGAGTATGCGCTTTGGCCGCGGACGCTTCAGGTCATTGAGGCCGCCCGGCAGATACGCCTTGCTGCTCTTGCGGGGCGGCGCGAATAGAGCGAAAAACGCGAACCATAAATGCGTGATCAACAGGGCAACAGGGGAGGAAACTGTCATGGCCTTTAAGGGATTCGATCTGACCGGCAAGGTGGCGCTGGTCACCGGCGGCAATGGCGGCATTGGTCTGGCGATGGCGCGCGCCATGGCAGAGGCAGGCGCGAATATTGTCATCTGGGGCACCAATGCGGAAAAGAATGACGCAGCCGAAGCCGCCCTTTCCGGACTTGGGGTGAAGCTGCTCACCGCAAAGGTGGATGTCAGCCAGGAACAGCAGGTGATCGATGCTTTTGGCCAGGCGGTGCAGCATATGGGCCGCGTCGATACGGTCATCGCCAATGCCGGCGTGGGCTATGGCGCGCCCGCCTTCACCGATATTACGATCGAGGGCTTTCACAAGGTGCATGCCGTCAATGTGGATGGGGCGCTGTTCACCCTGCGCGAGGCGGCCCGGCATATGATTACCCGCGAAGGCGGCGGATCACTGGTGGGCATTGCCAGTCTTGCCGCCATTGAAGGCGCCGGGCGCAATCAGGCCTATGGCTCCAGCAAAGGGGCGCTGGTCGCCATGATCCGGGGGATTGCGGTTGAAATGGCGCGCTATGGCATCCGCGCCAATGCGATCCTGCCGGGCTGGGTGGCGACCGATCTGACCGGCGCCTCGCAGGCCTCGCAAAAATTCAATGATAATGTCATCAGCCGCGTGCCGATCCGGCGCTGGGGCCAGCCAGAGGATTATGCCGGCATCGCCGTCTATCTGGCCAGTGACGCTTCGCGTTTCCACACCGGCGACCAGATTATCATCGATGGCGGATACGCAATATTCTGAGATGTGACGGCAATCACAGGATGGTCTGATATCGGGATACCGATTGCTGCAAAGCCCAAAATTAAACTCTTGTTAATATCCGGCTGGGATACTGCGGGCACGGCGAAGGGCTGGTCTTAGCACCGGCTTTTCCTCGAAACGGCAAACCGCTGGAAACAGCGGGACGCAAAGCCACCGGCCTTCCTTCCGCCCATTCTTTTGGGGCGGGAAATGGCAGCGGGGTTACCGAAAGGAGTTTAGTCATGACGTTTTTACGTTCCTCCAGTGCTGCGCTGGAAGTGCCTTCGTTCCAGACCCTCATGGATGTTATTGACGGTGATGCGCCGTCTTCGCACCCCATGGATGCCGATCCTGGCGGCTGCCTGTCCTATCGCGAGGCGCCTGATGGTTCGGTAACCATGGGCACGGATCGCCTGACCGGTCAGGTTGTGCTGATCGTGCAGAATGGCGATGACAGCTGGGAAATCGCCCTGCCGCCCAAGATTTCGCGCTTTGCGTCATCGGACAACCAGCCCAGCCTCCTGGCCGCCAAACGGGTCGCCGAGGCTGCCTTTGACGCCTATCGGGCCAGCGCGCGTTAGACCGTGTTGGCGGCTGCGCCGCTTGCCGCTTGGCAAGCGGCGGCGGCTGGGATAGTTTGCGCCCTCCAAACGACGCGGAGAGGTGCCAGAGTGGCCGATCGGGGCGGTCTCGAAAACCGTTGTGCGTGCGAGCGTACCGTGGGTTCGAATCCCACCCTCTCCGCCACTTGCCCACGGTCCATACCGGGTCTATACCGGAGACACAAGTGCCCTCCGGTGAGTTTGCCGAAACCATTCCTGGCTGGAAATGCGTTAGGCCAGCTTGCCGTGGCACTGCTTGAATTTTTTGCCGGAGCCGCATGGGCAGGGCGCGTTGCGCGAGACCTTGCCAAAAGCGCCAGCAGCATTGTCTTCCGCCGCTTCGTTTTCGCCCGTCACCGGATCAATATGTTCCGCATGTATGTCCTGCGGCGCGCCGGGCAAGGGGGGCGGCTGTTGCGCCACCTGAATATGCGCCAGATGCATGCTCACATCCTGGCGCAATTTTGCCAGCATGGCTTCAAACAGGGCAAAGGCTTCCGACTGATATTCGCGCAGCGGATCGCGCTGCGCATAGCCGCGCAGGCCCACCGCCTGGCGCATATATTCAAGATGCAGCAGATGTTCACGCCAATGCTGATCGATGATCTGCAGCAGCACGGATTTTTCGATCTGGCGCATGACATGAGGGCCGATATCAGCTGCGCGCGCGGCCATGAACCGGTCGGCGTGATCGCGGATGCGCTCGCGGATTTCCTCATCGGCAATGCCTTCTTCGGCGGCCCACGCAACAATGGGCAGATCAAGCCCCAGATATTTCCGGCACGCCTCGGCCAGCCCTTCCGCGTCCCAATGTTCGGCATAGGCCTTTTCAGGAATATGCAGGGCGACCAGATCATCGATGGTCTGCTGGCGCATGCCGGCGATCTCGCCTGACAGATCTCCGGTCCGCATCATGTCGATGCGCTGCTCGAAAACAACCTTGCGCTGGTCGTTCATCACATCGTCGAATTTCAGAAGATTTTTGCGGATGTCGAAATTGCGCGCCTCGACCTTTTCCTGGGCTTTCGCCACGGCGCGATTGATCCAGGGATGAATGATGGCCTCGCCCTGTTGCAGGCCCAGCTTCTGCAACATGCCATCCATGCGCTCGGAGCCGAAGATGCGCATCAGATCATCTTCCAGGCTGAGGAAAAATTTCGAACGGCCCGGATCGCCCTGGCGTCCCGACCGGCCGCGCAACTGATTGTCGATGCGCCGGCTTTCATGGCGTTCGGTTCCGATGACATAGAGCCCGCCCGCGCCCAGAACCTTTTCACGCGCCGCGGCAGCCTCCTGTTCAATTTCTTTGATCTTTCTGGCCCGCGCCAGTTCATCATTGATGCCGGCGGTTTCCTCCTCGATGCGCATGGCGATATTGCCGCCAAGCTGTATGTCCGTGCCGCGGCCCGCCATATTGGTGGCGATGGTGACACCGCCCACCTTTCCCGCCTGCGCGATAATTTGCGCCTCCTGCTCGTGGTAGCGCGCATTCAGCACATTGTGCTGGATTTTTTTCTTTTTCAGCAGGGCCGAAAGCTGTTCGGATTTTTCAATACTGGTGGTGCCGACCAGCACCGGCTGGCCATTGACATTGCACTGAACAATTTCATCAATGATGGCGTCGAATTTTTCCGCCGCCGTACGGTACACCTCGTCATCCTCGTCCTTGCGGCTGACCGGCATGTGTGTGGGGATGGCGATAACCTCAAGCCCGTAAATATCCGCGAATTCATTCGCCTCGGTCGCTGCCGTTCCGGTCATGCCGGAAAGTTTTTCATACAGGCGGAAATAATTCTGGAAGGTGATCGAGGCAAGCGTCTGGTTTTCGGCTTCGATCCGGACTTTTTCCTTGGCCTCCAGCGCCTGATGCAGCCCGTCCGAATAGCGCCGCCCCTCCATCATGCGGCCGGTAAATTCATCGATGATGATCACCTTGCCATTCTTGACGATATAGTCGCGGTCGCGCTGAAACAGAATATGCGCGCGCAGCCCCTGATTGATATGATGCACCAGCGAGATGTTCTCTATATCATATAGCGAGGTGCCCGCCTGCATGAGACCGCCCTGCAGCATTAATTCTTCCAGCGCGTCATTGCCGGCTTCGGTCAGTGTCACCGAGCGGGCCTTTTCATCCAGATCATAATGTTCCGGGCCGAGTTTCGGGATCAGCGCATCGGCTTCCATATAAAGCTGCTTCTGGTCCTCCAGCGGGCCGGAAATGATCAGCGGCGTGCGCGCCTCGTCGATCAGAATACTGTCCACTTCATCGACGATGGCGAAATGATGCCCGCGCTGCACCATGTCTTCCAGCCGGTATTTCATATTGTCGCGCAGATAATCGAAGCCCAGCTCATTATTGGTGGCGTAGGTAATATCGGCGGCATAAGCCTGGCGGCGTTCCGCATCGCCCATTCCAGGCTCCACACAGCCAACCGTCAGGCCCAGAAAACGGTACACCTGCCCCATCCACTGCGAATCGCGCCGGGCCAGATAATCATTCGCGGTGACCACATGCACGCCCTTGCCGGAAAGCGCATTGAGATAGGCGGCCAGGGTTGCCACCAGGGTTTTGCCCTCGCCGGTTTTCATTTCGGAAATTTTGCCCTGATGCAGCACCATGCCGCCGATCAGCTGTACATCGAAATGGCGCTGGCCAAGGGCGCGTCTGGCGGCCTCGCGGACAGTGGCAAAAACCGCGGGCAGCAATTCATCCTCGCTGGCGCCGGCCGCCATTTGCTCGCGGAATTTCACGGTGCGTTCGCGCAGGGCGGCATCGTCAAGCGCGGCCGCTTCGGCTTCGAGCGCGTTGATTTCCGCTACAATGGGATGCAGCTTTTTTAATTTTCTGTCCGAAGGCGATCCGAAAATCCGGTGCGCCAGCGCGCTTAGTCCCACCATTGCCTGAATATTCCTTTTTTGCCTATCAACCGGCAGGGCTGAGACATAAGGTCCGGCGCTGTCCGTGTCAATGTTAAGGGCGGCAGGGGCATCCTGGCCTTTTCTGCATCTATTCTATATTGAGCCTTTCTTTATAAGGACTTACTATCCGGTTTCGATTTCTCAGGAGTTGCCATGCCCGCCAGTTCGCCGCGTTCGCCGCTTGCCCCGAAAAAATTTCCGAACATGCCGCCGGTGGCGGGGGTGCGGCTGGCCGTGGCCGCCAGCGGCATGCGCTATAAGGGGCGGGACGATCTGTTATTAATGGCGTTTGACAGGGGAACCACCGCCGCGGGCATGTTTACCACCTCTAAAATGCTTTCCACGGCAGTCGATTGGTGCAAGACCTGCCTGCCGCAGGGCTATGGCGCGGCGCGCGGCCTGCTGGTGAATGCCGGCATCGCCAATGCCTTTACCGGAAAAAAAGGC
>JAHHGO010000074.1 GCA_023252275.1 Alphaproteobacteria bacterium
GATCAGCCCATTCACCAGATAAGGGCCAGTTTGCCCTGTGCCGCCAATAACCAGTGCTTTCATTGATTTCTTCTTCCCTCACTGTGAACCGGATTTTTCCGGCCATGTTTTTGTAATTATTGTCTGCGGTTCAGCGATTTCTATGATCAAGGCCTTCGCCGGGTTTCTTGGGATGCGCGTAGGAATGATGCACCGGCGCGGGCGCGTAGGAAATTTTTTGCAGTTGCGATTTTGTCTGATTATAGACGGCCAGCAACTGGTCTTCCATGGTGAAATCAATCGGCGTGGTGTCGGGCCGGTGTTTCAGCATCCAATTAATGGTGCGCGGAATGGCGTCTTGCATCCTCACCACATCGCGATAGCCAAGATCCTCGCGGATCGCGGCAATGTCCATGATCTGGTGATGCACGGAATTGTGATAGAGCAGGAAATCGGCGGCGGAATAGGCGAATGCACCGGGCAGGCTGCAAATTTCAAATTCCCAGTCCATGCTGCGGGCGATCATCTGCACCCAATGGCCGACGGTCAGGCCCTGTTCGTCCGCGCAATTATAGATTTTTCCTGCGGAGGCTTCGGGCTTGTCCGCCGCCAGCAATACCGCATGCGCCATATTTTCCGCATAGCCGCGCGACAGAACCGTCAGACCGCCTTCCGGCAGAATAATTTGCCGCCGTTTGGCCTGCACACGCTTCATGATGTGCCATTCCAGTGAGCGAATGGAGTTAGGCCCATACACCATGGGATAGCGGAACAGGGTGGCGTTATAATGCCCTTTGGCATGGCCGCTCATCACGGCGTCTTCCGTATGCCGGATCAGCCAGCCAAATTCAAACTCCTCGCGGGTGGCAATGCCCTGCGCCTCTTCGCGTGTGGGTATGGGCATGCCCGGCGGCGTGTTGGCATGCGGATGCATCATGCCGCGATAGCCGACGGCGCCCCCCACAGCTATCAGACGGGGGGTAACCCCCACCAGCGCCTCGGCGATTACCCGGATACGCCCATAGGTGGCGATGACCAGATCGAATTGGCGTCCGCTCAGGCCCTCATCCAGGGTTTCGCGAAAATGCGGATCCTTATGAATATGCTCTATTTCCGGCGGGTTTTCAGGCAGTTCATGCGCGCCGCGATGCAGCATGGCCACTTCATAGCCGCGCGCGATCAATCCATTGATAATGAAGGGCCCGGTAGGGCCGGTGCCGCCAATAACCAAAGCTTTCATTTGCCCCCCCGGAACGTTATGAAATATGTTTATAATTATAGGAGACGTGGCAGAGAAACGCCATGCCAGAAAGGGAGTGGTACGATGAAACACAAGCTTATATCCGCCGATGGGCATATCGATTTCCCGCTGATGCCGGAAAATCTGTGGCGCGATAATGCGCCGGCCGAATTGAAAGATCGCATGCCGCGCATTGTGGAGCGCAAAGGCAGCCGCATCTGGGAATCCGCCACAGGCGCCTCGCTTGGGCTGGCGGGCGGCATGGGCTCCGGCGGGCGGCGCTATCAGCCGGGGCAAATCCACCGCTCCGACCGCATGGCCGAGCAGGGCCTGTATGCCGATCAGGACAGGGGCATCATGCGCCCCGCTGTGCCGGAATTGCGCATCAAGGATCAAGAGCTTGACGGCCTGGCCGGTGAGGTTCTGTATGGCATTCTGGGCGCGGCAAACCGTCTGGGCGATGCGGAAGTCACCAAATGCGTCGTGCGCATCTATAATCAGTGGCTCTCCGAATTCTGCAAATATGCGCCGCAGCGCTTTGCCGGCATTGGCTGCATTTCCGGCGGCACGCCCGAAGAATCCGCGCAGGAAATCCGCCGCATTGCGACATTGGGCCTGAAGGGCGCCGAACTGGGCCTCTCGCATGACATGCTGCCGCTGTGGCACAATGACTGGGAGCCGGTCTGGAAAGCAGCCGCCGATACGGGGGTTCCCTTGCACCTGCATACAATCGGGCCAAAGCTGGATGAGCGCTGGTTCAATGATCCGGTCTACAAGCAGCGCTGGCTGGCGACGCATTTGACCGGGTTCCAGGTGCCAATGCTCAGCGTCTTGGCGGCCATTATCTTCAGCGGCGCGCTGGAGCGGTACAAAAATCTGAAGGTGGTTATCGGCGAATCCGGAATTGGCTGGATCCCCTATGTGCTGGAGCGCATGGATTATGAGTGGGAAGATCAGTTCAAGGACGTTATCCCGCGGCCGCCCAGCGAATATTGGCATGGCCACATGTATGCGACATTCCAGATTGACCGCGTGGGCATTGAAAATGTAAAACGCATCGGCGTGGATAATATCATGTGGGGCAATGATTTTCCGCACCCGGATGGAATCTGGCCCGACAGCCGCGCTTCGCTGAGCGAACAGCTTGCCGGTGTGGACGAGAAAATAGTGCTCAAAATCACCCGGGACAATGCGGCTAAACTATATGGCTTTACTACTTAATGACGTGAATATGGCGGATATAAAGCCATATCATCTTTATGCCGGATATTGATGAGTCAGCCACATGCGGCCAGGCGTTGTGTCAAATTCTGACCAGGCTGCTTGATGATCTCACATTGAATGAAGCAGGCGTCCGTGCGGTGGCGGACATGGGCAGTTTACACAATTACCGCGTCGCCATCCGCCGGGCTCGTGTGGTTGTGAGGTTATTCAGGGAAATTATGCCCGCACATTCCGCGGATTATTTTTCCGCTGAATTGCGCTGGCTCGGACGATTGACAAGCCCGCTGCGTGATGCGGATACGCAGTTGGCGGCTTTGGCCGGGTATAATAAATGGCTGCCTGAGGAGCTTTCGTCTTACCTGGAGCGTTTTCACAGTCATTTACAGCAGGTGCAGATAAGCGAGCGCGGAAAAATCATGACCGCGCTGGCGGATAAAAGATATGAACTTTTCATGACTTATTGGAGGGCCTTTGTTGCAAAAGGCCCCGCCGGCTGGAACAATCGGGCATGGACGATTTATGCCGGGGTGGCGGGCAGGGAAATTTGGCGGCAGTACCGGAGAATGGTCCGCAGGGGACACGATATAGGACCCGGCGCCCCCGCCGAGGCGCTGCATGGATTGCGTAAGGATGGTAAGAAATTACGCTATCTGATCGAGTTTTTTGACATGGCTGCGCATGGCGGCGAAGCGGAAAAATTATTAAAACAACTTCGCCGCTTGCAGGATGTTCTTGGTGCGCATCAGGATTATGAGGTTCATGCGGATACAATTTTGAAATTCTGTGAACAGCTGGCACTTGATGAGAGCGCTTCTTATAAGGATTTTTTGGCGCTTGGTGTCCTGACCGGGCGTTTGAACGGGTTGCAAGCCGCTGCGCGGGATAATTTTTCGGCCCGTTTTAAAAAATTTTCCAGCAAACGAAGCAAGCGCGATTTTCGTATATTATGCAATATTGCGGAAAAAGAGAAACCGGATCAAACGCCGGAGTCAGCTATGTAGTGAGCGAAATGCGCGGCGTACGGATTTACGTACGCCATTAGATATTGGCATGGCCTCGAACTCCTGCATCGTAAACCAGCCCAGCTTGTCATGTTCGTGGCTGAGGCTGGCGGCGCCGGATGAATTTTCCAGACCGCATAAATGGCTGACCACAAAAACATCGACATTTCCCGGACGCGGGCGCACCCAACGGTGTAACAATTTCCCCGGTATTATGCTCAGGCTGGTTTCCTCCTTTACTTCCCGGATAAGACATAGTTTTGGGCTTTCATCAATACTGAGCCGCCCGCCCGGCAAATCCCATTCGCCGTTGAGCTTGCGTAATAAGAGCACCCCGCCATCTACAATGATAACTCCTTTTATGGAGACATAAAATTGAGTGTCCTGTTGAGACAAATATGACCTCCCGAGTCTTCACCCATCCCCGGCGGCGGATTGGCGGCCGGTCACGTTTCGTATGCGCCCAAGACAGTATAATGACGCAAATTATTTACCCCAGATTAGGTCATTCCAGCGTAAATTATTTGATGGAAATGTGACATTTCCGGATCGCTGATGCCGGTCATGAACGGACTGAAAGCGGCCGCCGCCGCGGTGTTCTCATAGAAATACTCTGCTTTCTTTAATATTGACCAAATTTAGAGAAACAAAAACTGCGTGTCCTGATGCTGTAAGGGAAAACTCTGCCTGTCCATTGGGCGAATTAGCTAGGCAGATAAAGTAATTATTACTTTAATACATTTTAACTGTTGCTATCAGGCTAAAACATTAACTTCATATTAGCTGTTTTGAATTTTACTGGCGTTACTGAATTTCTGAGCAGGGGTGCCACTTCATGGATTCAAAAAATCAGAGCATCGAGCTGGAGCTTTTGCGCATGTATGTTGAGGCGCGAAAGCGCAATGCGCCTTTGCTGGTTTTTATGCTGATGTCTATCGCGGGTGTTGTTGCCTATCAGCAATCTCTTCAGGCGGCAGCAACATGGATGGTTCTTGGACTATTCATAACCGGCATTGGGCAGATTATTTACTCCCGGTTTCAGGCAAAACCAGTTCCAGTCGAGGCCATGAAAAGGTGGCTGCTCACTATTATTGCGCATCGGGCGCTGGTGGGAGCGCTTCTTTGCAGCCTGGTGGTGTGGGAATGGAATCCTGATATGCCCCAGGGAAATCTAATGCTCCTGCTGCTTATTGCCCTGCAAATTCCCCTTTCCGCAATGACAGGAGGCGTTGTCCTTCCAGTATTTTTTTCCGAGCAGATTTTTTCGTTTAGCGCGGTCGCCTATGGCGCATGGTTGTTGACGGGGCAATGGGGCCATCCGGAGGTCATGGTTCCGGTCGGGTATTATTTGCTTGCCTGCATGACTTTTCCCGTAAGGGTAAATCAGAATATGCGCGAAATGCTCAAGTTGCAGTTCGAATTGCGGGAAGCGAGTATTGCCGCTGAAGCTGCCAGCCTGGCCAAGAGCAGTTTCCTTTCCACCATGAGCCATGAAATTCGCACCCCCCTGAATTCTGTTATTGGCATGAACGGGCTATTGCTTGATTCACCGCTGACCGCCGAGCAGAATAAATACGCACAAGCCGCCAGAAATGCAGGAACGCATCTGCTGCATCTGATCAATGATATTCTTGATTACAGCAAGCTTGAGGCTGGCCGCATTGAGCTGGAAATGTTGGATTTTGACCTTGCTCAGGAATTGGAGTCAGCCAGCAGTATTCTGGGTGTTGACGCCAATGCAAAGGGCGTGGCGCTGGATTATGAGATTGGCGAAGATGTACCGCCATGTTTGCGTGGCGATCTTGCCCGCCTGCGGCAGGTGATCTTTAATCTCGTTGGCAATGCAGTCAAGTTTACCGAAAAAGGTTCAGTCCGGCTGATAATTTCCCTTGTGTCAGAAGCCGCCGGGGCGCAATCCAAAAGGGTGTTGCTGCGCGCGGATATCATCGATACCGGCATCGGGATTCCGGATGAAAAAATTGCATTGCTGTTTCAGGATTTCACGCAGGCCGACACGTCAACGACCCGGCGTTATGGCGGCACGGGGCTTGGTCTTGCGATCAGCAAACGCCTTGTCGAATTAATGTCCGGTGTGATTGGTGCTGAAAGCACCGTGGGCGCGGGAAGTAGATTCTGGTTTACGGTGCCATTGGAAATAGGGGATAGGCCGCCCGTGGCGGTGCCGGCTCCAAACGCTGCCATAGCCGAGGATGCGCAAATGCTGCGTTTGCTGGTGGCGGAGGATAATCCCAGTAATCAGTTATTAATCAGCATACTGCTGGAGAAACTGAATTGCACCTGCACATTGACGAATAATGGACTTGAGGCGCTGGAGGCCATGAAAGCCGGCGGGCAGTTTGATGTGGTGCTGATGGATATGCAGATGCCGGTTATGGACGGTATTGACGCCACCATCGCGATCAGGGAATTACCTGGCCTGGCGGGACAGATTCCGATCATTGCATTAACAGCGGACGCGGTGAATGGCGTTCGCGAAAAGGTGCTTGCTGCCGGAATGAATGATTATCTGAGCAAGCCGATTGACGTTCAGGCGTTAAACAAGGCGCTGGCGCACTGGGGCAATATTTCAAGGCAGCAGAAATTATATAATGCGGAATCATTTATCGAAAATACCCAGCCTCTCGATCAGGGATTAATTGATGAAAGCGTGCTGCGCTCCATGGCTGAGTTGTTGGGTGAGCAGAAAACGTCTGAATTATTGAATGAATTCTGGCCGACAGTAGAGGAAAAATTGGCTGAGTTGCGTGAAGCGTCAAGCGCGCGTGACGGCGGCCGGATTCACGCGCTTGCTCATGAGCTCAAAGGTTCTGTCAGTAATTTTGGAGGATTGCGCATGGCGCAGCTTGCCGCGAAGCTGGAGCAGGACGCCAGTGATCCGGTTCGCGTGGCAAATCACATTGAAGCCATGTCTCAGACCCGTGATGAAACCCACCGTCAGGTGCTGGCTTTCTTAAAACCTGACAGGGCCGCCTGAACCGCTGGATTAGCGGTTCAGTTCCTTCATCGCGTCGTCCAGGCCGCCAAGCGTCAACGGATACATACGGTGGGACATAATCTGCTCCACCACCTGAATCGACGGCGTATACTCCCAATGCTTCTTCGCCACCGGATTCAGCCAGACGGCTTTCGGGTAAATATCCAGCACGCGCTGATACCAGACCTCTCCGGCCTCTTCATTCCAGTGCTCCACGCTGCCGCCCGGATAGGTGATTTCATACGGGCTCATGGTCGCATCGCCGACAAAAATGACCTTGTAATCCGAGCCATATTTGTTCAGCACGTCCCATGTCGGCATTTTTTCATTGTGGCGGCGGCGGTTATCCTTCCACAGATGCTCGTACAGGCAATTATGGAAATAGAAATATTCCATATGCTTGAACTCGGTGCGGGCCGCCGAGAAAAGTTCCTCGCAGGTCCGGATATGGGCGTCCATTGAACCGCCTATATCAAAGAAAATCAGCACCTTGATCTTGTTGCGCCGCTCGGCCTCCATCTTGATGTCGAGATAGCCATTGCGCGCGGTGTCACGGATCGTGCCGGGCAGGTCAAGCTGATCCTGTGCGCCTTCCCGGGCAAACCGGCGCAGGCGGCGCAGCGCAACCTTGATGTTGCGGGTGCCAAGCTCAACCTGATCATCCAGATTTTTATATTCGCGCTTGTCCCACACCTTTACGGCGCGGCCATGACGGCCCTGTTTCTGGCCGATGCGCACACCTTCCGGATTATAGCCATCGGCGCCAAAGGGTGACGTGCCGCCGGTTCCGATGGCCTTGTTGCCGCCCTCATGCTTTTTCTTCTGCTCTTCCAGGCGCTGCTTGAGCATCTCCATGAGTTTCTCAAAACCGCCCATGCTTTCGATCAGTTCCTTTTCCTCATCGGTCAGGAATCGTTCGCCTATGGAGCGCAGCCATTCTTCCGGCAGCTCTTTGCTGTGAGCTTCTCCGACAAATTCCAGTCCCTTGAAATGTTTTCCAAAGACCATGTCGAACTTGTCGAGGTTCCGCTCATCTTTCACGAGCGCGGCCCGTGAAAGATAATAGAATTCATCCACGCTGAACTGGGCGACGTTCAACTTCATCGCCTCCATCAGCGTAAGATACTCTCTGAGCGTTACCGGAACTTTTGCTTCCTTTAACTCGTAGAAAAAGTTGATGAACATCGCTGTTCTCCTTAGCCTTATTCAGCCCAGATCCGGCATTATCAGGTGCGTTCGCGGCGCGCCAGAAAAGCCAGACGTTCAAACAGATGCACGTCCTGCTCGTTCTTCAGCAAAGCGCCGTGCAAGGGGGGTATGAGCTTGTTCGGATCGCGTTCGCGCAGTGTTTCAGGCGAAATATCCTCGGCCAGAAGCAGCTTGAGCCAGTCCAGAAGCTCGGATGTCGAGGGCTTCTTTTTCAGCCCGGGCACTTCCCGGATTTCGTAAAAAATGCTCATCGCGCTGGTGACAAGCTCGTTCTTGATATTGGGATAGTGGACCTGCACGATTTCTTCCATCGTATCCTTTTCGGGGAACTTGATGTAATGGAAGAAACAGCGGCGCAGGAACGCGTCGGGTAGTTCCTTTTCATTATTTGACGTGATGATCACGATCGGGCGGTTATGGGCCTTGATGGTTTCCGATGTCTCATAAACAAAGAATTCCATGCGATCCAGCTCCTGCAGCAGATCGTTTGGAAATTCGATATCGGCCTTGTCGATTTCATCAATCAGCAACACTGGCGAGCTATCCTTTGTGAAAGCCTCCCACAGCTTGCCCTTTTTGATATAGTTGCTGATGTCCTTGACCCGCGCATCACCCAGTTGCGAATCGCGCAAGCGTGTCACCGCGTCATATTCGTAAAGCCCCTGTTGGGCCTTGGTGGTGGATTTGATATGCCATTCGATCAGCGGCTTGCTCAGCGCCTTGGAAACTTCGTGCGCCAGAACGGTTTTGCCGGTCCCCGGTTCGCCCTTGATTAACAAAGGGCGTTGAAGGGTAACTGCGGCATTGACGGCGATCATCAGATCTTCGGTAGCAATGTAGTTCGATGTGCCCTGGAATTTCATGGTTTATCTTCTTTATAATGGTTGGTTGCGTCCGAAACTAAGGCGGGTTGGCGGCGCAATCAAGGTAAAAATCCGGGGCCGGCGGAGCCGGCCCCGGAATCTTGTCAGGAAGTGAGGATTATCACTTCCGCGCCTTCCTACTTGAACAATGACAACAGAATAGAGGGTGCCTGATTGGCTATGGTGATGGCCTGGGTAGCCAGCTGCTGCTGGGCCTGTAAAGCCTGCAACTTGCTGCTTGCCTTTGCCAAATCCGCGTCAACCAGGGCCCCAAGGCCCTTTTCTGTGGCGTCACCTATCGCCTTGGTGAAGTTGCTCTGCGCTTCTACCGCACGCAGGTCACCGGCGATCCCGCTCAGGGCTGTGTTGGTAGCCAGGATAAAGTTATCCAGCGTATTGCTGCTGGAGTTCAAGAAAGTCCGCGCCAGGGTGTCGGTAACGCTGGCGCCTATTGAAGCATTGAATATCGATACGCTGGTTAGCACATTGACACCCGTTACACCAATAGACGAACCCGTTACGTCGGCAATGAAGTTAATCGCCGTCGTATTGTCCAGCAGATTGGAGCCGTTAAATTTTGCCTGTTTTATCAAGTCCATGGCCTGTACGGCCAGATCCTTGAGATCGGTCGTGTAGGTTGTGCGCTGTGTTGGGGTGATCGCGGTATTGGCAAGCTGGGTAAGCTTGGTTTTAATAACCTCGAACAGGTTGGACACGGCGGTTGCACCCGCAAGACCGACTTCGGCGAGACCAACGGCGCCACTTAAACCCTGCTGAACAGCCAATAGAGACGCTATATTGCCACGCAGGCCCTGGGCAACGGCGAAGGTCGACGCATCGTCCTTCGCATCGCCTACCTTGTAACCGGTTTGAACCTGCTTTGACACTTTGTCCAACTGCGTTGTTATATGTCTCAGAGTGGCTTGCGCTACCAGAGCGCCTGGATTTGTATGGATTGTGGTCATGGGATTTCCTTTCTGGATTGGAAGCTCGGCATTTTGCCGGGTAGGCTTGCGCCCAGTGAGATGTCCTTTTAATCATTGCTGAATTCGGGACAATTCAAACACTAGCCAGCAGGAAGCAATCGCCATGCCAGTAAGGAATCTTTGGTTTTATGGGTAAGCTGCTGATTATACTGAAAAATTCTATTTTTACCAGAAGGGCTGCGGGAGAGGTTGTTTGAAGCGGCATTTCTGCCGGGCAAATTATTCCGTCCTGCGGTTCAGGCATTTGCTCCTTCAGGCATTTGCTCAAGGGCTTTTTGAACCTGCCCGGACTGACTATTTCCCAATGGGTCAGAGACCCGCTAATTTTCTTTTACATTTCAAGGGCCTGCCGTCAGTTGTTGTCATTCCGCAAGCCAATTTTTCCGGAACCTTTGATTTCGCGGGTAAATTGAGCTATCCGGAATCCAGGGAGCCCAAACTAAACGCCCTCAAACTTCATCAGAAGCATAAGTTGCATGTCACAGTCTGGGTTGGGGATCATAATCGTGAGACCGCATTTGCCGTTTGATTCGTTTAATGGAGGACGTATTATAGAGCGATCCATATTTTTGTTTTTCGAGCCAGCAGGGACCACGTACCACTAATGATCAGCCCAGACGAAATTTGGCCCGTCTTCATGGCGAAAGATGATGGTGTTGATAATGACGAGGACCAGCGTACCGGCGTTGTCACCAAGGTCAAACCCAAGACCAAGAAGCCCTCGCTCTATAAGGTGCTGCTGCTGAATGATGACTATACTCCAATGGAGTTTGTGGTGCATATTCTGGAACAGTTCTTCAACAAGGACCGCTCGGAAGCCATGAAGATCATGTTGCATGTGCATCAGCAGGGTGTCGGCGTCTGCGGTGTCTACACCTATGAAGTTGCCGAGACAAAAGTCACGCAAGTGATAGACTATTCACGACAGAATCAGCACCCCCTTCAGTGCACCATGGAAAAGGAATAGGTAGCCGTGCCCTCTTTATCCCGAAGTCTGGAAGAAAGTCTGCATCGCGCGATCGCCAGCGCCACCACGCGAAAACACGAATTTGCGACATTGGAGCATCTGCTGCTTTCCCTGCTGGATGACAAGGAGGCCAGCGCCGTCATGCGCGCCTGCGGCGTTAATCTGGATGTGATCAAAAAAAATCTGGAAAATTATATCGACAATGAATTGTCCTCGCTGATTGTCGATAATGGCGAAGAGGCCAAACCCACTGCCGGTTTCCAGCGCGTTATTCAGCGCGCGGTCATTCATGTGCAATCCTCCGGACGCGAGGAAGTGACCGGCGGCAATGTGCTGGTGGCGATTTTCGCCGAGCGTGAAAGTCATGCCGCCTATTTCCTGCAGGAACAGGAAATGACCCGTTATGACGCTGTGAATTATATTTCGCACGGCATCGCCAAAGTGCCCGGCATGTCCGAGAGCAAACCGGTAAAAGGCTCCAGCGAACAGCAGCGCCAGGAAAAAGCCGGCAAGCAGCAGAGCAGCGATGCGCTGTCGGCCTATTGCGTCAATCTCAATGTCCGCGCCAAGGAAGGCCATATTGATCCGCTCATCGGACGCGGCGCCGAGGTGGAGCGCGCCATGCAGATTCTCTGCCGGCGGCAGAAAAACAACCCGCTGCTGGTGGGCGATTCAGGCGTTGGCAAAACCGCCATCGCCGAGGGGCTGGCGCGCAAGATCGTCAATGGCGAAGTGCCCGAAGTGCTGGCGGATGCGACAATTTATTCTCTGGATATGGGAACCCTGCTGGCCGGCACCCGCTATCGCGGTGATTTTGAGGAACGCATCAAGGCGGTGATGAAGGAACTGGAGGACATTCCCGGCTCGATCCTGTTCATCGATGAAATCCACACCGTGATCGGCGCGGGCGCAACCAGCGGCGGCGCCATGGACGCTTCCAATCTACTCAAGCCGGCCTTGCAGAGCGGCGCGCTGAAATGCATCGGTTCCACCACCTACAAGGAATTCCGGCAGTTCTTTGAAAAAGATCGCGCTTTGCTGCGCCGCTTTCAGAAGATTGATGTGAACGAGCCGACAATCGAGGATGCGATCAAAATCCTCAATGGCCTGAAGCCCTATTATGAGGAATATCACAAGGTCCGCTACACCGGCGATGCGATCAAGCTGGCGGTGGAGCTATCGGCCAAATATATTCACGATCGCAAGCTGCCCGACAAGGCGATCGACGTGATTGACGAAGTCGGCGCATCGCAGATGCTGCTGCCGCCCGCGCGCCGCAAAAAAGTTGTGGGCACGCATGAAGTCGAAACCGTGATCGCCAAAATGGCGCGAATTCCGGCCAAGACCGTGACGCAAAGCGATAAGGAATCGCTCGCCGATCTGGAAGCCGCGCTGAAGCGCGTGGTGTTCGGCCAGGACCGGCCCATCGAGGCGCTGGCGGCGTCGATCAAACTGTCACGCGCCGGGTTGCGCGAACCCAACAAGCCCATTGGCTGCTATCTGTTCTCCGGCCCGACCGGCGTCGGCAAAACCGAAGTCGCCAAGCAATTGGCGGCGATCATGGGCGTTGAACTGCTGCGCTTTGACATGTCCGAATATATGGAGCGTCACACCGTATCCCGGCTTATCGGCGCGCCGCCGGGCTATGTCGGTTTTGATCAGGGCGGCCTGCTGACCGATGGCATTGACCAGCATCCCCATACGGTGCTGCTGCTTGATGAAATCGAAAAGGCGCATCCCGATCTGTTCAACATTCTGTTGCAGGTTATGGATCACGGCAAGCTGACCGATCACAATGGCAAGAAGGTGGATTTCCGCAATGTCGTTCTGATCATGACGACCAATGCGGGCGCTTCGGAAATGGCCAAGCAGGCCATCGGCTTTGGCCGCGGCACGAAAGAAGGCGAGGACGAGGAAGCCATCAAAAAACTGTTCACGCCCGAATTCCGCAACCGTCTTGATGCGGTGATCCCCTTCGATCATCTGCCGCCGGGGGTGATCTCGATGGTGGTTGAGAAATTCGTCCTCGAACTGGAAGGGCAGCTCGAAGACCGCAATGTTTCGATCGAGCTTTCGCCTGAAGCCAATGACTGGATCGCCAAGCGCGGCTATGACGAACAATATGGCGCACGGCCGCTGGCGCGTGTCATTCAGGAATATATCAAAAAGCCGCTGGCCGATGAATTGCTGTTTGGCCGTCTGGTCAAGGGCGGGCTGGTGCGTATCGGCGCCACCACGGGTGAGACCGGCGACAGCAAACTTTCGTTCGAATATTTCGAGCCGAAGGTCAAACGGTCTGCCAAAAGCAAGTCGAAGAGCAAAGGCAAGAAACAGTCTCCCGGCGGCGGCAGTGAACCGCGTGTGCCGCTGCTGACCAATTGACCCGGCGGTTCTTTGGTGGTGCTCGGGTCATGAAACGGAACCAACAATCTTCAATAACAGCTTCTTGTGCTCCATAGATTCTTAGATGTGCACCTGATGTTGCCTTATTCGGAATTGTAGTTGCTTCAGCAACATAGGGATCAGAATGTTGAAAACGGATCTTTCTAGCTTCAAAACTTCGAGCAGGCTCGCTTTGATCTGCAGATGTCCCACAGATGAACGTGTCACCGTAATCTCCAATACGCTTAATAATTGTGGCCTCTACACCATCACCAAGCATCTTGGTTGCACCACGTAAGGTGATTGTTGCTGAAACGAAATATGTTCCTTTAGGGAAATAAAGCGTTCCCCCATAACCTACAGCAGTAGCTGCTGCTTGAATCTCAGCAGTATCATCTGCAATACCATCCCCTACTGCACCGAAATCCTTAACGCTAACAACATCTCTTAGTTTGCTTTGTACTGTACGACTGACAGCACCTGTACCTGATTGTAAGAACCCTACTAAAGAACTACCAGATGAGGCAGCTAATTCTGCAATAGTACGAGTTTCT
>JAHHGO010000075.1 GCA_023252275.1 Alphaproteobacteria bacterium
GAATGCCCGCGCCAGGGCAATATGAAAAAATGCGCACTGCCGCCGATCACGGCAATCGCCTGGCGCGATAGCGGACGGGTAATCAGATGGATGCCTTTGGAGCGCTGTAATTTTACCGTTGCGGATTTGCCGCCGTCCGCGGCAATCATGTCGGCCCACGGACCGGCGGCGTTAATGATCAGGCTGCCGGTGACATCATATTCACGCCCGTCTTTCATATCCCGCACATGGACGCCGGTTATCCGCCCGGTGGTTCCGTTCAGGCGCGTCACCTGCGCATAATTGGCGATCTGCGCGCCATTGGCCACTGCGCCCGCCAGAAATTCAAGCGCCAGCCGTTCCGGCATGTGCATCTGGCAATCATAATAACGCAGGGTTCCGGAAGGCGCGGCGTCCTTCAGCAACGGTTCCTCAGCAATGGCCTGTGCCGTTGACAGCGCGCTATGCCCCGGCAGATGCTTGTCGGCGCGCATTCCCTTGTTGCGGTCGAACGACAGCATATCATACAGCAGCAGCCCCGCGCGCAGGGTAAGCATCTGCATGACCGAGGCGCAGGGCAGCATGAAGGGCAGCGGCGACACCATATGCGGCGCAATGGTCTGCCAGATGCGCCGCTCGCGCAGGGATTCGCGCACCAGCCCAAATTCAAAATTGCGCAGATAGCGCAGGCCGCCATGAATAAGTTTCGACGAGGCGGATGTGGTGGCGCAGGCAAAGTCATGCTTTTCCAGCAGCGCCACGCGCAGCCCGCGCAGACTGGCGTCCCAGGCAATGCAGGCGCCGGTAATGCCGCCGCCGATGATAATCAGATCAAACGGGTTGCAGGCCATTCCGGCCAGATTTCGTTGCATACGGAGTATCCTGTCAAAAAGGCCTGGAGACACCGGCCCCCGTGAACTTTATTGCAGCCGCCTGATTCCAGCAGCCTTGACAGTGTTACCAGCCCGACGGCTGGACACGCCACCTGCTTTGCATCCATCGGAACCGCTGCCGGGCAGCGCCTTAAGCGGGACCAATAGCAGTGAGACGCATTCGCAGGCAATTTCCATGGTTACACCGCACAATTTCTATGGTTACATGTAGGCAGCGTTTGAGCGGGAACGACGGCTTCCCCGCCAGCAGCGGGCGTATGTTTAGGGGTTTTCAATGGTTTGAACGATGCAGGGTCAGGGCGCGCCCTACAATAACCGGTGCTTTAACCTGTCTGGAAAAACAGGCCGGGCGCCGGGAATAAAACTAACCGGTCCTGCGAATAAAAACCGGGCGGCCATAACCGGGGGGAGGAGACAGTGCAGCAGTTTGAGAATTTCGTATTCCGTTATCGCGCCCATATCATTTCGATTCTTGGCGTATTTACGGTATTGATGGGCTTTTCCGCATCGAATCTTACGATGGATGCCGGCTACCGGAAAATGCTTCCGGTCGGGCACCCGTATATTGATACTTTTTTGCAATATTCAGAAGCATTCGGCGGCGGCAATCGTGTCATCGTAGTGCTTGAGGCCAAACATGGCGAGATTTGGACGGGAGATTTTCTCTCGGTCCTGAAAAATGCCACTGACGACATTTTCTTCATCCCCGGTGTGGCGCGCCACACTGTGACTTCGCTGTGGACGCCTAATACCCGCTATTTGGGGGTAACAGAAGAGGGCCTGGAAGCGGGCGACGTGATCCCGGCAAGCTACAGGCCAACACCCGAAGGGATTAATCAGGTTATCGAGAACACGCTTCGGGCGAACCTGCCGGGCCGGCTTGTGGCGACCAATTTCAAATCGGCAATGATCCGGGCGGAGCTGCTTGATTTCGATCCCGAGACCAAACAGCGGCTCAATTATTTTCAAGTCGCCGACAAGCTGGAAAGTTTCCGGACGAAATATACCTCCGGCGATATTGATGTGAAAATCGTTGGATTTGCAAAATTTACCGGCGATGTAGCGGATGGCGCGCGAAATGTTGTGGTGTTTTTCGTCGTTGCCTTCGCGCTTACCTGCCTCATGTTGTGGCTGTATTGCCGCTCCTGGCTGCTGACGATGGTTACCGTGTCCGCCTCGCTTTGTTCACTGATCTGGCAATTTGGACTGCTCCATATTTTCGGCTTCGGGCTTGACCCGCTGTCAATTCTGGTGCCGTTCCTGGTGTTTGCAATTGGCGTCAGCCATGGGGTGCAACAGGTCAACCGTTTTGGCGCCGAGATTGCCTCCGGCCTTGAAAAGGAACAAGCGGCGCGGTTGACTTTTTCATTTCTGCTGCGGCCCGGTTCGGTGGCGTTATTGACCGTCCTGACAGGTTTTGCGACGCTATATATCATTCCGATCGGCATGATTCAGGAACTTGCCATAACCGCGTCGATCGGCGTCGGCCTGAAAATCATCTCCAACATGATCATGCTGCCGCTGCTGTTTTCATATATTTCGCCGGGTGCGGGATATGCCGAAAAAGTGAATAGCGCCGTGGCCGCGCGCGCCAGATTTTGGCCTTACCTGGCCAAGATTGCTATACCGCGTAATGCGATGATCTTCATTGGGCTGTGCTTTCTCCTGGGTATAGTTGGCATATATCAGGGTGCGGATCGCCAGATCGGTGACGTGCATGAGGGGGCAGGGGAACTGCGCCCGGAATCGCGCTATAATATGGATAGCAAGTTCATCGCCAGCAATTTTGCGCTTGGTCTTAATGTTCTTACCGTTATCGCCGAAACTCCAAAATCGGCCTGCGTCGACTATGGCGTCATGGATTTTCTTGACCGGTTCGCCTGGGAAATGAGGAATGTTCCAGGTGTCGAAACGACCCATGGCCTGACAGCAATAGCCAAAGCGGGCAACGCGTTGTGGCAGGAAGGGCATCTGAAAATGCGCGCGATACCCCGCTCCAGCACCGCGATATCGCAGGCCACAAACCAGACAGACACTTCATCCGGGTTGCTTGACGGGCAATGCACGATTTTGCCGACACAGATCTATCTGACCGACACCAAGGCCAAGACGGTAAATACTGTCATCGCCGCGGTCGAAAAATTCATCAGGGATCCGGCAAATCAGTCTGATGATGTAAAGCTGCGGGTTGGCGCCGGCAACGTCACTATCGTGTCGGCGACAAACCAGGAGGTGGAAGATTCGGAAATTCCGATGCTTCTGTATGTTTATGGCGTCGTCATGGCGCTGGTGATCATCGTGTATCGTGAATGGCGCGGCTCGGTCTGTCTTGTGGTGCCGCTGATACTCTCGACGATTATCGGCAACTGGTTTATTACCGGCGCCGGCATCGGCCTCAAAATTTCGACCATGCCGGTGCTGGCCATTGCGGTGGGGATCGGCATTGACTACGGCATCTATGAATATAACCGGATGCAGCTTTACCTGCGCATGGGCCGGTCCCCCTACGAAGCGTTTCTGGGGGCGCTTAACGATGTGGGCTCGGCGACCATATTTACCGGCGGCACGCTGGCGATCGGCGTGTCCACCTGGATTTTCTCTGAACTGAAATTCCAGGCGGATATGGGTTTGCTGCTGACCTTCATGTTTATCGTCAACATGGTCGGCGCGGTGACGTTACTGCCGGCCATGGTTGCATTCCTTGAGTTTATCATGCCGCTGGAACGCCGGCCACTGACCGAGGAGGAAGCTCGCGAAGCCCTGCGCGCGCACTGATCCGGGGCGGCGGCGCGGCCTGGCGAATGGGTCTACAGCGCAGGTCCCGTTCAGCGTAGGGTTCCGCATAAAAAAGGCCGGGGAACGCCCGGCCTTTTTCAGTTGTTCCGTAAACAGACCATCAGACGCGTTGCAGGATGTGTACGATGCAGATCGATCCGGCGCCCATCATATGCACCAGCCCGGTGCGCGCGCCTTCAACCTGGAACTTGTCCTGCTGACCGCGCAACTGGCGGGTGGCGTCCCACACCTGCGCCAGGCCGGTCGGGCCGCCGGGATGGCCGCGCGCGATCAGGCCGCCATCGGGCGAGAAGGGTATTCTGCCGCCGAAGGTGGTTTCCCCGTCCGCCACCATCCGGTCGCCTTCGCCAGCGCCGCAAAATCCGAGCAGCTCATAATACATCAGCTCTTCAATCGGGAAGGCGTCATGCACATGCACAAAGTCGATGTCTTTGGGGCCAAGGCCGGCTTCCTTATAGGCCAGTTGTCCGGTCAGTTCGGTGGAGTAGGCCGGGCCGACAACAGCGCCCATGAAGATATGCCCATCGCCATAATGTTCCGACTGTGATTGCGAAGCCAGCACCTTGATCATCGGCCGGCCATTGGCGTGCTTTTTCGCCCAGGCTTCGGTTGCGACAATGGCGCTGGCGGCGCCGGCGCCGCTGGCGCAGGCCATCATGGCGGTGTGCGGATAGGCGACCATATCGGCGGCCAGCACCTCCTCAACGGTTACTTCATGATCCGCGCGGCGCTGCGCCATGGGATTATGGCGGGCATGATTCCAGTTTTTCGCCGCGATCTTGGCGAATGTTTCCACCGTGGTGCCGTTTTCATGCATGCGGCGCTGCGCCCACATGGCGAAAAACCCGGCAGGCAGCATGATATTTTCCATGGAGGGCAGTCTTTTCTTGCCTTTGGGCGGCTGCGACATGGGATTGCCCATCAGGCGCATATCGTCATAGCCGATCGCCATGGCGACATCGGTCTGGCCGCCGGACACCGCCCAGACCGCTTCGCGAAACGCTGAGGAACCGGTGGCGGACGCGTTTTCAACATGCGTGACGGGAACCCCTGTCAGGCCCAGATCCTTAGCAAAACCAATGCCTTCGGTCATGCCGCCGCCAATATAGCCATTATAAAGCGCGCCGACATCGCGAAATTTGATCCCGGCATCGCCGAGCGCATCCATGCCGGCGGTGAAATACAGATCGCGCTTGGGAATATGGTCCTTGGAGAACCGGTGCATTCCTACGCCGATAACGTAAACATCTCTATTCATTGATCGATTCTCCTAGACCGGGGTAAATTTGAAGCCGCAATACTGGGTGCCGTCCTCACTGTCTGTGACCACAACATTGGGAACAAGGCGCATTTTCATGCCGATCTTCCAATCTCCCATTTTACCATCGATCGGGGCCTGAATGCGCACGCCTTCGGGCAGGTCGACCTGGCCCACGCCATAGCCGGCCACTTTTTCGCGGCTGCCCATTTTGGGCATCATGATAAATGACCAGGAATAGAGCTCGCCGATAGGCGACAGCTCAACCGTTTCAACCGGTTCGGATGTCACTGGGCACAGTTTGCGAATGGGAAAATAAGTCTTGTTTGCAGCCTTGCTGTAAGAACCGATCAGCCTGCAGGGCAGTTCCGGATTTTCCGGGATCACCATATAGCCCTCTTCAAGGGGGACCATTTTTGCCATTTTGTTCCTCTCTGCCGATTGTTGTTAATGTTTCTGCTTTGGTGATCGCGTTTGGCTGATGGAAAGTCAAGGTCAATATACCGCACTGTATGCAGGCGGATTGTTGCAGAGCATAAAAGTACTATTCCGGCCAACCGCTTCCCCGGCCGATCCCCGGCACAGGCCGATCATAAATAGTTCTGCTTGCAAATCCAAAATTTTTTCATGATAAGAGGGGTGCTTCGTGGGCCAGGGGCGGATTTTCTGTGCCGGCACCTTGTGGTGCGCTTACAGAATCGGCTTTTGAAATCTTAAACAAAACAATTCATCCGCTGAAACAGGCAAATAATGCCGGTAGCAGGGTGAGCGCTGGGGAGAAGACGGTGAAAGATATTGAAAATTTTGTATTTCGCTTTAAGGCGATAATACTGTCGGCGCTATTTCTGCTGACCATTTTCATGGGCTATTTTGCCGCGCAGCTTCATATGGATGCCGGCTTCCGGAAAATGCTTCCGATCGGCCATGAATATATTGATACATTTTTTCAATATTCCGAAAATTTTGGCGGCGGCAATCGTATTCTGGTTGTTCTTGAATCCAAAGAAGGCGAAATCTGGACGCCGGGCTTTCTGGATACGCTGAAAAAAGCCACCGACGATATTTTCTTCATCCCCGGCGTAGCGCGCCATACGGTGACATCGCTCTGGACGCCCAATACGCGCTTTATCGCTGTGACAGAAGAAGGCCTTGAGGCAGGCGATGTTATTCCCGCAAGCTTCAGGCCGACGCCGGAAGGCATTAAAAAAGTAATCGAAAACACCTTGCGCGCCGATCTGGTCGGGCGTCTTGTGGCGACGAAATTTAATGCTGCAATGATCCGCGCTGAATTGCTCGATTTCAATCCGGAAACCAAAGAGCGGCTGAATTATTTCGAAGTCGCCTATAAGCTGGAAAATGAAATCCGGGCTAAATATGTTTCCGATACGATCGATGTAAAAATCATCGGTTTCGCCAAGCTGACGGGCGACATTGCGGATGGCGCAAAAAGCGTGGTGCAATTTTTCGTGGTTGCCTTCGTTTTGACCTGCATCATGCTGTGGCTGTACTGCCGCTCGGTGCGCCTGACTCTGGTTACGGTCGCCGCGTCGCTCTGTTCGCTGATCTGGCAATTCGGCCTGCTGAACATTATGGGATTTGGTCTTGATCCCCTTGCCGTTCTGGTGCCGTTCCTGGTGTTCGCCATTGGCGTCAGTCACGGCGTGCAGCAGATCAATATGGTGGGGGCGGAAATTGCGGCGGGCCTGGATAAGGAAAAAGCGGCCCGCGTCACTTTCTCGTTCCTGCTGCGCCCGGGCGCCGTTGCGTTGATGACCTGTCTTGCAGGTTTCGGAACCCTGTACATTATTCCCATTGGAATGATTCAGGAGCTGGCGATCACTTCCTCCATTGGCGTGGGCCTGAAGATTATTTCCAATCTGATCATGCTGCCGCTGCTGGTGTCCTATATTGCGCCGGGTCCGGAATATGGCCCCAAGGTGCAACGGGCGATGGATTCTCGCGCCCGCGCCTGGCCGCATCTCGCAAAAATCGCCCTCCCGCGCAACGCCTTTATCTTTATTGGCTTTTGTATTGTTCTGGGTATTTTTGGTTTTATCCAGGGCTCCAAGCGCCAGATCGGCGATGTTCATGCGGGCGCAGGCGAATTGCATCCGGAATCGCGCTATAATTCCGATAGCAAGTTTATCGCGGATAATTTTGGGCTTGGCCTGAATGTGCTGACGATTATTTCCGAAACGCCCAAGGCGGCCTGTATCGATTATGGCGTTATGGACTTCCTCGACAGGCTGGCCTGGCGGATGCAGAATGTGCCGGGCGTAGTGTCCACCATTGGCCTGACCGCCATAGCCAAAAACTCCAACGCTCTGTGGCAGGAAGGGCATCTGAAGATGCAGGCCCTGCCGCGCGCCAGCAGCGCGCTGGCGCAGGCGACCTCCGGTATTGAAAGCGGCACCGGCCTGCTGGATAATCAGTGCACGATCCTGCCCACTCATGTCTATCTGGCGGACACCAAGGCCGAGACAGTCAAGCGGGTGATCAAGGAGGCGGAGGAATTCATCGCGGATCCCGTCAATAAATCGGATGATATGAAACTTCGCATCGGGACGGGTAACGTGACCATTGTGGCCGCGACCAACCAGGTGGTGGAGCATTCGGAAATTCCGATGCTGCTCTATGTCTATGCCGTGGTGATGGTGCTGGTGATCTTTGTGTACCGGGAATGGCGCGGCGCGATCTGCTGCGTCGTGCCGCTGGTTCTCTCAACCATCATCGGCAACTGGTTCCTGAATGGCGCGGGCATTGGCCTGAAGATTTCGACCCTGCCCGTGCTGGCCATCGCCGTGGGTATCGGCGTTGATTACGGCATTTATGAATATAACCGGATGCAGCGTTACATGCGCATGGGGGTCTCGCCGCATGAGGCCTATCTGCAGGCGCTGAACGATGTCGGTTCGGCCACCATGTTTACCGGCGGCACGCTGGCGATCGGCGTGTCGACCTGGATTTTCTCTGAACTGAAATTCCAGGCGGATATGGGCCTGCTGCTGACCTTCATGTTTATCGTCAACATGATTGGCGCCATAACGCTGCTGCCTGCGATGGTCGCGGCGCTGGAACATCTCTGGCCGCTGAAGCGCAAGCCGCTGACCGAAGAAGAGGCCCGCGCCATTTCGCGCATGCATTAAAACGTTCAAGCACTAAAAAAGCCCCGGAATCCCGGGGCTTTTTTTATGGGGCTGTATTAGCCTTTCAGCAATTTGAACACGCGGCTGGTGCCGTCATTGACGCTTTCATAGGTCACATGCTTGCTGAAGTCGCTGATCTTGTCCCAGTTCGCGGCCACATCATCGGCGCTCACCGCGCCGCGGATCAACATGCCCTCGGCCTCGATGGTTTTCACCGCGGCAAAGAACCCCGCGCCCGCGGTGATAATGGCGCCGGTGGGCGCATCTTCGCTCAGCATGAACAGCACCGCGGGGGTCACCAGTTCCGGCTTAAGGGCTTCCAGCGCCTGGGGCGGCATGATGCTTTCGGTCATGCGGGTTGCCGCGATGGGCGCCAGGGTGTTAACCTTGATATTATATTTGCGCCCTTCCTGTTTCAGCGCATTCATCAGGCCAACCTGGCCCAGTTTTGCGGCGGCGTAATTGGTCTGGCCAAAATTGCCAAACAGCCCGCTGCCGGATGTGACCATGACGATGCGGCCATAATTCTGTTCCAGCATGATCGGCCACACGGCTTTGGTGACATAGACCGCGCCCATCAGATGCACGTCGACGATCAGTTGAAAATCTTCCAGCGACACTTTGGCAAAGCTTTTGTCGCGCAGAATGCCGGCATTGTTAACCAGCAGATCAATGCGGCCAAAGGCCTCCATGGCCTGCTTGACCAGATTATCGACGCCCTTGATGTCCGTAATGCTGGAGCCATTGGCGATGGCCTGACCGCCGGCCGCCTTGATTTCGGCAACAACCTTATCTGCCGCCGCACTGGACCCGCCGGTGCCGTCAACATTACCGCCCAGATCGTTGACAACGACCTTGGCGCCGAGTTTGGCCAGTTGCAGCGCGTGAGAACGGCCAAGGCCGCCGCCAGCGCCGGTGATAATGGCGACTTTTCCATCAAATCTTATCGTCATGGTATAATCCTTCCTGCTGAGAGACATGTTTTTGTGGTTCAGATGGGCTATTGTTTGCCCCACGGGGAACGGCAGGTCAAGCTCGGCGGATGGCAGGGGAACACGCATTTATCAGGGAATTATAGGACTGGCGGCGCTGATTGGCCTGGCCTGGGCGCTCAGCGAAAACCGCCGCGCGGTGAACTGGCGCAATGTTGTTGCGGCGCTTGGACTGCAGATTGCGCTGGCGATGTTGCTGCTGCGCGTGCCGTTGATCTGGCAGGGCTTGATGGTGTTGAATGGCGCGGTCGGCGCTTTGTCTGACGCCACACGGGCGGGCACCGCCTTTGTGTTTGGCTATCTGGGGGGCGGCGCCGCGCCATTTGAGGTGCGCGATGCCGCCAGTAGTTTCATTCTCGGCTTTCAGGCGCTGCCGCTGATATTGGTGATCTCGGCGCTCTCCGCGCTGCTCTGGCACTGGCGCATTTTGCCGGTTCTGGTGGCGGGGTTTGCCTGGCTGTTGCAGCGCGTACTTGGCATTGGCGGCGCAACCGGGCTGGCCTCGGCCGCCAATATATTTACCGGCATGGTCGAAGCGCCGCTGCTGATCCGCCCCTATATGGCGGCATTGACGCGCAGTGAATTGTTCGTGGTGATGACCGGCGGCATGGCGACGGTCGCAGGCAGCGTGATGATCCTGTATGCGGGATTTCTCGATCCGATCATTCCCGGCGCGCTTGGGCATATTCTCGCGGCCTCGGTGATATCATTGCCCGCCGCCATTCTGATCGCGCAGGTGATGATCCCCGAAACGGCGCAGCCCACACAGACATCGGCATTCGCGCCCACATATTATGATAGCACCATGGACGCCATCACCGCGGGAACGCAACAGGGTGTGGCGTTGCTGGCGGGCGTCATCTCGATGCTGATTGTGCTGGTGGCGCTGATGGCGCTGGTCAATCTTGCGTTGGGCGCGCTGCCCGATATGTTTGGCGCGCCATTGAGCGCGCAACGCATATTGGGCTGGGCGTTTGCGCCGCTGATGTGGCTGATCGGCATTCCATGGAACGAGGCGATTCCGGCGGGTGCGCTGATGGGCACGAAAACTGTGCTGAATGAACTCATCGCCTATATTGACCTGGCCGGCCCGGGCGGCGCGGCGCTGAGTGATCGCAGCCGTATGATCATGCTCTACGCCTTGTGCGGGTTCGCTAATTTTGGCAGTCTGGGCATCATGATCGGCGGCCTCTCGGTAATGGCGCCCGAACGGCGTCAGGAGATTGTGCAACTGGGCATGCGATCCATCCTCGCCGGCACCTTGGCCACACTGATGACGGGCGCCATCGCGGGATTGATATAATCAGTGTTCGGAGGTAAATGCGCTTTGCGGCGGGGCCGGGCTGATGCACCCCACTGTCATGCCGCCTAAATCTCATCCAAGGCAAATGCTTTGGCGATCAGTTCATAGGATCGCACCCGGTCGGCATGGGCATGGGTGATGGTCAGGACGATAAATTCGTCCACCCCATGCAGCGCGCCCAGCGCGGTGAGCCTGTCGCGGCATTCCGCGCCGGTGCCAATAATGCCGCGCGTCTGGATACTGTCATACAGGCCCCGTTCGGAAACGGTGAAAGGGTGCGCATCGACCATTTCCGGGCTGATAAAACGCCCGCGCGATCCCAGCAATAATTGCGTCACCCACAGATTGCGCGGCTTGGCGATATGTTGCGCCGCTGCTGTGCTGTCCGCCGCCAGCGCGTTGACGCCAAGTGCCGCGTAAGGCTGCGCCAGTTGCGCCGAGGGTTTGAAATTTTTGCGATACGCCGCCACCGATTGTTCGGACTGTTCCGGGGTAATGAAATGCGCGTGGCAATAGGGCAGGCCGAATTCGGCGGCATAGAGCGCGCCCTGAATGCTTGACCCCAGCATCCAGGCTTGCGGCTGCGTCGCCACCAGCGGCATGGCGTGAATGCCCTGATAGGGATGTTGGGGCGGAAAACTATCGGCCAGAAATTGTTGCAGCAATTCGATCTGCTGCGGAAATACTTCGATCGGATAGGCCTTCGGGCCGGGTTGCAGCGCCGCCATGGTGCGCTGATCGGTGCCGGGCGCGCGGCCCAGCCCCAGATCGATGCGCCCGGGATAGAGCGCCTCCAGCAGTTTGAAACATTCCGCCACTTTCAGCGGGCTGTAATGCGGCATCATCACGCCACCCGCGCCCACGCGCATATGGCTGGTTTCGCCCGCGATTTTGCCGATCAGAATTTCCGGCGCCGATCCGGCAAAGCTGCTGGTATTGTGATGTTCCGCCACCCAATAGCGATGATAGCCGAAACGCTCGCAGGCTTTGGCGAGATCGACTGTTTCAGCCAGCGCCTGCGCGGCGCTGCCGCCATCGCGGATAGGGGATTGATCGAGTACGCTAAGCCGGGTCATGTTTCGCCTATTGCTGGCGCAGCGCGCGCACCAGAAAGAAGGGGGATACGCTGCACAGTATCATGATTGCGGAGAATATCAGCAAGGCGTCGGAGGTGTGAAAAATATCCTGCAACAAACCGCCCAGCCAGGCGCCAATGGCCGCGCCGATGCCGCCGCCCATGCTGATCGTGCCATAAATGCCGCCGAAATGGGGGCCGCTGAATATCCGCGACGCCATGCTGGATACGGTTGGGCCGCGCGCGCCCATCGACAGGCCCACACTGATCACCAGCCAGGGAATGGCGATGGGCGAAGGGTAATATTTAATCAAAAACAGCCCGCCAATCGCGCTCAGGCTGAGAAAATAACTTAGAATTACGGCGCGGCGCGGGCCGAGGCGATCACCCAATGCGCCAAACCCGATCACCCCCACTGGGCTGAGCAGGCCGATAAATCCAAACGCGGTGGCGGCATACACCGGCTCGATGCCGCTTTCGATCATATAGCTTACCGAATGGATCATCACGCTGATCACGCCCGCGCCGGCGAAGAAAAACGCCGCCGCCATGCCCCAGAATGCGGCGGTTCCTGCGGCGCGTTTCAATGTCCAGACATCGGGATTTTCATCCGCGCCGCTATGCGCCTTCGCGGTGTGAAACTGCGCGTAGGATGGATGCCCGGCGCGGATTTTCCGCCAGGGCATAAAAAACAAAATCGGGATCAGCGCCGCCAGCAGCACGGCGTAAATCTGATAGGTGGCGCGCCAGCCAAAATGCGCAATCAGCATCGCGGCGGCGGGTGAAACGATCAATGTGCCAACGCCGCTGGCGGAATAGATCACCCCCATCGCCGTACCCACCCGCGCATGATACCAGCGGTTGATCAATACCGCCGCGGGCACCGGGCCGATGCACGCAATCGAGACGCCGCCCATGACGCCGATGGATGCGTACAGCATGTAAATCGAATTGGCCTGCGATGCGATGGCGAAGGCGCTGGCAAACAGCGCCAGCCCGGCGGGATAGAGTATGCGTGGCCCCAGCCTTTCCATCAGGGTTCCGGTCACCGGCGACATCAGCCCGGCCAGCAGCAAGGCGACGGAGATAATGCTCGAAACCTCGCCGCGATCCGCCGACAGTGCTTTTTCCAGCGGCAGCAAAAACACCGAAAAGGACAGGTTCATCCCCGCCGCCAGCAGGGTCAAGGTAAAACACAGGGCCAGAACGGTCCCCGCCAGCAGAGCCGCGCGCGGCGCCGCCACGTCAGAGGATTGGGACATCATAAACCGCAATATAGGGGTGCAATAAGGTTGCCGGGAACCTAAACCCATCGTCTGTAATAGGCAATTTGTCTCTGGCGGACTTGGGGCGGGTTTCATCCGGATTTGCCTCCCGCTTTGACCCGGCGGACCGGCTGCTGTCGTCATGGCAGATACCAGACGCGATCAGCCCTTTGGCGCGGCGCGGCCGGTTGACCTTCGCGCGCCTGACCAGCAAGCGCACGCACCGCTCCTTGAGGCGCGCATACATCATCTGGTGCCCGTCCAATCGCTTGGCTCACGCACGATACGCCAAGCCTACACTCATTTCCCCGAATCCGACTTTATGCTGTTTGCCGGTGATTTGGTCAGTAAAAGCAACGAAGAATACTGGCGGGAATTTTTCTACGCCGGAGGCTGGCTATTTGGTATGTTGCCAAGCATAGCAACTCCGGGAAATCATGAGTATGACAAG
>JAHHGO010000076.1 GCA_023252275.1 Alphaproteobacteria bacterium
GGACCTGTTATATGCCTGGCTGCCCTACCCGGTGACATTTACGCCCTACACGATGGATCATGTGACGGCGCAAATGCAGCTTCTGCTGTTTTCCGCGCTGGCTTTTACCCTGCTGATGCGCACCGGCATTTACCCGCCCGAACTGCGCGCAACCAATCTGGATACGGACTGGTTCTACCGCCGCCTTGCGCCGGCCTGTATCGGGTTTCTTGAAAGGTTCAGCGCCGCAGCCGCCGCAAAACTGACGGCAGCGGGAAAGCTGCTGGTTCAGCAGGCGCTGGCCCTGATTTATCATGCCCACGGCCCGCAGGGGGTACTGGCCCGCACCGCGCCCATTGGCATTACCGTTTTGTGGGTGGCTGTGCTTTTGACGGCGGCACTTTTGCTCTATTATCTTTGACGCAACTCCTGTTTAATAGCTTCAAACAATATATAGAAACAGGGAGAATGTGATGCCGAACACCAAAATCCTGATGGATGGATTGTGCTTTCCCGAAGGGCCGCGCTGGCATGATGGCAGGCTGTGGTTTTCCGATATGCACGGGCCGAATGTCATTGCTCTTGGCCTTGACGGAAAATCCGAAATCATCGCCACCGTGGAAAATTCGCCGTCCGGCCTTGGCTGGCTGCCGGATGGGCGGCTACTGATAGTGTCGATGCGGGATCGCAAGCTGCTGGTGCGCGGCGCGGATGGCAAATTATCGCAACATGCCGATCTGTCTAAACTGGCCAGTTTTGATTGCAATGATATGGTGGTGGACGCCAAGGGGCGCGCCTATGTGGGCAATTTTGGCTATGATTTGCACAATCGCGCGCCGCGCAAAAATGCCGAAATCGTTCTGGTGACGCCGGACGGCAAGGCGCAGGTCGCCGCAACCGATATTCAGTTTCCCAATGGCACGGTCATCACGCCGGATGGCAAGACGCTGATTGTCGGCGAATCCATGGGCGCGTGCCTGACCGCGTTCGACATTGCCCCGGATGGCAGCCTGAGCAACCGGCGGCTATGGGCGAAAATGGAGGGGGCGCTGCCCGATGGCATTGCGCTTGACGCCGAAGGCGGCATCTGGGTCGCCTCGCCCATCAGCGGCGCATGTCTGCGGGTTGTCGAAGGCGGCAAGGTAACGGACAAGGTCGAAGTTGAAAATCAGGCATTCGCCTGCGCGCTTGGCGGGCCGGATCGCAAGACGCTTTTTCTGGCGACCGCCAAAGACAGCCATCCCGTCTCCAGCCGGGAATCCCGCACCGGGCGCATCGAAACCATCCAGGTAAAGGTCGCGGGCGCCGGCTGGCCGTAAATAAAGCAGAAAGTCAGAGTAACAATCTATGGAAATGTCCGGCGAGTTTCGTATTCCCGCGCCAAAGGAGAAGGTTTGGTCGGCGTTGAACGATCCTGAAATTCTGCAAAAGAGCGTTCCGGGCTGCCAGTCGATCACAAAGCTGAGCGACACCGAACTGGAAGGCGCGGTTACCGCATCGGTCGGCCCGGTAAGGGCGACCTTCAAGGGCTCGGTCGTACTGTCCGATGTCAATCCGCCGCATAGTTATACTTTGACCGGCCAAGGCAAGGGCGGCCCCGCCGGCTTTGCCAAAGGCGTGGCAAAAGTAGCCCTGAGCGAGGATGGCGGCTTTACCGTGTTGCGTTATACGGCCGAAGCCACTGTCGGCGGCAAGCTGGCGCAGATAGGCCAGCGCCTGATTGACGGCACCGCCAAAAAACTGTCCGAAGAATTTTTCGGCAATTTCAGCGCAATACTTGGCGGCGGTAAAACAGCGGTTGAACCGGCAGCAGCAACGGCACAGCCCGGCGTCGGGCTTTCACCCGCCGTCTGGATCATCGGCCTGATCCTTGTCATGACGGTGATGACCCTGCTGTTTGTTTTGTAGAGCGAAACGATAATCTGGACTAGGATTCAGCAAGACTTTCAAGGGAGACTAAAATGACTGTGGTGGCAATGCAGGTGAACGGCAAACAGGTCTCTGCGGATGTTGAGCCGCGCACCCTTCTGGTGCATTTTATTCGCGAAAATCTGCAACTGACCGGCACTCATGTCGGCTGCGACACCAGCCAGTGCGGCGCCTGCGTGGTGCACGTGGATGGCAAGGCCGTTAAAAGCTGCACCATCCTGGCGGTGCAGGCGGCGGGCGCCAAGGTGCGCACCATCGAAGGGCTTGCGGATGGCGACAGGCTGCATCCGCTTCAGGCGGCGTTCAAGGAACATCACGGCCTGCAATGCGGTTTTTGCACGCCGGGCATGATCATGACGGCGGCCGACATGCTGCGCCGCATTCCCAAACCCGATGAAACCGCCATCCGCCACGAACTTGAAGGCAATTTCTGCCGCTGCACGGGTTATCACAATATCGTCAAGGCGATCAAAGCTGCTTCGGAAGTGATGTAATCAGAAACGGGGAGAGCCGGAATGTCGAGCGCAATCATAAAGCCGAATGGCATTGGCGCCGCGGCGCCGCGCAAGGAGGATTACCGTTTTATCACCGGCAATGGTCATTATACGGATGATATTAACCGTCCGGGGCAGGCCTATGCGAGCTTTGTACGCTCGCCCCATGCCCATGCCACGATTGATGCGATTGATTTTACCGATGCGCTGGCCGCGCCCGGCGTGCTTGCCGTGCTGACCGGCAAGGATGTTGCCGCCGATGGTCTTGGCGGCCTTATCTGCGGCTGGCTGGTGCATTCAAAGGATGGCAGCCCGATGAAAACCGGCGCGCATCCCATTCTGGCGCTGAGCCATGTGCGCTATGTGGGCGATCATGTGGCGGTGGTCATCGCCGAAACCGCGGCCCAGGCCAAAGACGCGGCGGAGCTGGTCAATGTAAGCTATGGCGAACTGCCCTCAGTGACGGCGGTGGCGGAGGCGCGCAACCCCGCCGCTCCGCAAGTGCACCCCGAGGCGCCGCGCAATACCTGTTTTGAATGGGAACTGGGCGACAAGGCGGCAACCGAAGCTGCGTTCAAAACGGCGGCCAGGATTATCAGCCTCGACATTGCCAATAACCGCCTGATCCCCAACGCCATGGAGCCGCGCGCGGCGATTGGCGAATATGACAAGGGCACCGGCATCTACACGCTTCACACCACCAGCCAGAACCCGCATGTGGCGCGGCTGGTGCTGTCGGCCTTTGTGGGCGTCGCGCCGGAAAACAAATTGCGGGTTATCGCTCCGGATGTAGGCGGCGGATTTGGCTCGAAGATTTTTATCTATTCGGAAGAAACCGTCTGTGTCTGGGCCTCGAAAAAAGCCGGCCGGCCCGTTAAATGGGTGGCCGATCGTTCGGAAAGTTTTGTTTCCGACGCGCATGGCCGCGATCATCAGACCCATGCGGAACTGGCCCTGGACGCCAATGGCAAAATGCTGGCGCTGCGCGTCAAGACCATCGCCAATCTTGGCGCCTATTTGCAGCTTTTTTCGGCGTCGGTCCCGACCTATCTTTATGCCACGCTTTTGTCCGGCCAATATGATCTGCCGGCCATCTATTGCGAAGTGGATGGGGTGCTGACCCACACCGCGCCAGTTGACGCCTATCGCGGCGCGGGACGGCCCGAGGCGACCTATGTCGTAGAACGTCTGGTGGAAACAGCCGCGCGTGAAATTGGAATGGACCCGGCGGAATTCCGCCGAAGAAATTTCATCCGCAAATTTCCGCATCAGACGCCGGTGATCATGGCCTATGATGTGGGCGATTATGAAGCTTCGCTTAATGAAGCCTGCCGGCTGATCGACTATGCGAATTTCCCCGTGCGCAAACGAGAGGCGGAGGCGCGCGGCATGCGGCGCGGCATCGGCTTTTCCGCCTATATCGAGGCCTGCGGCATTGCGCCCTCGGCGGCGGTGGGCTCGCTTGGCGCGGGCGTCGGCCTGTGGGAATCCGCCGAAGTGCGGGTCAACCCCACCGGCAGCGTTGAAGTTCTGACCGGCGCGCACAGCCACGGCCAGGGGCATGAAACCACTTTTGCGCAGCTGGTGTCGGACCGGCTTGGCATCCCCATCGAAAATGTCGAGATTGTGCATGGCGACACCGACAAGGTGCAGTTCGGCATGGGCACTTATGGTTCTCGTTCCGGCGCGGTCGGCATGTCGGCCATTCAGCTCGCGCTCGACAAGATCATCACCAAGGCGCGCAAGATTGCGGCGCATGTGCTGGAGGCGGGCGAAGGCGACATTGTGTTTGAGGATGGCCGCTTTACGGTTGCGGGCACAGATCGCGGGATGGCCTTTGCTGAACTGGCGTTGCAGGCCTATATGGGGCATAAATTCCCCACCAGTGAAATTGAGCCGGGTCTGAAGGAGACCTCTTTTTATGACCCGACCAATTTCACATTCCCGGCCGGGTGCCACATCGCGGAAGTCGAGATTGACCCCGGCACCGGCACTGTGCGGGTGGTGAAATTCGTCGCAGTCGACGATTTCGGCAATATCATCAACCCGATGATTGTGGAAGGCCAGGTGCATGGCGGCGTGGCCCAGGGCATCGGCCAGGCGCTGCTTGAAAATGCCGTTTATGATCCGCAGACCGGGCAATTGCTCAGCGGCTCGTTCATGGATTATTGCATGCCGCGCGCCGATGACCTGCCGAGCTTTGATGTCGGCGTTACCGTTACGCCCGCGCCGTCAAATCCGCTCGGAGTCAAGGGCTGCGGCGAAGCGGGCGCCATCGGCTCGCCGCCCGCCATTATCAACGCCATTACCGATGCGCTGGGCATTCGCGATATCGCCATGCCGGTGACGCCGGAACGCGCCTGGCGCGCCGCCAACGGATTGTAGGAGAAAGCCATGTATCAATTCGAATATCACCGGCCCAAAAGCCTTGATGAAGTCACGGCCCTGCTGGCGCGGTGTGAGAACCCGAAAATCCTGGCGGGCGGCATGACATTGCTCGCCACCATGAAGCAGCGCCTTGCCGCGCCTTCCGACCTGATTGATCTGCAGGATATTGCGGGCATGACCGGCATCAGCGTGGATGCAAAAAACGTCGCCATCGGCGCGATGACGCCGCATCATGATGTCGCCACTTCAAGGGACGTGGCCGGGGCCATTCCGGCGCTTGCCTTTCTGGCGGGGCGGATTGGCGATCCGCTGGTGCGCCATCGCGGCACCATTGGCGGATCCATCGCCAATAATGATCCGTCTGCGGATTATCCCTCCGCCTGTCTTGCGCTGGGCGCAACCATCGTCACCAATGTCCGCGAAATTGCGGCGGACGATTATTTTCGCGGCATGTTCGAAACGGCGCTAAAAGAGAATGAGATCATTACCCGGATCATATTTCCCATTCCGCAAAGGGCCGCCTATCAGAAATTTCCCAACCCGGCGTCGCGTTACGCGATGGTGGGCGTATTTGTGGTGAAAGGCGCAAACGGCGTGCGCGTTGCGGTAACGGGCGCCGGGCCGGGCGTATTTCGCATGACGGCGATGGAGGCGGCGCTGGCAAAAAATTTTACATCCGCCGCACTTGAAGGCATTGCCGCGCCAGCCGAGGAAATGCTGCAGGACATGCACGCCAGCAGCGAATATCGCGCCGCATTGATTGGCGTGATGGCCAAACGCGCTGTCGCCGCGATGCTTGCCTGAAGGGGGATGATTTCGACGTCCGAAAATCCGCAAGTTTGCTGCGGACTGTTAGAGCGTGTCCTCAAACATTGTCATTCCGGAAGCCGGTTTTCCCGAAATCCCTTGCCCGGCGAAGCCTTGGCGTAGCCGGGCGATTTCGCTGGAAAAGCGAGCTATCCGGAATCCAGAGCCACAAATGAGAGCACCTGTTTCGTGGCCCCTGGATTCCGGATTGTAAGGCTTGCCATCCAAAAACCTGCGGTTTTTGGGCGCGCCTAACATCCGGAATGACACGATGGGTTAATTGAGGAGATGTCCTAGAACGGAACCTTATCGTCGAAATCGCCGAAATCGCCGCCGCCCGCGCCCATATCCTCATAATCACCGCGTCCGCCGCCGCCAAAGCCGCCGCCCTGTCCGCCAACCTGCGCGCGCGCGCCGCCGCCGGGGCTATCGAGCATGGTCAGCACACTGTTGAAGCCTTGCAGCACCACTTCGGTCGAATAGCGGTCCTGACCGGTCTGATCCTGCCATTTGCGCGTCTGTAACTGGCCTTCAAGATAAACCTTGGCGCCCTTTTTCAGATATTGCTCGACCACCCGGCACAGGCCCTCGTTAAAGATCACCACGCGGTGCCATTCGGTTTTTTCACGCTTTTCGCCGGTATTCTTGTCTTTCCATGATTCGGATGTGGCGATTCGCAGATTGGCGATCGGACGCCCATCCTGGGTGCGGCGAATTTCCGGATCCGCGCCCAGATTACCCACCAGTATGACCTTGTTTACGCTGCCTGCCATGGACTGGCTCCTGTTTTGCGCCTGATTGGATCAGACAATGTTTTTTTCACGCAATTCCGCAATCTGCCCCTGACTATAACCGATTCCCAGCAGAATTTCATCGGTATGTTCACCCGCTTCGGGCGCCCGCAAACGATATTCCAGCGGCGTATCGGACAGCAGCGCGGGCGGCCCCACCACGCGCGCCGGCTTTTTCAGGGTCGGATAGTCCTGTTCAATGAACATGGTCTGGATGTGCGGATCGTTCAGCGCCTGACGCGGGCTATACACCTTGCCGGCGGGAATTTTGGCTTCCGCCAGCAGCAGGATCGCTTCCTCGCTGGTGTAATTGGCGCACCACTTATTCATCCGGTCACTGATGATCTGGCTGTTGACGCCGCGCGCCAGATCATCCTTGAAGCGCGGATCCTCTGGCCAGCTTTCCTCGCCCATTAAACCGGTCCAGCGTTTGAACAGCGTGTCGCTGACCACCTGCGCCAGAATATAACCATCCCTGGTTTTGAAAATATCGGACGGCGCGGCGTTATAGCCGCGATTGCCCTGCGGGATGCGTCCCAGTTCCAGCATGTCCTCCTCGATCAGAACGCTATTGCCGACGGTAAGCGCGGTGCGCAGCAGCGAGCCTTCGACCATCTGCCCCCTGCCGGTTTTTTCGCGCGCCATCAGCGCCGCCAGCGTGCCCAGCGCGCAATTCGTCGCCGTGCCATAATCCACATAGGGAAACAGGCTTTTTTGCGGGGTGTTTTCATCCGTACCCGACATATAACTGTTGCCGGACATGACCTGGCCGATGCCGTCAAATCCCAGCCGCTCGCTATACGGCCCGCCGCGCCCGAACGCCGAACCGGTGGTCAGAATAATGCGCGGATTAATGGCGTGCAGGCTTTCCAGATCAATCCCCATGGCGGCGAGCGCCTGCGGCGGCACATTGGCGACAACGACATCGGCGGTCGCCACAAGTTTTTTGACAATCTCGCGGCCTTCCTTCGAGGTCGGGTTTAACGTCAGCGAGCGCTTGTTGCGGTTCAGCTGAAAAAAACCGGCGCCAATGCCATCCTCGGTCACCGGCCCGACAACGCGATCCTCGCCGCCGCCCGGCCGTTCGATGCGAATGACATCGGCCCCCATATCGCCGAGCAGCGCGGAACAAAACGGCCCGGCGATATAGCGCCCAAAATCCAGAACCCGAATGCCTTCCAGTACCCGTGTCATCGCGTCCTCCCCATCCGATATTATTGCTGTCCGGCCAATGGTGGACCAGCGCCCCGCCACTGGCAAGCCAATCCCGAGGCCCCCATAAAATCTGCGAAGATCAATTATAGTTCATGTTTTGTTCCCGTCTGTCAAGCGCTAAAATCAGCCCGCCAAACCGCTACTCTCTGGGCGGGCCGCCGATCAGCGGTTCCCATTTTCCCTTGCCGATCAGGGCTTGCCCCAGAGTTTCGTAATTTTCATCGCTCACCACCCCGTGCTGGGTGGCGGTATAGATGTCGCGCAGGCAGCGTTGCAGCGGATGCGACTGATACAGCGCCTCGCCCCCGCCATAGCGATAGGCGAAGCTGGCCGTTTCCCCCGCCACTTCGGTCACATAGGTCATCGCCGCGCGGCACTCGCCCCATTCCACCAGCGACATCCGCTCGCCCTTGTTCGCCGCCGTCCACATGCGGCTCAAAATATCCAGAGAGAACAGCCGCGCGCCGGCCAGCTTGCTCGCCATAACGCCCAGTTCCTTGTGGAACGCGCCCCGCTCGGCCAGCTTCACGCCGGTCAATTTGCGTTTCTTGCCGGCCGCCATGGCGGTGATTTCCGACATGGCGCGCTTGGCTATACCCAGGGCGAACCCCGCATGACAGGCTGCCACATAGCCATAGGTCGGCAATTGGAACAACGGCCCGCCGCGCGGCGGGCGTTTTCCGCCCAGCATAAAGTCATCGGGCACGAACACATTTTCAAGCCGGTAGTGCGAGCTGCCGGTGCCCTTGAGGCCATTGGAAAACCAGTTGTCCTCAATGATCACATCCTTGATGGGCACGCATACCGAGCAGATTTGCGGCGCGCCGCTGGCAGAACGGACTGGCGCGCCATCCTTGGCGATTAACGCGCCGGATGTCACCCATTCCGCATGACGGATGGCGCTGCCGAACGCCCAGCGGCCATTGACCCGGTAGCCGCCATCGACCCGCTCAGCCAGGCCGGCGGGGAACACCGTTCCCGAGGCGCGCGGGATGCGCCCGTTCTTGAACGCTGCGCCCAGCGCGCCGTCGCTGCTCATGGCGCCCAGCATGCCGACAGAGGTTGCGCCAATGACCAGGCACCAGCCCGCCGATCCGTCCATCGCGCTGATCGCCTCATAGACCTCGGTCTGGGTTATCGGATCGGCGTCAAACCCGCCCAGCTCACGCGGCACGCACATGTTCAGAATGCCGCTGTCATACAGCGCATTGACCGAACGCATCGAAAGAGTGCGATCTGATTCGTTTTTCGCGGTATCGCCTTCAATGATTTCCCGGATCGATTCCGCCTTTGCAAGCAGTTCGTCGCGCTCCGGAATTTGAAACGGATAAGTCATAATGTGTTTTCCCCCTTACGGTGATCCCGATGCGCCCGCATCCACGCGGACGGTTTCGATACGCGAATTACGCCCGCCTTTGGAAATGTCCCTGAAAGCACCCTCATAGGTCAAGCCATAGAATGTACGGCCATCCGCGCCACCAAGGGTGCAGGCAATCGCCATGCGCTTGCCGGTTTCGATCTTGTGGGTTATTTCGCCGCCTTCTTTCACCCGCAGAAAGCCGCGCCGGTTGATTGCGGCGAACCATACCGCGCCCTCCGCATCCAGACAGATGCCATCCGGTTCCGCCCCCGCCAGATCGGCGAACACCCGCCGGTTACTCAATGCGCCATCCGGCTGAATGTCAAACGCGGTCAGCCTGCGCCCCATGGATTCAGCCAAAATCAGGGTTTTGCCATCGGGCGTAATTACCGGGCCGTTAGGCACTGCCAGCCCGTTCGCCACTTCGCGCGCCTTGCCATCCGGGGTGACCAGAATGAAATTGGTCAGCTTCATCTCCGCGCCGCCAAACAGATCATAGCCCAGATTGCCGACATAGGCATTGCCTCTGGCGTCGATCACCATATCGTTGATATTACTGTTCACCAGCTTTGAAATATCGGCGTGCAGCACCAGCTTGCCATTGATGATTTTGTACAGGCAGCGATCTTCCATCGACACAATGACGGGGGTTTTATCGGGCAGAAAGCCGATGCCGGACGGGCCTTCCGGCACATCCAGAACCTTGCTGCGCGCGCCGTCCGGCGTGACGGTGTAAATCACTTTGCCGAATACGTCCGACACCCAGAGCTTGCCATCGCGCCAGCGCGGCCCTTCGAGAAACGCAAAATCTTCGGCCAGTGTTTCCAATTGCAGTGTTTTCATGGCGTCCTCCCTGTTATGTTATTATTCTGGGATATGGCGATGTGTGATCAGCATAACGTCTGAGTGTGTCATTGCGGGCGGTGCGATGCAATCCGGGAAATACAGGGAAAATGAAGGGTAAATGCCATGAGCAACATCGCCTTTCTCTCCGCCAGCAATCTGACCGCGATGCTGCGCGGCGGCAAGATCAGCAGCGTTGAATTGCTAGCCCATTATCTGGACCGCGTGGCGCGGCTTAATCCGGCGCTGAACGCCATCGTTTACATGGACGCCGAAGCGGCGATGGCCCGCGCCGCCGCCGCCGATCAGGCGCGCGCCGCGGGGCAATCCTGGGGGCCACTGCATGGCCTGCCGATGACCATCAAGGACAGCTTTGAGGTCGCCGGCATGATTACAACCAGCGGCGCGCCGGAATTGCGCGAACACCGCTCGCAATATAATGCCGTGACGGTGCAGCGACTGCTGGATGCGGGCGCCGTCATTTTCGGCAGGACAAATGTCCCCCTGTATACGGGCGATCTGCAAAGCTATAATTCCGTGTACGGAACAACAAACAATCCCTGGGACGTGTCCCGCACGCCGGGCGGTTCCTCGGGCGGCGCAGCGGCGGCGGTCGCGGCAGGGTTATGCGGCATGGAGCTGGGCAGCGACATTGGCGGCTCGATCCGTACACCATCCGGATTCTGCGGCATTTATGGCCACAAGCCAAGCTGGGGTCTTGTGCCGGGGCGCGGCCATATACCCGGTCCGCCGGGCGCCATGTCGGAGTCTGACATGAATGTCTGCGGGCCGATGGCGCGCGCGCCCGAAGATCTGGAAATGGCGCTTAAACTCCTGGCCGGTCCCGACCCGCTGATGGGGCTGGCGCGGCCCAAAGCCCTGCCCGCCGCCAGTGACAAGCCGCTGCAAGGTTTGCGCATCGCGGCCTGGATTGACGATCCGGTCTGTCCGGTCGATCGCAGCGTCGGTGATCAATCGCAAACCCTGCTTGATTCGCTCGCCAGAGCAGGCGCCATCATCAACGATAAGGCCCGCCCGGATATTGATCCGCGTCGCGCCTTCGCCACCTATGTGCGTCTGGTAATCGCGGTAAACGCGGCCGGATTTCCCGATCATGTGATAGCCAGGCTCCGTAAAGAGGCGGAACAAGCCGATGCGCGCGCTACGGATTACGCCGCCAACTTTGCAATTGGGGCCACCATGAGCCACCGGCAATGGCAATCCGCCAACGAAGCGCGCAATCATATGCGCGCCCGCTGGAACGAATTTTTCAACGGCTATGATGTTCTGTTGTGCCCGATCTCACCGACGCCCGCATTCCCGCATGATCAAAGCCAGCATCAGAGGGCGCGGCGCGTTGAGGTGAATGGCAAACCCTTCCCCTATATGGATCAGCTTTTCTGGGCGGGCCTCACTGGCATGGCCTATCTGCCATCGACCGCGGCGCCCATCGGACGAACGCCGTCAGGCCTTCCGGTGGGTGTACAGATCGTTGGACCATATTACGACGATCTCACCACAATCCGCGTTGCGCGCCTGATACAGGAAGTAACCGGCGGCTTCACACCACCGCCGGGATATGGGTGAATGTGAAAAAGGGAAAAAGGACTGCCTGCCTTTTTCCCTTTTTCAGATTACGCTACGCGATCACCCTCAGGAAAATTCAAGGCCCTTCAGATCGCCGTCCGCGCGCCATTGGTGCAGCAGTTCAAAAAACTCCTGGGCGCCGCCGCCATAGGAACCGGCGAGGAAGCCCTTTGACGGATCGCTGCTATTGCCTTCATTATTGTAATAGCCCGGCGTGCATTCGGCGTAATAGCGCGCGCCAAGCCGCGCCTTGCTGCGCATGGTGTTGACCCATCCGGCCTCCGCCTCCGGCGTTGCTTCCACGCTTTTGACCTGGCGGTCCATGGCGTGTTTGATGACATAGGTGATATGCTCGGCCTGTTCATTCAGCAATTGCGTGAAGTTTGGCGGAAAGCCTGTCTGCGTATAGCCCATGAAGAAACAGTTCGGAAATCCATTTGTATACAGGCCGTGAAAAGTGGAAAGCCCGTTGGCCCATTTATCGCCCAGCCGCACGCCATCGCGCCCGGTAATGTCATAGCCGGAACGCTGGGTGTAATTGGTGCCGACCTCAAAGCCCGTGGCGAAGATGATGCAATCCACTTCATATTCCACGCCGTTGACGACAACGCCTTTTTCGGTTACGCGGTCCACGCCCTTGCCGCCCGTATCCACCAGCTTCACACCGGGCAGATTATAGGTGTTCAGATATTTATCATCAAAGGTCGGGCGTTTGCAGAATTGCCGGTAATAGGGCTTGAGCGCCTCCGCCGTCTTCTGGTCTTTCACAATGTTTGCGGCGCGGGCGCGCACCTCCTCCATCTTCTGAAAATCGGCAAGTTCGGTCAGCGCCGCGCGTTCGCCCAGGCTCAGCTTGGTATCCTTGACATTGCCGGTCATGCCCGCAAGGTTGCGGAAAATATGGGTCCAGCCATCGCCCACCAGATCCTCGTCCTGGTCGCCGCCAGCCAGCAGAATGTTGAAATTATCGATGCGCTTTTTCTGCCATCCCGGTTGCAGGCTTTTCACCCATTCCGGATCGGTCGGGCGATTGGCGCGCACATCCACCGAAGACGGGGTGCGCTGAAACACGAAAAGCTGTTTCGCCGCCGAGCCAAGATGCCAGACGCATTGCACGGCGGTCGCGCCTGTGCCGATGATCGCCACGCGCTTGTCGCCCAGCCTGTTCAGATTGCCGTTCGAATCCCCGCCGGTATAATTATAATCCCAGCGGCTGGTGTGAAAGGTATGGCCCTTGAATTTTTCGATACCTTCAATTCCCGGCAGCTTTGGCTTATTCAGCGGCCCATTCGACATGGCCACATAGCGGGCCTTCATCCGGTCGCCCCGGTTCGTGGTCACAATCCATTTGGCGCCGCCCTCGTCCCATTCCATCGCGGTGACTTCTGTCTGGAAGCAGGCGTCCGCATACAGATCATATTTCTGTCCGATCTTGCCGCAATATTCCAGTATCTCCGGCGCGTGAGTATATTTTTCCTTCGGGATGAAATTCATTTCCTCCAGCAGCGGCAGATAGATATAGGATTCAATATCGCAGGCGGCGCCAGGATAGCGGTTCCAGTACCAGGTGCCGCCAAAATCGCCGCCCTTTTCAATAATCCGCAGGCTTTTGACGCCCGCCG
>JAHHGO010000077.1 GCA_023252275.1 Alphaproteobacteria bacterium
GCTCTTCCGATCTTCCCAACCGTGTTTTTCAGGTTAGGTGGTCATATTTCACAACCATAAACCATGAAGTGTCACTTTATGGTTTTCAGGAAAAATTCAGATCTGGCCGGATGGGCCTTCGCCCGGTTGCCCTCAATCCCGGAAATTGACGAATTGCAGGGGCAGTTCGGTTTTCATCGCCTTGACGGCGGCGATGGCGTCCTGCAGAACATCGCGGGCCTTGCCGGTGACGCGCACTTCGTCGCCCTGAATGGCGGCCTGCACTTTCAGTTTGGTTTCCTTCAGCTCCTTGACGATTTTTTTGGCCAGCTCCTTGTCGATGCCCTGCTTGATCACGACGGTCTGGCGCACCGACTGTCCGGCGGCTTTTTCCGGCTCTTTATATTCCAGCACGCCGGCCTCGATATTGCGGCGCGCCATATGGCCCTGCAGTAATTCATGCATCTGCTTCAGCTTCAGATCATCATCGGCGTTCAGGGTCAGCAGCTCGTCCTTGCGCTCGATCCTGCATTTCGAGCCCTTGAAATCATAGCGGGTGGCGATCTCTCGCACCATGTTCTGGACGGCATTGTCCACTTCGGCCAGATCGGTCTTGGCGACGATATCAAATGAGGGCATGGGCTTTCTCCACAATCAGGTAATGAATCGAGTATAATATAGGCTGCTTGATCGCAGGAGATTTTCATCCATGAGCAGTAATTCGGGCACCAGGGCCTGGCAGGCGGCGGATGCGCGCCACCATATCCACCCGTTTACCGACGCCGCCGCGCTGGCGGCCAAGGGGGCGCGGGTGATTGTGCGCGCCGATGGGGTCTGGATCGAGGATAGCGAGGGCCACCGCATTCTGGACGGCATGGCGGGCCTGTGGTGCGTCAATGTGGGCTATGGCAACCGGGAACTGGCCGAGGCGGGTTATAAGGCGCTGTGCGAACTGCCCTATTACAATGCGTTTTTCGAGACCACGCATCCCTATGCGGCGGAACTGTCGGAAAAGCTGGCCAGCATCACCCCCCCGGGGCTGGACCGGGTGCTGTTCGCCAATTCCGGGTCCGAGGCCAATGACACCATCATCAAGCTGACCCGCTATTACTGGAATTTGCAGGGCAGGCCGCACAAGAAGATCATGATCGGGCGCAAACTAGGCTATCACGGGACGACTTTGGGCGCGGCCTCCCTATCCGGCCTTACCCACATGCATCCGCAATGGGATTTGCCATTGCCAGGCTTTGTGCATGTGGACGCGCCCTATTGGTATGGCGAGGGTGGCGATCTTTCCCCCGAAGAATTCGGGTTGATGGCGGCGCGGTCGCTGGAGGCGAAAATACTCGAACTGGGGGCGCAGAATGTCGCCGCCTTTATCGGCGAGCCGCTACAGGGCGCGGGCGGGGTGATTATTCCCCCCAACAGCTATTGGCCGGAAATTCAGCGCATCTGCTCCGAGCATGATGTATTGCTGATCGCCGACGAGGTGATCTGCGGATTTGGCCGCACCGGCAAATGGTTCGGCTGCGACACGTTCAATATTCAGCCGGATTTCATGACCTTGGCGAAAGGCCTGTCATCCGGTTATATCCCGATCTCCGCGTTGATGCTGGGCAGGCGGGTGGGCGATGCGATTGCCAATGCCAATGAAGAACTTGTGCATGGCTATACCTATTCCGGCCATCCGGTCGCCTGCGCGGTGGCGCTGAAAAATATCGAAATTCTGCAGCGCGACAGGCTGGTGGAAAAAGCCGGCAATGATATTGGCCCCTATCTGCAGGCGGCGCTTGGCGGCTTGCGCGATCATCCGCTGGTGGGCGAGGTGCGCGGCATGGGCATGATCGGGGCGGTGGAGCTGGTCGCGGACAAGGCGTCGCGGCGGCATTTTGCGCCTGAACTGGATGTCGGCATGCGCTGCCGGAACCATTGCTTTTCCAATGATCTGATCATGCGCGCAATACGCGATATTATGGTGGTCAGCCCGCCATTAACCATAGAGCGCGCCGAAGTGGATGAGCTTGTTCGCCGCGCCCGATTATGTCTGGATCTGACGGCGAAAGAGATTTCCGGATTATGATGGTAAATACAGTTTTGTCGGGTTTGAAATTTTTGTGACGAAATACCAGAATCATCAATTTCGGATTGTGTGCGCTATTGAAACGCCACAAACTGTTTCCTATTTACCTACCATGTGCGGTCCAATGAAAGTTTGAGTTGGAGTTGCCCCCCCGCTAGCCGGCTCAAACCGGACCGCCAGGCATCGGAATACCCCTCCCGATGCCGTATGCGCCTCGCGCATAGACGCCCAGCCGGCCCGCACCGGCTGGGCGTCACTTTTTTTCAGAGTAGTTTTTATTTGCCGTCAGATCCTAATGTTTTTATGGCGATTTCATACACATTTGGGGACAGGCCGGCGCTGGAAACAATGCGCGTCAGGGCTTCGCGCGCATGCGCCTGGGCGGGGGCGTCAAAGCGCCGCCATTGATCCATCGCGGTCAGCAAGCGGGATGCGACCTGCGCATTGATCTTGTCGAGCGCCAGAACCTGATCGGCGAAAAAACGATAGCCGGATCCATCCGCCGCGTTGAAGCGCAACTGATTGCTGTGGCAGAACGCGCCGATTAAGGCGCGCACCCGGTTCGGATTTTCAAAACTGAAATCCGGATGCGCCAGCAGCGCCTGCACCTGTGTCAGCGTGTCCGGCAGGAAGGATAGCGCCTGCGCGGTAAACCATTTGTCCAGCACCAGCGCATCGCCGCGCCAGCGGCCATAAAAATCATCCAGCGCCCGGGTGCGTTCGGGAATGTCCAGATGCGCCAGCACCGAAAGCGCCGCCATGCTGTCGGTCATATTGCCGGCATTGTGATAATGCGCCATCGCCAGATCGGTCATGCCGCCCAGCGCCAGATAGGCCAGCGCGCAATTACGCAGCGAACGCCGGCCCGCCTCGGCGGCGTCCGGCGAATAGGGCGTATTGGCGTCATTGCTTTGGTAAATTTCCAGCAGCGGCTCGCCCAGGGCGGCGGCAATTTCGCAGCGCAGCGCCTGGCGCGCCCCGTGCACAGCCGTGACATTAATCACCGGCATGCGGCGGGCGATTTCCTGCTCGGACGGCAGGGTCAAAACCGCCGCCACAAACGCCTTATCCAGCGTCTTGTCCCTTCCTGCGTCCCGCAGCAAGGCCGCCAGCGCCTCGATATAATCCGGGGCCTCCACGACCTGCCCCCCGCCCGCCAGACGGGCGGCATTATCGGCCAGCAGGCGAAGCGCATATTGCTGCCCGGCCTCCCAGCGGTTGAACGGGTCGCTGTCATGCGCCAGCAGAAAAGCCTGGGACTGCGCCCCGGCGGCATAATTTACAGTCACCGGCGCGGAAAATTCCCGGAACAGCGAGGGCGTGGGCCTTGAAGCCAGTCCCCTGAACTGAAAACTTTGTTGCGCGCCGGTGAGTTCCAGCACGCCATTGGCGCCTGCGATCCCGGCCCCTGTCTGATCCAGCAATCCATATGCAATGGGTATAGGCAGCGGCGGGCATTCCGGCCTGCCCGGCATACGCTGCGTCAATGTCAGGCTGTAATTCCGCGTGGCGGGGTCATAATGATCTTCAACCGAAATTTCCGGCGTTCCGGCCTGGGCGTACCAGGCGTAAAACTGATCCAGATTTTTGCCGCTGGCCTGCTGCATGGCGCGCACAAAATCCTCAATCGTCGCGGCTGCGCCATCCTGTTGCCGCAGATATAATTGCACGCCTTTGGTAAAGGCGTCACGGCCAAGCAGGGTTTGCAGCATGCGCACCAGTTCGGCGCCTTTTTCATATACCGTGGCGGTATAGAAATTATTGATCTCGATATAGGAATCGGGCCGCACCGGATGCGCCAGCGGCCCGGCGTCCTCGGCAAACTGGCGGGCGCGCAGGGCGCGCACATCCTCGATGCGGGCAACCGCGGCGCTGCGCATATCGGCGCAAAATTCCTGATCGCGAAACACGGTCAGGCCCTCTTTCAGGCTAAGCTGAAACCAGTCGCGGCAGGTGACGCGGTTGCCGGTCCAATTATGGAAATATTCATGCGCAATCACGCGTTCTATGCCGGCAAAATCCGCATCCGTCGCGGTGTCGGCGCGGGCCAGCACGAATTTGGAATTGAAAACGTTCAATCCCTTGTTCTCCATCGCTCCCATATTGAAATGGATGGTGGCGACGATCATGTAAATATCCAGATCATATTCCAGGCCGAAGCGGGTTTCATCCCAGCGCATGGCGCGTTTCAGCGTGTCCATGGCATAGGCGGAACGGTCTTCCATGCCCGGATCCACATAGATGCGCAGATCAATCTTGCGTCCCGATTGGGTGGTGAAGCTGTCGCGCACCAGCGCCAGATTGCCGGCCACCAGCGCAAACAGATAGCTGGGCTTTGGAAACGGATCATGCCACTCGGCCCAATGCCGGCCATCGGGCAGTTCGCCGCTGCCGGTCATATTGCCGTTTGACAACAGAATGGGGCAGATTGCCCTGTCGCCTATAATCCGGGTACGGAATATACTCAGATTATCCGGCCTGTCGATGAAATAGGCGATGCGGCGGAAACCTTCCGGCTCGCATTGGGTGCAAAACAGCCCGCCCGCCAGATACAGCCCTTCCAGTTCCGTATTGGCGCCGGGATCAATAATGGTCTCGGTTTCAAGCTGAAAACGCGCAGGCGGCTTATGCAGCGTGAGATGTTTTGCATCCGCGCTATAGGCGCTGGCGGGGAGGGGGGCGCCATCGATGCGAATGGCTTCCAGTTTCATATTTTCGCCATCAAGGATCAGCGGCGGTAAATCCGTGCCGCCCGGATCGCGCGCCTCTATATCCAGCCGGGCCAATATTCGTGTCGCATGCGGATCAAGGCTGACTTCAAGATAAGTATGCGTGATCCGGTAATCGGGCGCACGGTAGTCCCTGGCGAATATGGTCTGGGGCGGGGTTTCGGTCTGTTCTTGCATGCGCCCAGTCTAACAGCAGCCCGGGCGCATGGCGAGAGGCTCTATTCCCGCGGCCTTATTCCGCGGCCAATGGCTCCCTCACCGGAGCCACAATATCGGCGGGCGCATCCGGCTTGCGCAGGCGCAACCATACCAGGGCCATATTGGAATAGCGCTTGGCGTCGTCCAGCATTGTATAGGCGACCGGCACCACCACAAAGGTCAGCAGGGTTGATGAAATCATACCCCCCATCAGCAAGAAGCCCAGCGAGCTGCGGAACTCCGAGCCCTGGCTGTTGGAAAAGGCCATTGGCGCCATACCAATGATCATGGCGAAGGCCGTCATCAAAACCGGCCGCAACCGCATCGGTCCGGCGCGGTGAATGGCTTCGCGCGCGCTTACGCCTTCCGTTTCCCGCAACTGATTGGCCTGATCGACCACCAGAATGCCGTTTTTCATCACTACGCCCATCAGCCCGATAAGACCGATCTGCGCGAACATGGTAATCGGCTGGCCGCTGAGATAGAGCGCAACGAACGCGCCCAGAAACGATAGCGGCGCGGTCAGCATGATAACGAATGGCTGGGTGAAGCTGTTGAACTGGCTTGCCAGCACCATATACAGCGCGACAACGGCAATGGAGAAGGCGAACTGGATGGCCTCGCTGGAATCGCGCATGCGCCGCGATTTTCCCTCGTGGCTGCCGGAGAAACCCTCGGGCATGCCGACTTCCTCAATGATTTTATCGACCCCTTCGGTGGTCACGGAAAGAGGGTAGCCAAACGCCGATGACGCATAAATATCGATGGCGCGCACCCGGTCCTTGCGGTTGATTTGCGCGGGCGATACATTGACCTTGATATCCGCGACATTGGGCAGATCAACCAGCCCGCCGCCCGCAGAGCGCACCTGTATCTGCTCCAGCTTGGCCAGATCGTTGCGTTGCTCTTCCTCCAGCCGTATCCGCACATCATAGCGCAGCCCGTCTTCTTCATAAGTCGCCACATCAACGCCGCCGACCAGCGCGCGCACCGTTGAGGCCAATGTGCGCACCGATACGCCCTGATCCGCCGAGCGTTGCCGGTCAACGCCAACCTGGATCTCCGGCTTGCCGGTTTCAAAGCTGGATTGCACATCGACATACATGCCGGTTTTCTGCATCCGCGCCATGACTTCGCGTGAGAATTTTTCCAGTTCCTCCAGATTGTTGCCGCGCACCACATAATCAATATCAAAATCTTCCGCACTGGCGCCGGAAATCCAGGGCACTTCCGAGATTGAAAATTTCCGCAGTTCCGGAATTTTCCGCATCAGTTCCCGGGTCCGCTCCATCACAATCAGAAAGCTTTCATCGCGGGACTGTTTTGGCGTCAGCGCGATATAAAAGTTCATCTTGTTCACTCTGGCCTGCTGATCGGCGCCAATAGTGACAAAACTATCGGTGACATGCTTAAGGCCGCGAATTTCAGCCGAGATATGGTTGGCGACACGCTTGGTTTCCTCAATGCCGGAACCAAATGGAACCTCCGCCGAAGCCAGAAACTCGCTTCGGTCGGACTTGCCGCCCAGCTCATTTGGAACAAGGCGCGCAATCATAACGCCGCAAAAAATGGTCACTATCCCGGCCAGAACAATCATCCAGCGATGCCCAAGCGCAAAACCAAGCGCTCGTGCGTAAAGATGCTCGGTATTTTCATGCACGGCCTCAAGGCGGCGGGCAAGCGGCCCGAAAGCGGAATGCGGCTTGAGAAACCGGGCGCACAGGGTTGGCGTCAGGGTCAGTGACACCAGTAGCGACACGGCAATGGCGAATGTCACCGCCAGCCCATACTGGTAGAAAAACCGCCCGGCGATGCCTTCCATAAAGGCAATCGGCACGAACACCACCAGCATCGAATTGGTGCCGGCGACAACCGCGCCACCTACCCGCTTGATGCCAACCGAGGCCGCTTCCATCGGCTTATAGCCTTCATCAATGGCGCGATAGATTGCCTCCAGCACCACAATGGCGTCATCAACCACCAGCGCAACGGCAACGCTCAGCGCCATCATGGTCATCATGTTCAGCGTGAAGCCGGCCAGGTAAAAAGCGAAAAAAGTCGCCACGATCGATGTGGGCATGGCAATGGCGACAATGATGGTGGCGCGGCTGCTCAATAAAAACACCAGAGTGACCACAACCACCAGCCCCAGGCCAATCAGCAGGTCCTTGGTGACATCATGCACCGAGGCTTCGATAAATGTGGAAATGTCGCGCGCCACGACAATATTGAGGCCTTTCGGCGCCAGCTTTTCTATCTTTCCCAGCGACGCCTTGATGGCCTTGGCGACTTGCAGCGTGTTTTCACCCGACTGGCGGCGAACCTCCAGCGAGACGCCCGGCAGGCCGTTCAGTTCGGCATAGGTTCGTTCATCTTCCATGCCATCTTCGACGCGGGCCACGTCGCGCACCCGTGTCGGGGCATTGTCGCGGAACGCCACTACGATTTCACCAAACTCGGCGACAGAGCGAACCTCGCCCATGGTTTTGACGCCGAATTCAGTTTCATTGCCGGTGGTCTGTAGCTGTCCGCCGGGTAATTGCGCATGCTCGCTCTGAATGGCGCGGATCACATCGTCGGCGGTCAATTGATAGGCGCGCAGCTTGTCCGCATCCAGCCAGATACGAACTTCCCGGTCGCGCCCGCCAACCAGCGTTACGGAACCAACGCCGGGCAGGCGTTGAATCTCTTCTTTCACCACAGTATCGGCAAACTGGGTAATTTCGCGGATCGGCAGATCGCCAGCCACCATGACGGACATGATCGGCTGTGCGTCCGGGTCCACCTTGCTGACGACAGGCGGGTTTACGTCGCGCGGCAGATCGCCGATGGCGATCGAAACCTTGTCGCGCACATCCTGGGCCTTGTTGTCGACATTTTCGCTTAACTCAAATTCCACGGCAACGGTGGAGCGTCCCTCAAAACTTTGCGAACGGATACTTTTGATCGAGGCAATCGTGTTGACCTGTTCCTCGATAATGTCGGTAACCTCGGTTTCAATTGTCTCCGGCGCCGCGCCTTCCAGCGTGGTGACGATACTGACAAACGGAAATTCGACGCTGGGAAACAGGTCATAGCCAATGCGCGAGATCGAAATCAGGCCGAGCGCAACCAGCGCCCCGATCAGCATTACTGCGAATACGGGGCGTTTGATTGAAAGATCGCTAATCCACATAGGCCATCTCTACCGAGATCGCGTCGCCGTCACGAACCCGTGACAGATTGGGGCCGATCAGCACCCGGTCCTCCGGGGTGAGGCCCTGCAGGATTTCCACCCGGCGCGCATCCAGTTCACGCCCGGTGATTTTCACCTGTTTCGCGCGTCCGTCGACGGCCAGGAAAACATATTGCGCGTCCTGCGGGCCCAGCACGGCGCGCCGGTCGAGCGTAATCGCGGGGCGCGGGTCGGTCGTCAGCGTGGCGCGGGCAAACAGGCCGGGCTTGATGGCGTAATCCGGGTTGAGGATTATCAGACGCAATTGGACTTTGCGGCTGACCGGATCGACCTGATCATTGATGACATGCACCTGGGTTGGATACTCCTTGTTCATGCCGTCAATACGCACCACAGCCGGGGTGCCCAGGCGTACAAAGCGCAATTTGGTTTCGGGAATTTCGACAATAGCGCCGACTGAGTCAATCTTGGAAATATCGAACACCCCTCGGCCGCCGCCACCACCGCCGCCGCCGCCTCCGCCTCCGCCTCCGCCCATCTCCATCGCCGGGCCGCCCATGGTGGAAAGAAATTCACCGTTATATTTATATTGATAGACAATCACTCCGTCATAGGGCGCGCGCACCACAGTGTCATCCAGCGCCAGCCTGGCCTTTGCAAGATTGGCGCGGGCGATGCCAAGCCGGGCTTCGGAAATGGAATACTGCGCCTGGATTTTATCCATCTGGCCTTTAGAGACGACGCCACCGGCTTTCAATTCGCTGATGCGCTCAAATTCGCCTTTGGCGTTGGTGAAATCAGCCTCGGCCAGCTTGACCTGAAACTGCGCCTCTTCCAGCCGGGTGATATAATCGTTCTGACGAATTTCGAACAGCGGATCACCCTGTTTAACCCTGTCGCCAACCGAGACGAAGGTCTTTTCCAGAACGCCGGAAACCGAGGGGCCGATATTGGATTTCTGGGTTGCCGCAATGGTGCCAGTGCCGACCACGGGTTCCAGAATTTGCTCCATCACCGGATGGACGATGGACAGTTCAACGGGTTTTTGCTCTGCCGCCGCCGGGGCTTGCGCCGACTCGTCAGGCGCGGCGGCGGGTTTGGAGGTCTCTGCCGCTCCTTCTTCTTCGGACTTGCCGCAGGCGCCAAGCGCTAATAGCAGGCCAAGAGCTGGAACCATGAACTTGCGCATAAAACCTGCTCCATTAAATTCACAGGACTGGACGGTTTTTTCGCCAATCATGATGATTTTCCTCCGGACGCAACCAGAAAATGACAATTGGCGCGCGCGACCGGGCGCGCCGGATCATCCTGCCAGGCCGAGGAGACAACTGTGGCCAGCCGGGTGCCAAGCCGAATGATTTCCGCCCGTGCAAAAGTGTCTTTTGGTCCCGCCGGGCGCAAATAATCAACCGTTGTGCTGATCACGCGCGGAATTTCCTTGCCGCAGCGGGCATCGGGATTATTTTGCGCATCAACAACCACAGCCAGTGCTGCGGCCTCCAGAAATGTCGCCACTATACCGCCGTGCAGGGCGGGCAGATTCGGATTGCCAATCAGTCTTTGCGCAAAAGGCATGCGGCAAAGTACGCCATCGGAATCTTTTGTTGCTATCAGGCCGATCCAGTTGGCAAACGGAATGGCTTTGAACAGGCCTTCAATATCTCCCGTCACCGCTTCCAGCAGGGCCGTGTTTTGTGTGCTCATGCGTTTTGCCCTTTCAGCATGGTAGCCATAGGCGGCGGGTCACCGGCCGTACCCAACATAAAAGAGCCATTGGCGATGGCCGCCGGGTCTTCGGGATCATCTGTATATATGGCGGCGCGGGTAAAAGCGACATTACGGCCGATCTTGTAGCAATTGGCGGTCACGAACAAATCTTCGCCCGCGGGCACGGCGCGCAAATAGTCAACCCGCAGATCGAGCGTGGCGATGGGGGTCGGCACGGTCATTTTCTGAATGATTGAAATGCCGCACAGGCTGTCCAGCAGGATCATCAGCACGCCCGAATGCACGACATTCCAGGCGGTATCGCCCACAATTTCGGGCTGAAACGGCACCCGCACCCGGATATTGTCAGGCTCCATGCATTCGAGCATGGCCCCGAATTCTCCCATAATGCCGATATGCCCGTCCGGCGCGCGTCCGGAACGGCGCCGGAATTCGGCCCATGAAATTGGCAGGTCATCAAACATTTCAATCACTTATATGGTATCAGCGGCCCGTAAGAGCCGCTGGTTGGCAACGGATCATTATCCCACAGCCGCATTAATAATTAGTATAGTATTATATAATACCAAGGTATATTATATCAACTGATTTTGTTTTTCAAATGACCACTCTATGACAGATAGCACACTTTTACCGCTTGCCGACCCTTCTACCGAAGCATTTGAGCTTCGGCGCGAAGTCGGCTGGCTGATCTATGACGCCGCCCGTCTATTGGTGCGTTCTGTCGAACATGAGGTGCGCAAGGCGGGCATTACCTCGCAACAGTGGCGGGTTCTCGTACAACTTGCCCGCGAAGATGGCCAGACCCAGAGCGCCCTGGCGGAAGAAACCGAAATCGCCCCGGCGCCGCTGGGCCGCCTGCTGGACCGGCTGGAAGAGCAAAAAATTATAGAGCGCCGGGCAGATCCGGCAGACCGGCGCGCCAAGCGCATCTATCTGGCGGGCGGCGAGCATGGGGCGTTTTTTGAGCGCATCAGGCAGTTGGCCATGCAACAATTCGGGACAGTTTATAAGTCCATGAGCGAGGCTGATTTACATGAATTGCAGCGCCTGCTGCAGAAGCTGAAGTCAAATATGCTGGAGGGCGGGGCCAAACCCTCCTATAATGACGGCTGAATTGTCTATCTGAATCTCAGGGGAGCGAAGAAAACTCTTGTCAGCAATTGACTGACAATGTTTTCTGCTGCCCAAGCCTGCGGCCTTTTTAGCCGCATTAAAACACATCTCATCTCCAACAGGGTGGAACTCCGACATGAATTTCGATTTCTCCGATGATCAGAAACTGCTGAAAGATCAGGCGCACAAATTTTTAACCGACAAATGCAGCCTGAAAGTGGTGCGCAATATCCTGGATACGGATGAAACCTATGCCAGGGATGTGTGGAAAGGCATTGTTGAAATGGGCTGGACCGGCACCACAATCCCGGAAGCCTATGGTGGTATCGGCCTCGGTCATCTTGAATTGTGCATGATCGCCGAAGAGCTTGGCCGCTCGCTGGCCCCGGTGCCGTTCTCCTCCTCGGTCTATCTGGCGACCGAAGCGCTGCTGATCGCGGGCAGTGAGGAACAGAAGCAAAAATATCTGCCGGCCCTTGCCGCCGGTGAAATGATCGGCACGCTGGCGCTGTCCGAAGGTGTTCAGGCGGCGACGCCAAGGACCATGAAGGTCAGCTTTGAAGGCGGCAGACTGAAGGGCGTCAAAATGCCCGTGCCCGATGGCGATGTGGCGAATTTTTCTATCGTCGTGGTGAAAACCGGCAGCGGCACGGATGAAAAATCCGTATCCCTGGCGATTGTGGATCTGACCGGCAAAGCTGTTACGCGCGCCCCGCTAAAGACCCTCGACCCGACCCGTAATCTGTCCACGGTGACCTTTGATGGCGCGCCGGCGGAACTGCTGGGCAAGCAGGGCGAAGGCTGGGCGGTGCTGCAGCAGGTGCTGGACCGCGCGGCGGTGCTGGTGGCGTTTGAACAGATCGGCGGCGCCGATGCGGCGCTGGCGGCGGCGAAAGATTACGCCATGAACCGCTATGCGTTTGGCCGCCCCATCGCCTCGTTCCAGGCGATCAAGCACAAGCTGGCCGATATGTATATCAAGAACGAACTGGCGCGCTCCAACAGCTATTACGGCGCCTGGGCGCTGTCGACCAATGCGCCCGACCTGCCCGCCGCGGCGGCCGGTTCGCGGGTTGCCGCCACCGAGGCGTTCAATTACGCCGCCAAGGAAAATATCCAGACGCATGGCGGCATGGGCTTCACCTGGGAGTTTGACTGTCACCTGTTCTATCGCCGCGCCAAATGGCTCAGCCTGTCGCTGGGCAGCCACCTGTCCTGGAAGGACAGGCTGGTCAGTGAACTTGAAAAGCGTAACGCCGCTTAATCATCCGGGATAGGAGAACACGCAAATGGATTTCGAAGACACACCGGAAGAAGCCAAATTCCGCAAACAGGTGCAGGAATGGCTGGCGGCGAATGCGCCCAAGGAAGCTGGCCAGGGCATGTTTGGCGCGGAGTTGAACGAAAAAGAGGCGCTGAAAATCGCCAGGGCTTGGCAGGCAAAGAAAGCGGCTGCGGGTTACGCCAAGATCACCTGGCCAAAAGAACTTGGCGGCATGGGCGGCACCGGCATTCAGAACGTCATCTATTCGCAGGAAGAGGCCAAATATAATATCCCGGGCGGCTTTTTTGATATCGGTCTGGGCATGTGCATTCCGACCGTCATGGCGCATGGCAAACCCGAACATCTGGCGCGTTACGTCAAACCGGCTTTGTATGGCGAGGAAATCTGGTGCCAGCTGTTTTCCGAACCGGCGGCGGGGTCCGATCTTGCGGGTATCCGCATGCGCGCGGAAAAAGACGGCGATGACTGGATCGTCAATGGCCAGAAAATCTGGACTTCGGGCGCGCATTACAGCGACTTCGGCATTGTCGTCACCCGTTCCGATCCGACCGTGCCCAAACACAAGGGCCTGACCTTCTTCTTCCTCGATATGAAATCGCCCGGCGTCGAAGTCAAACCGATCAAGCAGATTTCCGGCGGGGCCAATTTCAACGAGGTATTTTTCACCAATGTGCGCAT
>JAHHGO010000078.1 GCA_023252275.1 Alphaproteobacteria bacterium
TAGCGGTTCCAGTACCAGGTGCCGCCAAAATCGCCGCCCTTTTCGATAATCCGCAGGCTTTTGACGCCCGCCGCGCGCAGCCGCGCGCCCGCCAGCAGCCCGCCAAAACCGCCGCCAATCACCAGCACTTCAACTTCATCAAACAATGGCTCGCGGGTAAAGCCCGGCTCGACATAGGGGTCATTGTTGAAATGCGCGAACTGTTCATCAATTTCGCGATATTGCGCCGCGCCTTCGGGGTGAATGCGCCGGTCGCGCTCATGGCGGTATTTTTCGCGCAGCGCGCCCGGATCAAAACCCAATTCCGCCGGTGTCTTGTTTAGTAATCCTGTGATTTGCTGGCTCATCTTCCTCCACTCCCCTTGTTGCATATTTTATCCGGACGCATGCCGCCACTGCATGGTCCAGTCTTTCAGGAATTAGGGCGCGCCTGAAACAGACGCCATAGGGGAAGGATATATAAGGCCATGGCCTTACTGCAAGCTTGCTGAGGACATGCCGCGAGAATTAAACCTGTTGCAGTAAGTTATTTATGCGGCAGCCGGGAAACCTAGCCGATCAGACCGAAGGATCCCGCCTCGTTGCGGTTTTTACGGCCGCTTTCAGACCCGCCCACGCCAGGCATATCCAGCGAGGCCATGATGGCGATCATTTCAGGGCCAAGTATCCGGGAATTATGTCCAAGTCCGGCCAGGCTGTTGCCCGTCGCGGCAAATGAGGCGGTTGCCGGAGGCAGGGACGGCAGGCCGATGCTGGCAAAGTCTGATGACGCCGGGGTTGAAGGCTTGTTTGACGGCGTGTTCGCCGCATAAAGCAGTTCCACAGCAGGCCCTTTCGCCTTGCTGGCCAGGAAATCCGCCACTTCGGCTACGCTGCGCGCGTGGCTCTTTTCATAGAAAATCCCATGATTGGCGCGCGCAGCCGATGGAAACAGATTGGCCGCATTGGCCGTGGGGTTCTGTTCCGCCGCCCTGATCAGCTTGACCGCGCCGTGCGCACCCAGAACATGGGCCGCATATAATTCGCCGCCATCGACGCCGCGGTCCAGCCGGTTTTCCAGTATCTTCCGATTATCATTGGTTAATTCTCCGGCCATCAGCGCCGAAATATCCGTGTCCTTGCGCAGGGCAAGAATTTCCTTCCGCGTCGCCGGGTCCGGCACTATATACCGGCCTCTGGCGTCCTTGACGATGGCGTCCGCCTGCTCAACAAGGCCATGTTCCGCGCCATGCTGCTTGACCATGGTTAACCATGTCTGTTCGATGAACTGAAACATGCCGGAAGCGCTGCTGGTGCTGGCTTTTGCCTTTGGATTCAAGGCGCTTTCACGCATCGCCGTATTGACCAGATGGTCAAATCCGGTGCCGGTTTTATCACTGGCATTTTGTAATGCCCTGGAAATACCGGCAAATCGCGTGGGGTCCAGGGTACTGATCGGATAGGGCATAGGATTCTCCTTGTGCCCCTAGCTAGCAATCCATGTGCCAGCCGGTTGCCCTTATGATAGAATGACGTTGTGAATTTTTGTTCCTATAATGTTCCCGATGATTCCCTCCAGATCAGGCTTATCTTCTCCCCATGCAGAAATACATTTCGGTCCGAGGCGCGCGCGAACATAATCTGGCGAATATTGATGTCGACCTGCCCCGGGATTCGCTGATCGTCATTACCGGCCTGTCCGGGTCCGGCAAAAGCTCGCTGGCGTTCGACACCATCTATGCCGAGGGCCAGCGGCGCTATGTGGAAAGCCTGTCGGCCTATGCGCGGCAATTTCTGGAAATGATGCAGAAGCCCGATGTCGATCATATTGAAGGGCTGAGCCCCGCCATTTCCATCGAACAGAAAACCACCTCGCGCAATCCGCGCTCGACCGTTGGCACGGTGACGGAAATTTACGACTATATGCGGCTGCTGTTCGCGCGTGTGGGCGTGCCCTATTCGCCCGCCACCGGCCTGCCCATCGAAAGCCAGACGGTCAGCCAGATGGTGGACAAAATCACCGCCCTGCCCGAAGGCGCGCGGCTGTTTTTGCTCGCGCCGCTGGTGCGCGGGCGCAAGGGCGAATATCGCAAGGAACTGGCCGATCTGATGAAGCGTGGTTTTCAGCGCGTCAAAATCGATGGCGCCTATTATGAAATTGACGCCGCCCCAGAACTGAACAAGAAAATCAAACATGATATTGACGTGGTGGTGGACCGCATCATCATCCGCCCGGATATGCAAAGCCGCCTTGCCGACAGTTTTGAAACCGCGCTGGGCATTGGCGATGGCATTGCCGTTGCGGAAATGGCGGATGACGCCACGCAGCGGATTATTTTTTCGGCGAAATTCGCCTGCCCGGTTTCCGGCTTCACCATAACCGAGATTGAGCCGCGCCTGTTTTCGTTCAACAATCCGTTTGGCGCCTGCCCGGCCTGCGATGGGCTGGGCACGGAAATGGTGATCGATCCCGATCTGATCATTCCAGACGATACGCTCAGCCTGCGCGGCGGCGCGGTTGCGCCCTGGGCGCGCTCCACTGCCGCCTATTACAATCAGACCCTGGACAGTCTGGCGCGGCATTTCAAATTTTCCGTCAACCTGGCCTGGAAAGACATTCCCAAAATCGCGCGCGACACCATTCTGTATGGCTCGGGCGAAGAAATCATCCGCATGTCCTATGTGGATGGCGAACGCAAATATCAGATCAGCAAACCCTTTGAAGGCGTGATCACCAATCTGGATCGCCGTTACCGCGAGACCGACAGCAGCTGGGCGCGCGAGGAGATCGAGAAATATCAGCGCATCACCGCCTGCGAAATCTGTTCCGGAAACCGTCTGAAGCCTGAAGCGCTGGCGGTGAAACTGGACGGTCTGCATATTTCGCAGGTAACCGAAATGTCGATCCGTCAGGCCAGCCGCTGGTTTGATGCGCTGCCCGCAAGCCTGACATCGCAGCAGCAGGAAATCGCCGCGCGAATTCTGAAGGAAATTCGTGAACGCCTCGGCTTTCTCAATGATGTGGGGCTGGAATATCTGACGCTGGCGCGTAATTCCGGCACCCTGTCGGGCGGTGAATCACAACGCATCCGGCTGGCGTCGCAGATCGGCTCCGGACTGACCGGCGTGCTCTATGTGCTGGATGAACCCTCGATCGGCCTGCATCAGCGCGACAATGCCCGCCTGCTGGCGACGCTGAAAAATCTGCGCGATCTGGGTAATACGGTGATCGTGGTCGAGCATGATGACGAAGCCATCCGCTGCGCCGATTATGTCGTCGATATGGGGCCGGGCGCTGGCGTGCATGGCGGCCATATTGTAGCGCGGGGCGCGCCGCAGGAAATTATGGATAATCCGCGCAGCCTGACCGGACAATATCTGAACGGGACACGGCAAATTCCGGCGCGGGAAATGCCCCGGCCCATACATCCCAAACGCATGCTGAGCATTATCGGCGCCAGCGCCAATAATCTTAAAAATGTCGATGCGCATATTCCGCTTGGCGCGTTCACCTGCATTACCGGCGTATCGGGCGGCGGCAAATCCACGCTGATTATCGAAACCCTGTACAAGGCGGCGGCGCGCAAACTGAATGGCGCGCGCGAACTGGCCGGCGCGCATAAACGCATTGACGGGCTGGAGCTGCTGGACAAGGTCATAGACATCGACCAGTCGCCCATTGGCCGCACACCACGTTCCAACCCGGCCACCTATACAGGCGCCTTTTCGCCCATCCGCGACTGGTTCGCCGGATTGCCGGAGGCCAGTACGCGCGGCTACAGAGCGGGCCGGTTTTCCTTTAACGTCAAGGGCGGGCGCTGCGAGGCCTGTCAGGGCGACGGCGTGATCAAGATCGAAATGCACTTTCTGCCCGATGTCTATGTGCAATGCGATATCTGCAAGGGGCGGCGCTATAACCGGGAAACGCTCGAGATCACCTTCCGCGACAAAAGCATCGCCGATGTGCTGGATATGACCGTCGATGCTGCGGCGGAATTTTTCAAGGCCGTGCCATCGATCCGCGATAAACTTGTAACATTGCAACGTGTGGGGCTGGGCTATATCAAGGTCGGGCAGCAGGCGACCACCCTGTCCGGCGGCGAGGCGCAGAGGGTGAAGCTGGCGAAGGAACTGGCGCGCCGCGCCACCGGCCGCACGCTATATATACTCGACGAACCGACCACCGGATTGCACTTTGAAGATGTCAAAAAACTGCTGGAAGTATTGCAGGAGCTTGTAGACACGGGAAACACAATGGTGGTGATCGAGCATAATCTTGAGGTCATCAAGACCGCGGACTGGGTCATTGATCTGGGCCCGGAAGGCGGCGATGGCGGGGGACGCATTGTCGCCGAAGGCACACCGGCGGAAATCGCGGGCGTAGCTGAAAGCCATACCGGGCAATTCCTGAAACAGATCGTCAAACCTGCTATCATGCCTGCCAAAGCCCGCCGCAAGGCTGGTTAATCGAGGTGATTAAAAATAGATGGAACACGCCTTTCGAAAGGAATAAAGCATGGAACAATTAGGCCGTATTACCCAGCAGCCCGAGGTAATGGGCGGCCGGGCCTGCATCCGGGGGATGCGCGTCACAGTCGGCATGATCGCAGGGCAAATTGGCGCGGGCCACAGCGTCGATGAAATTCTCGTTGATTACCCCTACCTGGAGCGTGAGGACATCATGCAGGCGCTGCGCTATGCCGCATGCCTCTGACCCCCTCCCCGGCCCTTCCCCCTTTCAGGGGGAGGGAGAAGTTGCGTATGGCGTCCCCTCCCCTTGCAAAGGGGAGGGACAGGGAGGGGATCGGCCACACGCTCGAAAGCCATGTATGCTTCAATCCGTTCACAAAGCGCCCTAACCGCACACGCCTTCGCGTGTTGCCATTTCGATTGTGAAGAATATGAAACGCTCTTATCTGACCGCTGGCGGCGTGGCTCTTATGATAGGGGCGTGGATGCTGTCCGGGCAATTTGGCGATCATGCGCCGGAGGCCCATAATGCCGAGCCAGCAAAAGCCGCAACTCGTGTCGCCGTGCGCGGCGAAACCATCACCGCGCAGATGCGCCAGGGCGAAGCGATCATTCGCGGCCGCACCGAGGCCAACCGCAATGTGGAGCTGCGCACCCGTGTTCAGGGCCATGTCCGCGCCCTGCCCTTCGCAAAAGGTTCACAGGTAAAAGAAGGCGATCTGATCTGTAAACTGACGGTTGACGCGCGTGGCGCCAACTCGGACGAGGCCCGCGCCTTGGTCGCCAGCCGCAGGCTGGACTATACCGCCGCTACAGAACTGGCGCGCAAGGGACATCGTTCGCCCAGCCAGGTGGCCGCCGCAAAAGCCGCGCTGGACGCGGCGCAGGCGGCCCTGAAACGCGCCGAAATCGCCATGTCGGATATCAGCATACTCGCCCCGTTTGACGGGGTGGTCGAAGAGCTGCCCGCTGAAATCGGCGATTTCCTGAATGAAGGCGGCGTCTGCGCCCGGATTGTGGATAGCGACCCGATGCTGCTGATCGGCCAGGTGTCCGAACGTGACGTGGGCGCCTTCCGGGTTGGCGACACCGGCGGCGCGCAACTGATAACCGGAGAAACCGTGCAGGGCGTGGTGCGCTTCGTCGCCGCCACCGCCGATCCCGCCACCCGAACTTTTCGCATTGAACTGGAAACAGCCAATCCGCAGAACACCCTGCGCGACGGGATTACCGCTGATATTCGCATCCGCACCGCGCAGGTTCAGGCGCATTTCATCACGCCCGCCATTCTGACGCTGAATGATGCAGGTATTGTCGGTGTGCGCATCGTGGATGAACAGAGCCGCGCCCGGTTTATGCCGGTTACGATCATCGCCAATATGTCCGACGGCGTCTGGATTACCGGACTGCCCAAAATTGCCAACGTCATTACCGTTGGCCAGGAATATGTTTCGGATGGGGTGCTGGTGGACGTGACCTATAAAACGCCCTCCGGCCCGAAGGACGCATCGTGACAGGGCTGCTGGATAATCTCATTGCGCGGCAGCGGATGGTCCTGACCATCCTCGTGGCGATGCTGCTGGCCGGGCTATATTCCTATCTCACGGTTCCCAAGGAAGCCGACCCGGACGTGCCCATTCCATTTGTGTTTGTCTCTGCGCCGCATCCCGGTATTTCTCCCGAGGATGCGGAGCGGCTGCTGGTCAAACCCATGGAGGCCAAGCTGCGCAGTGTCGAAGGGCTGAAAGAAATGCGCTCGGTCGCAGCCCAGGGCCATGCCGGATTTTATCTCGAATTCGATGTGAATTTTGATCAGCAAAAAGCCCTGATCGACGTGCGCGAACAGGTTGATCTGGCCAAGACCGACCTGCCTGATGACACCGAAGACCCTATTGTGCTCGAATTTAACGCCAGCCTGTTTCCGGTGATCACCGTAACCCTGTCCGGCGAAGCGCCCGAACGCACCTTACTGCGCCATGCGCGCATTCTGCAGGACGCCATCGAGGCCATCCCATCCGTCCTGAAGGCCGAGATTGGCGGGCATCGCGAGGAACTGCTGGAGGTGGTGGTCGATCCGTCCAAACTGGAATCCTATAACATCTCGCCACGGGAATTACTGGATGCTGTGACCCTGAATAACCGCATGATCGCGGCGGGCGTGCTGGATACAGGCCAGGGGCGGTTCGCAGTCAAGGTGCCGGGCCTGTTTGAAACCGCCGCCGATGTTTTCAGCCTGCCGGTCCGGGTGGTTGGCGACGGCGCCGTCACGCTGGGGGATCTGACCGACATACGGCGCACCTTCAAGGACCGTTACTCCTATGCCAGGCTGAACGGCAAACCGTCGGTTTCGATCACGATTTCCAAGCGCCTTGGCTATAATATTCTCGACACGACCCAGAGCGTGCGCGCCGTTGTCGAGGAGCAGCGCAAACTGCTTCCGCCCAGTATCCAGCTATCGGTTGCGCAGGATGACTCGCGCTGGATACTCAGCATGCTGGGCAGCCTTGAAGCCGCGGTGCTGACCGCCGTGGCGCTGGTGATGATCGTGGTGCTGTCAGCGCTTGGATTACGATCAGCCATGCTGGTTGGCATTGCGATTCCGGCGTCCTATCTGATCGGCTTCATGCTTTTTGGGCTGACCGGGCTGACCATCAACATGATGGTGATGTTTGGCCTGATCCTATCCGTCGGCATGCTGGTCGATGACACCATCATTGTGGTGGAATATGCAGACCGCCAGATGATCGAGGGGGCCCCACGCGCGCAGGCCTATATCGCCGCCGCCAGGCGCATGTTCTGGCCCATCGTTTCATCCACCGCGACCACCCTGGTGGCGTTTTTACCGATGCTGTTCTGGCCGGACGTGACTGGCAAATTCATGCGTTACCTGCCGCTAACCATGATTTTCGTGATGTCAGCGTCGCTGCTGGTGGCGATTGTTTTTGTTCCCGCGCTGGGAGCCATATTGGGCAAGCCCAGCACGGATGATGTGCAAACCCTGAAATCGGTCAAGGCTTCAGAACAAGGGGATCTGAACGAGCTTGCCGGCTTCACCGGCCTGTATGCGCGGCTGATCGCGCGGCTGCTGCATCATCCGCTAAAGGTGATCGGGACCGCCGCCGCCTCCCTGATCGTCGTCACCGCCGCCTATGCCGGTTTCGGCAAGGGGCTGGAGTTTTTCACCGATACGGAATCGGATGGCGCCATTATCCATGTGGCGGCGCGGGGAAACCTGTCCGCCCAGGAAATGTCCGATCTGGTCATCGAGGTTGAACGCCAGGTGCTTGCCGTGAAGGATATCCGCACCGTGTTCACCCATACCGGACGCAATACCGGCGGCAACCGCGAGGGCGCGCCGCGTGACAGCATCGGCACCATACGCATCGAGCTTGCGGACTGGAACGCGCGCGAGCGCGGCATGAATGCGATATTGGCGGAAATTCGCGAACGCACCCGGAACATCCCCGGCATCCGCGTACAGTTGCGCAAACGCGAAGGCGGCCCGCCGGTCACCAAGGACATTATTCTGGAAATATCGTCGCACAACAAAGAGAAACTCAACGCAGCACTTGCCCGCATCGCCGATTTCATGCACAACGAGGTAACAGGGTTAATAGACATTGAAGACAGCCGTCCGCTGCCCGGCATCGAATGGCACGTTAAAGTTGACCGCACACAGGCAGGGCGCTTTGGCGCGGACATCACCAATATCGGCGTCATGGTGCTGATGATTACGGATGGGGTGGAAATAGGCGACTACCGCCCCGATGATTCAGAAGACGAGGTGGAAATCCGGGTTCGCTATCCTTTCACGGACCGTAACATTGATCAGCTTGACCGGTTGCGGGTGCGCACCCGCGACGGGCTGATCCCGGTTTCCAACTTCATTACCCGCACCGCGCAGCCCAGCACCGGCACGATTGAGCGGATCGACGGGAATAATATCATGACCATCAGCGCCGATACGGCGGATGGGGTTCTGGCCAGCGACAAGGTAAACGAAATTTCACAATGGCTGAAAGGCGCGGGTCTTGATTCTGACATCAAGGTGCGCTTCCGCGGCGCCGACGAAAAACAGCGCGAGGCGCGCGATTTCCTGATTGTGGCTTTTTCGGCGGCGCTGTTTCTGATCGCGATCATTCTGATTACCCAGTTCAACAGTTTTTATCATTCCGCGCTGATCCTTTCCGCCGTTATCATGTCCACGGTCGGGGTGTTTCTGGGTCTTCTCATCACTGGGCAGACATTCAGCGTCATCATGACCGGCACCGGCATCGTCGCGCTGACCGGCATCGTGGTGAAGAATAATATAATTCTGATCGACACCTATCAGCAGCTTATCCGCGAAGGCTTCCCGCTTCATGACGCCATCGTGCGCACCGGGGCGCAGCGCCTGCGCCCGGTGGTGCTGACCACGTTCACCACCATTGCCGGCCTGCTGCCAATGATGCTGAAGATTGAGTTTAATTTTATTAACCGTGAAATTTTATATGGCTCACCCTCCGCATCCTGGTGGGTGCAGATGGCGACCGCCGTGGTGTTCGGCCTCAGCTTCGCCACGTTCCTTACCCTGCTGGTGACTCCCTGCGCGCTGGCGCTGCCCACCGCGTTGCGCGCGCACCTGGCCATGCATGGTAAACATGGAATTTATCAAATGAGCCGCGTCTGGCTGACGGAGGGCGCCTCACGCGCCAGGAATATTGCTCGCCGGATTTCCGCGCTTGTCCGCAGGCAGCCAGAATAGCTGATGGAGGAAGTTACATCGCCAGCATCCATTATTCAGGTCTCGCCGCATCTTCGCGAAATCGTCATTTTTCTGCTGTGCGCCGTTCTGGTCGTGCCGCTTTTCCGCCGTCTCAAAACCAGCCCGGTTCTGGGTTACCTGCTGGTCGGCGCCATCATTGGCCCGTATGGGCTGAAAGCCATCGCGGATGTTGAAGGCGCGCGGCAGCTTGGCGAATTCGGCGTAATTTTTCTTCTGTTCACCATTGGCCTTGATCTGTCATTCGACCGCCTGCGCAGCATGTCGCGGCTCATTTTCGGACTGGGCGGGTTGCAGGTCGCGGCGACCGGCCTGAGCATTGGCGCCATCGCCTGGGCCTGGGGAAATCCGCCGCAGGCCGCAATCATTCTGGGCGTGTGCCTGGCGCTTTCCTCAACAGCCATCATTACCCAATTGCTGATTGAAAAAGATGAATTCTCTTCTCCTTTCGGTCGTACGGTGTTTGCCGTCCTGCTATTGCAGGATCTTGCCGTGGTGCCCCTGCTGATCGCAGTAAATGCACTTGGCGCCGGAACGGAACCGCTGCCCATTGACCTGATCTTCGCATTTGGCAAATCCGTCATAGCAATTGCCGTCATCATCCTTATCGGCCGCTTAACCCTGCGCCCGCTGTTTCGCATGGTGGCGGGGGCGCATAGTCCCGAATTGCTGATGGCCATGACCTTGCTGGCTATCCTGGCGACCGCGATTGGCACCGGGCTGGCGGGATTGCCAATGGCGCTGGGCGCGTTTCTTGCCGGTATGCTGCTGGCGGAAACCGAGTTCCGCCACCAGGTCGAAGCCGACATTCAGCCCTTCAAGGGATTGCTGCTTGGCCTGTTCTTTATTGGCGTCGGCATGGGCATCGATTTCAGCGCGGTGCTGGACCGGGCGTTTCTGGTTGGGGCGTCCGTCATAGGTCTGATCCTGCTAAAGGTCATTATCTTTGCCGTCGCGGGCTGGCTGTTCAACCTGCCCCGGCCGGTAATTCTGCGGGGTTCCCTTCTGCTCGGGCCGGGGGGTGAATTTGCGCTTCTCGCCATCGGCGCCACTTTGGCCGCCGGCGTGCTGGATCAGGGCACGGGGCAATTCATGATGATAGTCGCCGCGCTGTCCATGGCGCTGACGCCGCTGATGCTGCCTTTGGGACATTGGCTGGAACGCCAAACCCGCCCGGCAGCGGAACAACAGGAAACCTATTTATCTTCCATTAACCCTGACGCCCTTCAGGGGCATGTCATCATCGCCGGATTTGGACGGGTTGGACAAACCATCGCCGCCCTGCTGACCATGCAGAAGGCGCCTTATCTGGCGCTCGATATCGACCCGCTCGCCTCAAAGAAACAAAGGCTGGCCGGCATGCCCATCTATTATGGCGATGTAGAGCGGACCGAGGTGCTGGAACAGCTTGGCATCGGAACCGCGGCGGCATTGGTGCTGACCATCGACAAGCCCCTGACGGCGAAAAAGACACTTGCAGCCATCCGCACCCGTTGGCCAGACATTCCCGTCTATGTCCGGGCGCGCGACGCGTCGCACTCGCGTGAACTGGAGCTGTTGGGCGCGACCGGCATTGTGCCTGAAACATTGGAGGCAAGCCTTGCGCTTGCGGGTCAGGTGCTGCGCGGCATCGGTACGCCCATGGATGCGGTAAATATTTTAATCAACCGGATCCGGGACGAAGATTATGCCGGTATCGAAACTATTGGAAAGGATACGCAAGACAGTGGGCAAAAGACAGAGATCAAAAAAACAGAGGGCGGATAATCACCCGCCCTCTGGCTTTTATGATCTGTTAGCTATCCGCTATTAACGGAACAGCGCCAGAAGCACCGACGGCGCCTGGTTGGCGATGGTGATCGCCTGCGTCGCCAGCTGCTGCTGCGCCTGCAACGCCTGCAGCCTGCTGCTCGCCTTGGCCAGATCGGCGTCGACAAGCGCGCCAAGACCCTTTTCCGTCGCGTCGGAAATCGACTTCACGAAGTTGTTCTGCGATTCGATCGCGCGCAGATCACCGGCGATGCCGCTGAGCGCGTTATTGGTGGCGGCCACGAACAGATCCAGCGTGTTGCTGCTGGAGTTCAGCAGCGTGCGCGCCAGGGTGTCGGTCACGCTGGCGCCGATCGAGGCGTTGAACGTGGAGGCGGACGTAAAGACCTGCACGCCCGTGATGCTGATCTGTGTGCCCACCGTGTCGGCAATGAAGCTGATCGCCGTGGTGTTGTTCAACAGATTGGTGCCATTGAACTTGGCCTGTGAGATCAGATCCTTGGCCTGCTGCGCAAGGTCCTTAAGGTCGGTGCTATAGGTCGTGCGCTGCGTCGCCGTGATCGAGCCGTCCGCCAACTGGGTCAGCTTCGCCTTGATGTCGGAGAACAGGTTGGACACCGCCGTGGCGCCGGCAAGGCCCACCTCGGCCAGACCGACCGCGCCGCTCAGGCTCTGCTGCACCGCGCCCAGCGAGGACACGTTGGCGCGCAGGCCCTGGGCCACCGCAAAGGTCGACGCGTCGTCCTTGGCGTCGGCGACCTTGTAGCCGGTCTGGATTTGTTTGGAAACCTTGTCCAGGCTGCTGGTGATGTTGCGCAGGGTCTGCTGGGCCACAAGGGCGCCGGGATTTGTATGGATAGTTGTCATACTTGCTTTCTCCATTCTGGATTGAGCGGCAACATCATGCCTTGCGGCACGACGCTGCCTGGCCATTTTGGCCTGCCCTGCAATGCGCAACCCCTATGCCATTATTGCCGGATAAAACTTGCCTACCCGGCAAGTTCGTCCCAATTATACAATATTTATCAATAGGTTAACTTAACTTAAGCTTAAGGAGCGTTAATCGGACCATTAATTAACAATATTCCGGCAATTCCACCCCGGCAAAATGTGCCGGGCGGGGGAAATTTTTGCCGGGCGAAAGACAAAGAACAGACGACAGCGAACAAAAAAAGAGGGCGGATAATCACCCGCCCTCTGCCTTTTACAATCTGTTAGCTATCCGCTATTAGCGGAACAGCGCCAGCAGAACCGACGGCGCCTGGTTGGCGATTGTGATCGCCTGCGTCGCCAGCTGCTGCTGCGCCTGCAACGCCTGCAGCCTGCTGCTCGCCTTGGCCAGATCGGCGTCGACAAGCGCGCCAAGGCCCTTTTCGGTCGCGTCGGAAATTGACTTGACGAAGCCGTTCTGCGCTTCGACAGCACGCAGATCGCCGGCAATGCCGCTCAACGCGTTGTTGGTCGCGGCGACAAACAGATCCAGCGTGTTGCTGCTGGAGTTCAGCAGCGTGCGCGCCAGGGTGTCGGTCACGCTGGCGCCGATCGAGGCGTTGACGGTCGACGCCGACG
>JAHHGO010000079.1 GCA_023252275.1 Alphaproteobacteria bacterium
CCGAGCATATGCATGCTCAGGTGCGCAAACTTTACTGGGGTTATGCGCCGGATGAAAAACTGGATAATGCGGCATTGATTGCCGAAGCCTATCGCGGTATCCGCCCGGCGCCCGGCTATCCGGCCTGTCCGGACCATACCGAAAAGCGCACCCTGTTTGATCTGCTGAAGGCGGAAAAAAATGCGGGTATTCAGTTGACGGAGAATTTCGCCATGTGGCCTGCGGCTTCGGTCAGCGGCTATTATTTCAGCCATCCGGAATGCCGCTATTTTGGCGTGGGCCGCATTGATCCGGATCAGGTGGCGGATTACGCCGCCCGCAAGGGCATGCCCCTGGAAGAGGTGGAGCGCTGGCTTGCTTCCAATCTTAATTATACGCCGGGCGAACGCGGCAAAGCGGTGGCGTAAAAATTACTGCGTCCGCGAACAGGCCCTGTAACGCATGTGTGGCATTTGTTTCGTGCTGATATGGGCTGCGCCATTTAATATTTTTTCACCATAATCGGGCCGCATTTTTGCCACGCTTTGCATAAAAACTCGCCCAGATCAAAATTCAAACCAAATCTTAACATCTCTGGGCTAGCTTTACTTAAAGAAACCTTTGGGGAGAAAAAAAATGAAATCATCTTACCGGGAAGCAGCAACTCTGGCATCCTCACGCCGCAGCGATCCCACCGGGCATGTGCGCCTGAGCGTTGCCGAAAGGCGTGAATACCGGCGCAACCCGGTAAAAGCCGATGCGATGCTGACGATCAATAATGAAGTCTATTCGGCAGAGCTTCTGGACATCTCGACTGGCGGCGCGCAATTGCGTTGCGCAGTGGTGCCCCGGAATGGAATGGATGTCTGTTTTGGGCTGAAGGGTTTTGGCGAGGTTCCGGCGCGCGTGGTTCGCAGGCTGCCGAAATCCGTGGCGCTTGAATTTGATCTGACGCATTTGCAGCGCGCCGAGTTTGCGGAAAAACTGGATCGATTGATAAAAGCGCACGCCTGATTGCATCCATCTGTTAAACCATAAGACGTTGCGCTAATACTGTACCGCCCCTGCCTCAGCGGGGCGGAGGGATTATGCAATGCCGAAATGGGGAAAATTGTTTGGCGCCGCAGCGGGCCTTGCTCTGGGGGGGCCGCTGGGGGTTCTGCTTGGCATGCTGGCCGGGCATTTTGCCCTCGACCGGGACGAAAAAACCGGCCCCGCAAACCCGTTTGACCCGCGCGGAGACACAAACCGGGTTGCTTTCACCATCGGGGTTATTGCGCTGGGCGCCAAAATGGCGAAGGCCGATGGCTATGTTTCGCGCGCCGAGGTGGACGCCTTTAAGCAGGTTTTTGACGTGCCGCCAGACGAGCTGGCCAATGTGGCGCGCGTTTTTGATCTGGCCCGCAAGGATGTTGCTGGATACGAGCTTTACGCCAAACAGATTGCCGGCATGTTCCGCGCCAAGCCGCGCGTGCTGGAAGACCTGCTGGATGGCCTGTTTTTCATCGCCAAGGCGGACAATGTGTTTCATCCAAAGGAAGAAGTGTTTCTGCGTTCGGTGGCGGAAATATTTGGCTTTAACGATGCCGACTGGGCGCGCATCCGCGCCGGCCATATTGGGGCGGACGCCGCCGATCCCTATGTGATACTTGGCATTGAACCTGGCGCAACGGATGCGGTGATCAAACAGACCTATCGCCGGCTGGCTCGCGAAAACCATCCGGATCTTCTGGTTGCGCAGGGCCTGCCGGAAGAGTTTGTCATGGTGGCAAATGCCAAGATCGCCACCATAAATGACGCCTACGACAAGATTGCCAAACAGCGCGGCATCAATTAGAACCACTCAATGTCACCTCCGCACCTTGCCCTTATCCTGTTCATTACATTGGTGTGGGGGTTCAATTACGTCGCCGGCAAGGCGGGCGTAAACGAGCTGCCGCCGATCCTGTTTACAGGCTTGCGGTTTTTTCTGCTCAGCCTTGTTCTGCTTCCATTTTTGAAATGGCATCGCGGGCAGATGGGCGCCATCGCCATTATCTCCATGACCATGGGCGGGGTGCATTTCGCCATCTTTTACATGGGGCTGGCGGCGGCGCATGATGTTTCGACCATCGCCATCGCGGGTCAGCTTGGCGTTCCGTTCGCCACCATCATGTCGATTATCTTCTTGAAGGAAAAAGTTCACTGGAAACGATGGGCGGGTATTTCCGCCTCATTTGCCGGGGTGATGATCATTGGCTTTGATCCCGTGGTGTTTCAGTATCTGAAGGGGTTGATCCTGGTGATCCTGGCGGCGCTGGTTGGATCGGTTGCGATGATCTATATGCGCCGACTTGAAAATGTTGGCATGTTTGAACTTCAGGCCTGGATCGCGCTGTTAAGCTGGCCGGTGCTGGCGCCCTTGTCGCTGCTGATGGAGGACGGGCAGATCGCCGCCATGAGCCAGGCAAGCTGGTCTGGCTGGGGAGGGGTGCTATATACGGTATTAGGGACAAGCCTGATCGGCCATACCGGCATGTATTATTTGTTGCAGCGTTATGAGGTGACACAAACCGCGCCACTGACTTTGCTATCGCCGGTATGGGGTGTGATCTTTGGGGTGACTCTGTTAGGCGATACAATCACGCCGCGCATTATCATTGGCGGGGTCATAACATTGATCGGCGTCGCAATAGTTTCCAGCCGCCAAAAGGCACTGGTGGACACAGGGGGATAGATTTGCGGATCATTGCGCGCCCCTCCCCCAATTTCAATGTCCGCATCGGCGGTCCGGTGGATATACTGCTGCTGCATTATACCGGCATGGCGTCCTCCGAAGATGCGCTGGCGCGTCTGTGCGACAGGGATGCAAGGGTCAGCGCGCATTATCTGATTGATGAGGCGGGGTTGATTTATCAGCTTGTGGCCGAGGAATATCGCGCCTGGCATGCGGGCGTTTCTTTCTGGGCGGGCGAACGCGATATTAACAGCCGCTCGATCGGGATAGAACTGGTCAATCCGGGGCACGATCTGGGCTATCGTAATTTCCCCCTGCCGCAAATGCAGGCGCTGGCCCTTCTTTGCCAGCAGATTTTAGCGCGTCATCCGATTACGGCGCACCGCGTGCTGGGCCATTCGGATGTGGCGCCGGGGCGCAAATGCGATCCGGGCGAACTGTTTGACTGGCAGTGGCTGGCCGCGCAGGGCGTCGGCGTGTGGCCGGATCAGGTCTGTTTTGATGCGGCCGCTTCACCCGATACTCTCAGCCTGCAACAAAGGCTGGCGCGCTATGGCTATGACATTCCGCAAACCGGCATTTTTGGGGTTCGGACGCGCGCGGTGATCAGCGCATTTCAGCGCCATTTCCGCCCGGACAGGGTCGATGGCGTGGCCGATGCGCATATCCTGGCCATACTGACAGCATTGCTGGACCAAATTGCTTGAGAGCGCATAAAAACAACAGTGTGACGTCACACTTGCGTTGACAGCATTTGCGGGGGTGGTAAACTGAGGTCCGACCGAATGTAAGCATGGCACCGGCTGGTATTAGCGTGCCAGATTTCGATCTTAGCACAAATACATAAATCAAGCGGGAATTATCCCGGACGGAAAACCTTATCAATAGAAGGACTGACAAATGAAGAAGTTCGTTTTTATTTTACTAAGTAGCGCTGGCCTATCTTGTGGAATGGTGGCTGCGGCGAACGCTGCGGCTGTGATGCCTGACTTTGGTGATGTGCCGATTGGCTGGGTTACCGACCGGTACGATCCGGCCAGTTTCGCCAATGTCGGGATATTCCAGGGACGCAACGATGTCCTTGGTATCGGCATTGATGATGCCGATGGATTGACCAGCCGGTCGGGTGGCTTTCAGAGTACATTTTACAACACCCAGGGGCGGCAACACGCTATCAGCGGCGGTGCCGGGTCCGTCCTTTCGGCGGATCTCTACATTCCGGTGGAATGGGAAGATTCGGCCAATGGGCATGTTCGCAGTGATATGTGGGGCGTGATGACGGACGGCTCCTCTGTTTCGGACTATCCCATCATCGGCTTTACCAATTACGGCGGCGCCCCGCGTCTGCGCGTCTGGGATGGTGATATTATTGACGGATGGGTTGATCTTCTGACCCCCGTCGCCTACAATAACTGGATGGCTTTCTCCATTGAGTACACAGGAACGTCTTACGTTTATTCCGTAAATGACGCTCTGGTATATACGGATGCGACAATCAATGGTTCGACAGGCTTCTCCGCAACTATTATGCAGGCGTATAATTTCTGCGGTGATACGAGCATCTCTGGTGCTGTTTGTGTTGATTATACGGCGCATTGGTCCAATACACAGGGAGTTCCCGAACCGATGACCATGGGCCTGTTAGGCGCAGGTTTGGCGGGTATCGGGCTGACGCGGCGCCGCAAAGCATAAATTACCCTATAAAATATGGAGTTTCGAACGGCGGCCCCTTAACGGGGGCCGCCGTCTGCGCTCAGTAGTTCTTGACGTTGTCCACCAAGCACCTGATATATAAAGCGTCAGATGGCCGGATGGCCGCTTCCGCTTGCGGGAGAGGAAAGTCCGGGCTCCACGAAAACACGGTGCCGGGTAATGCCCGGCGGGGGCAACCCCAGGGAAAGCGCCACAGAAAGCAAACCGCCATCCGCAGCCCCGGCTCGGGCGGCAAGGGTGAAAGGGTGCGGTAAGAGCGCACCGCGCGTCTGGTAACAGAGGCGGCACGGCAAGCCCCATCGGGAGCAAGACCAAATAGGGATGGCGCCGCTTCGCGCGGCAGGCATGTTTTTGGGCCGCCATCCGGGTAGGTCGCACGAGGCGTCTGGTAACAGGCGTCCCAGATGAATGGTCATCACCCGCGCAAGCGGGTACAGAACCCGGCTTACAGGCCGTCTGACATTTTATTTTCCTGCTTGCCGCGCGCCATGTGCAGCCTCTGCGGGTTCAGATTCTGGCCTGTTTCATCGGCGTCATTAAACGGGATCGCGGCAGGGTAAACGCTACAGTCGTGCCTTTACCCAGAACACTGTCGATCCAAAATTTGCCGCCATGCAATTCAACCAGTGCCTTGGCCAGTGGCAGCCCAAGCCCAACTCCGGCATAGTTGCGTTGCATGCTGTTCTCGACCTGTCCGAATTTTTGTAAAACCCGCGGAATATTTTCTTTCTCAATTCCGATTCCGGTATCCGCGACTGAAATTTCCAGATCACCGTTTCCGGCATAACGGACGCACAGCGAGACATTGCCGCCGGCCGGTGTAAATTTAATAGCGTTTGAAAGCAGATTAAGCAGGATCTGTTTTAGTTTGCGGGAATCCGCCATGACCGCGGGCATGCCGAAATTGACCTTTTCATGGAGATTGATCTGCGCCGTTTTGGCCTGCAGGCTGACCTGGTTAAGGCAATAATCGATGATGTCGTGCAGGTCGCTTTCCTCATCGCGCAATTTCATATTCCCGGATTCAATCTGCGCAGTATCCAGAATATCGTTCACCAGACCAAGCAGATGGTCACCGCTTTTATGCACATCCTTGGCATATTCCAGATAGCGCTCATTTCCCATCGGGCCAAACATCTGGGACGACATGATTTCTGAAAAGCCGATGATCGCATTCAGCGGCGTGCGCAATTCATGGCTCATATTGGCAAGAAACATGACTTTCGCCATATTCGCTTCCACCGCTTCGCGCCGCGCCGCTTCCAGCGCGGCTTCGCGTTCCTGGCCGCGATTTACGCTATGCCTCAGCAGGCCAAGCGCCGTGCCGACGCCTAAATAGCGTTCCTGTTTGGTGATGATAAATCCCTTCAGCAGGGCGCTTGGTTTTTCATGCACGATGCGCGAACTCACCATGCCAATCTCCAAACTGGCGTCGACCAGCAGCGGGGCGGGGTCCGCGGCATAAGTAATGGGTTTCTTGTCCAGCAGCGCATGGGCGAAATGGCCGGTATAAAGGGTTAGAAATTCATCACGGTTGATCAGTCCGATGGGATGTTCGCCGTCCACCACCGCAACACATAAAGTGTCTGGATTGTCCGCAAAATATTTACAGGCCATCTGACAGGTAATATCCTTGTGAAACGGCGGAATTTCCAGCGCCATTTCCTCGACAATGCTGGTCCCGGCCAAAGCTAGTGATTTCTCAGTCACTTTATCCCCCAATACGAAATATAAACTGAGTAATAAATATCATTCCATTGTTGTACTATTATGACAATTGGGTTAAAGTGAAATATATATTTTAATTTATTAAATATTTATTAATTAATGTGTAATATATAATATAATTTATTAATTTAATATTAATAAATAAACAAATATCACGATTTATACTTTAGCGCGGCTTTGATAGGCCGCTGAATGTAAGATGACTCAAAACTGATATTTTTACGTCGAAGGCTGGCTGTAAAATGTCTAATATAGGCTGATGATCCGTCACCGATTTATGTATCATTTGCCACACAGGGTTTATTATACTTCAGCTATGACGGTTTTTAGTTTGACCGCCGCCTATACTGTAAACGACCTGAACAAATTGGGAACACATTGACGTAAAACAAGAAAAAGCTATAAGTTGGGCAATATCCCATATATTTCCCATTGAAATCCATTGTTAACCCATTTATACCCATACTATCCCATCAAGGGACAGATATGGGTCGCGCATGCAAGGGTTTTTATCCTATTCGTTGCACCGGGTAGACAAAAAAGGGCGGGTTTCCGTCCCGTCTTCCTATCGCGCCTATCTGATGTCGAAAGAGATGAATTCTTTCGTCTGCTTCCCCTCATTACTTGGCCCATGGTTGCAGGCGGTGACGCCAAAGCAGATGCAGGCCTTTATGGGGCGTCAAAACCCGTTGGCGGCGTTTGGCGGCGAAGTTGAGGCCTATCCCACCCTGATCTGTTCCCAGGCGGCTGAAATGATTCCGGATACGGATGGGCGCATCGTGCTGCCGCCGGAATTTCTGGCGCATGCGTCCATAGATGAAGATATCGCATTTGTCGGGCAGGGCAGTTACTTCAGTCTCTGGTCGCCTCCGCTGTTCGAGGCGGAAAAAATAAAATTGCGCGATCGCGCGCTGGCCGGCCGGTCGGAATGGGCGGCGGCTGTTCCCGCAGGCCATGCTGACGCCACAAAGATGCGCTCGGATGCCGGGCATGACTAGACAGCGCAGAAACCGGACAGCAGATGACGCAAACACGCCGCATGTAGCCGTAATGGCGCGCGAGGTGGTTGAAGTTCTGGCGGTGCATGATGGCGGCATCTATGTGGATGGCACATTTGGCGCGGGCGGCTATAGCCGCATGATGCTGCAATCCGCGCATTGCACAGTGGTGGCCATTGATCGCGATCCCGCAGTTGCGCCAATTGCCCAATCGCTGGGGCGGGAATTTCCGGATCGCCTGCATCTGCTAAGCGCCAGTTTCGGCGATTTGGCGGCATTGTTGCCGCAGGCCGGTTTTGCCATGGCCGATGGCGTTACATTTGATCTTGGCGTGTCGTCAATGCAGCTGGATCAGGGCGAGCGGGGTTTTTCCTTCCAGAAAGATGGCCCGTTGGATATGCGCATGGGGGACAGCGGCCCATCCGCCGCGGATGCGGTAAATAATCTGACGGCGGAGCAATTGGCGGACATATTTTTCACCTATGGCGAGGAACGCCGTTCGCGCGTCATCGCCAGGGCTATCGTCACGGCGCGCGAGCAGGAGCCCATCATCCGCACGCTGCAACTGGCGCGAATTGTGGCGGGCGCGCTTGGCGGAGCCGCCGCCGCCAGCGGGAAGCATCCCGCAACCCGCACCTTCCAGGCATTGCGCATCTATGTGAATGACGAGCTGCGCGAACTTTTGCGCGGCCTGCAGGCGGCGGAGAAAATTCTGAAACCATTGGGACGTCTGGCTGTGGTTTCATTTCACAGTCTTGAGGACCGGCTGGTGAAACAGTTTTTCGCCTCGCGCAGCGGGGTTCGTCCCGGCACGTCAAGGCATCAGCCGCCGGATGACTCCACACTGCGCGCCCCCAGTTTCAAACTGGTGTGGAACGGCGCGCATAAACCCGGCGCGGCGGAGCTCAGTGCAAATCCGCGCGCAAGATCCGCGCATCTGCGGGCCGTGGAACGCACGCCCGCGAGCGCCTGGCCTGACAGCGAGGCGATGATATTGCCTGCGGGAACGCCGCAATCCATAGCGGAAATGTTTGGGGAGGGGAGTTGATGTTGCGCTTTGTGACTCTGTTCGTTTTCATTCTGCTGTTCGGCGTTTCCGCTGGATTGTACCATGTAAAATATTCTGTCGACCGCATGGAGCGTCAGGGCTTGAACCTGAAGGCAAAGATTGCGGATGAAAAGGCCGCCATGCGCATTCTGGAGGCGGAATGGAGCAGCCTCAACCGTCCGGACAGATTGCAGAAATTAAGCCAGCGCTATCTGGAACTTGCCCCGGTGCAGGTCACACAGGTGGTTGGTTTTGCCGCAATACCGGAAAAACCGTCAGAACCTGCGGATGGCACAGGCGGGTTGCTGGCCAATGCGCCAATGCAGATGCCCGCCCCTGCGCAGGGCAAGGCTTTCGCTTCAACCCCCGCTTCGACATTTGTGGAAATCCGCTGATGGCAACAGCCCCTTACAGGAAACAGCGCGTTCATGTCCCCAGCGACATGGTTGGTTCCGAGGGGCAGCCCTGGCTATCCGGACGTAATAACCGCGCCATCGATCTTGGCCGCAACCGCTTGCTGATGGCGGGTGCGATTTTCCTGTTCGCCTTTTCCGCTATTGGCGTGCGGCTGGTCGAACTGGCGATGCCTTTCTCGCAGCAAAAGGGCATGATGCAGCTTGCCGCCGGGGCGCTGGCGCCGGTCGAGCGCGCGGATATTGTGGACCGCAACGGCATTGTCATCGCCACAAATCTGAAAACCGCATCTCTGGAAGCCGACACCACGGAGGTTCCGGATCATGCGCTCACCGTGGAGCGGCTGGCGGATGAACTCCCAACGCTGGACATTAAACGCGCTGGCAAACAGCTTGCCAGCGGCAGACGTTATGTGGTGCTGCATAATGATCTCAGCCCGCGTCAGCAGGCGGCTATAAATATGCTCGGCATTCCCGGTTTGCGTTTTGTCAGTGATGAGCGGCGCATCTACCCGCAGGACAATCTTACCGCGCATGCCGTGGGCTATGTGGATGTTGATAATAACGGCCTGGCGGGTATTGAACGGGGCCTGGATGAGCGGCTGCGTCAAGGCGGCGCATCCTTGCAGTTAACGCTCGATCTTCGGGTGCAGCATGCCTTGCGTGATGAAATGCTTCAGGCGGTGGCCCGGTTTAGCGCCATTGGCGCGGCGGGCATGGTCATGGATGTCAATAATGGCGAGGTGCTGGCGCTGGCCTCGCTGCCGGATTTTGATCCCAACGGCAAACTGAATAATACCGATGAGGCGCAATTCAATCGCATCACGCTGGGTTCCTATGAAATGGGATCAACCTTCAAGGTCTTTAACACCGCCATGGTTCTGGATTCGGGCACAGCTGGCCTGAATGATGTGTTTGATGCGACCGACCCGATCCGCATCTCACGCTTCACCATCAATGATTTCCACGCCAAACGGCGGCCTATGTCGGTCACCGAGATATTTCTTTATTCTTCAAATATCGGCTCGGCAAAAATGGCGCTGCAGATTGGCGGCAAGGGCCAGAAGGATTTTCTCGAAAAGCTTGGCCTGATGCGCCGTCCGGAATTCGAATTGCGCGAACTGGGCGAGCCTAGCTGGCCGCGTCCCTGGGGCGAAATCAGCACCATGACAATTTCTTATGGCCATGGCATGGCGGTCAGCCCCTTGCAGATGGGCGTTGCGGTGGCGTCATTGGTCAATGGCGGCAGAATGGTGCGCCCCACGCTTGTCAGTAGCGAACCTGGCGAGCGGCCGGAACCCGGCCCGCAAGTGGTTTCGGAAACCACAAGTAAACAGATACGCTATCTGATGCGCCTTGTTGTCGGTACGCCCGAAGGCACAGGAAAACAGGCCGATGTGCCCGGATATGAAGTGGCGGGCAAAACCGGTACGGCGGATAAACAACAGGCCGGACGCTATCGCAAGGATGCGCGCATTTCCTCTTTTGTCGGAATTTTTCCGGCCTCAAAACCCCGCTATCTGATTTTCGTCATGCTGGATGAACCCAAAGGCATCAAGGAGACCTTCAATTATGCGACCGCCGGCTGGACCGCGGCGCCTACCGCGGGTTCCGTGATACGCCGCATCGCGCCGATGCTGGGTGTGGCGCCGATCCCTGTTGAAGTGGATGGCGCCAAGCTGGCGGCGTTTGGAGGTGTGAATTAACGCATGCGGCTCGAGGATCTCATAGGCGCGGCCGCATCGGCATTGTCCGATCCGGCGCTGGAGATTGCCGGTCTCACGGCGGACAGCCGTGAGGTGCGCCCGGGCTTTCTGTTTGCCGCCTTGCCGGGGGTTCGCGATGACGGCGCCAGCTATATCAATGATGCGCTGGAGCGCGGGGCCGCCGCGATCCTTGTGACGCCGCCTGTAGCTGAAAAATGTGAAAAGAGCGCGTCTGCCCGCAATGTGCGGTGGCTGAAAGACATAAATCCGCGGCGCCAATATGCGCATCTTACGGCGCGTTATTATGGCGCGCAGCCTGAAACCATTATTGCCGTAACCGGGACCAATGGAAAAACCTCGGCCGCTGATTTCTGCCGTCAGATATGGGAAAGACTTGGCCGCCGGGCAGCCAGTATCGGAACGCTGGGCGTGATCGGAAAAAATTCCGGCGCGCTGAATGTTGCAGGCGGGCATGTGCACACCACGCCGCCGCCGGAAATTCTGTATCCGGCGCTGGCGCGTCTGCACGAAGCCGGTTTTTCCCATCTGGCGCTAGAGGCGTCCAGTCACGGGCTGGCGCAATACAGGCTGGATGGGGTGCGTCTTGCGGCGGCTGCGCTGACTAATATTACGCGCGACCATATGGATTATCACGCCAGTCAGGCCGACTATGTTTACGCCAAACTGCGGTTGTTTGGTGAGGTGCTGCCGCCGGGCGGCGTTGCCGTGCTCAATCGCGAGGATGCCAGCTATAGCGAGGCCGAGGCGTTGAGCTGGGCGCGGGGCCACCGGATCATTTCAATCGGCGGCCGCTATGGCGATCTGCGCATTCTCCATTCGGAGCCGCATCCGCGCGGCCAGCGTTTGCGTATTTCCTATGAGGCGCGGGAATGGGAGGCCGAGCTTCCTCTGCTCGGCCGTTTTCAGGCGATGAATGTGCTTACCGCTGCGGCATTGGTGATTGGCTGCGGTGAAGATCCGGACGATGTGTTTGGTGTTCTGCCGGAACTTACGGGCGCGCCGGGCCGGCTTGAAGTGGCAGGCGAAACACCGGGCGGCGCCAGCATTCTGGTGGATTATGCGCATACGCCCGAAGCGCTGCGAACGGTGCTGGAGGCAATACGGCCCTTCTGCAAAAACAAACTGCAGGTGCTGTTTGGCTGTGGCGGGGACAGGGATCGCGGCAAGCGGCCCATGATGGGCGCGGTCGCCCATGAACTGGCGGATCATGTGGTGATCACCGACGATAATCCGCGCTCTGAAGATCCCGCTGCTATACGCGCCGCGATTTTGTCGGCATGTCCCGGCGCCAATGAGATTGCCGATCGCGCCGCCGCCATTCGTTTTGCAGTAGCGAATCTTTTACCCGGCGATATGTTGGTTGTTGCGGGCAAGGGGCATGAAACAGGACAGGAAATAGCAGGTGTGGTCACGCCATTCGACGACCGGCAGGAGGTCGTCCGCGCAATAGGGGAACTGGTGCAGAAGGATATGGCGCATGACCGCGGCTAGAAGCGCAACGGAACCTCTATGGCGTGCAGATGAAGCCGCGGTGGCGGTTTCCGGACAAAGCGCCAGTGACTGGCGGGCTTATGGCGTTTCGATCGATAGCCGCAGTCTTGCGGAAGGCGATTTGTTCATTGCGCTGCGTGGCCCTTCCAATGATGGGCATCGCTTTGCCGCCGATGCGCTGGGCAGGGGCGCCGCCGCTGTCATGGCGGATCATGTTCCCGAAGGAATATCGCCCGACGCGCCGCTGTTGCTGGTAAAGGATACGCAGGCTGGACTCGAAGGTCTGGGCGTTGCGGCGCGCGCCCGCACGGCGGCGAAGATCATTGCGGTAACCGGCAGCGCAGGCAAAACCGGCAGCAAGGAAATGTTGCGTCTGGCATTGGGGCGGCAGGCGCGCACCCATGCCTCTGAGGCGTCTTATAATAATATGTGGGGGGTTCCGCTAAGCCTTGCCCGCATGCCGCGCGCGACGGAATTTGGCATATTCGAAATTGGCATGAATCATTCCGGTGAAATTACGCCATTGACGAAGCAGGTGCGGCCTCACGCGGCAATCATCACCACCATTGCGCCTGCGCATGTTGGCCATTTTAATTCCCTGACGGAAATCGCCGAAGCCAAATCGGAAATTTTCCTTGGGCTGG
>JAHHGO010000007.1 GCA_023252275.1 Alphaproteobacteria bacterium
GGCATGGACATTGAAGAGGTCGCGGCCAAGACGCCTGAAAAAATCATGACCCTGACGATTGATCCGGTAAGCGGCGTACAGCCGCATCATGGACGGCGAATTGCCTTTGCATTGGGGCTTGATCTGGATCTGGCCCGGCAGTGCCAGGAACTGGTCGACAAGATTTATCACGCCTTTGTCGAAACCGACGCCAGCCTGATTGAAATAAATCCGCTGGTGGTTACCAAGCAGGACAATCTGGTCTGTCTCGACGCCAAGCTGAACTTTGATGACAATGCGCTGTTCCGGCATCCCGAGATTGCCGGCCTGCGCGACGCGATGGAAGAAGACCCGGTGGAACTGGAAGCGTCGAAGCGCGATCTGAACTATGTCAAGCTGGATGGTGAAATCGGCTGTCTGGTCAATGGCGCCGGGCTGGCCATGGCCACCATGGACATTATCAAACTGTATGGCAGCTCGCCCGCCAACTTTCTCGATGTGGGCGGCGGCGCCGACAAGGAAAAAGTCACCGAGGCGTTCAAGATCATTCTGCGCGATCCCAATGTGAAGGCCATTCTGGTCAATATTTTCGGTGGCATCATGCGCTGCGATATCATCGCCGAGGGGGTGGTGGCGGCGGCCAAGGAGGTTAAGCTCTCGGTGCCGCTGGTGGTGCGCCTTGAAGGCACCAATGTCGAACAAGGGCAGAAAATTCTGGCTGATTCAGGCCTTCCCATCCTTTCCGCGCATGACCTGGCCGATGCCGCTGAAAAAGTGGTTTCGGCTGTAAAGGGGGGCAAATAATGGCCGTACTCGTAGATAAAAACACCCGCGTCATCTGTCAGGGCTTTACCGGCTCACAGGGTACTTTCCATTCCGAACAGGCTGTTGCCTACGGCACCAAAATGGTCGGCGGCGTAACGCCCGGACGCGGCGGCATGCGGCACATCAATCTGCCGGTGTTCGATACGGTAGCCGAGGCGGTCGAGAAAACCGCCGCCAACGCCAGTGTCATTTACGTGCCGCCGGGCTTTGCCGCCGATGCAATTCTGGAAGCGATGGATGCCGGTATTCCACTGGTTGTAACCATCACCGAAGGCATCCCCGTTCAGGACATGGTCAAGGTCAAGCGCGCGCTGCTTGGATCCAAAACCCGCCTGATCGGACCCAATTGTCCGGGCGTCATCACGCCCGGCGAATGCAAGATCGGCATCATGCCGGGGCATATTCACAAGCGCGGCAGTGTGGGCATTGTATCGCGCTCCGGCACGCTTACCTATGAGGCCGTGGCTCAAACCACTGCCGCCGGGCTCGGGCAATCCACCTGCATTGGCATTGGCGGCGATCCTGTGGCGGGCACGAATTTCATCGACTGTCTGGAAATGTTTTTAGCCGATGATGAGACCCAATCGATCATCATGATCGGTGAAATTGGCGGTTCGGGCGAGGAAGACGCGGCTGAGTTTCTGATGCGCTCCAAGATCAAAAAGCCAATGGTCGGCTTCATTGCCGGCCGCACCGCGCCGCCGGGACGCCGCATGGGCCATGCCGGCGCCATTGTGTCCGGCGGTCATGGCGGAGCCGAAGACAAGATCGATGCGATGCGCCGGGCGGGGATCACCGTGGCCGATTCACCCGCGGCGCTCGGCGAAACGCTAAAGCAGCTTCTGAACAAATAATTCAACCCTTGAGAATTGGAAAGGCGTGCGGAACTGCTCCGCCGGGTGACAATGACAAGCCAGAACGACAATGAGGTTTTTGAACAAAGCTCCTTTCTGTTTGGCGCCAATGCCGCATTCATCGAAAAACTGCATGCGGATTATAAGGCCAATCCGAATTCCGTAGACGCGAGCTGGCGGCAGTTTTTTGCATCTCTGGGCGAGGCGGAAAAACCCGCGCATCAACCCGCCTGGCAACGGCCTGACTGGCCGCCGCTGGCCAATGGCGAACTGGTCAGCGCGCTGGATGGCAACTGGACAGCGCTTGAATCGGAAATCGCCGTCAAACTCAAGCAGAAAAATCCGGATCTGCCACAGCAGGATGTAACCGCCAGTGCGCGCGATTCCATTCGCGCCATCATGCTGATCCGCGCCCACCGCTCGCGTGGCCATCTGCTGGCGAAACTGGATCCGCTGGGCCTGGTGCAGCGCACGGCGCATCCGGAGCTGGAGCCGTCCACCTATGGCTTTGGTGATGCGGACATGGACCGCCCGATATACATCAATAATCTGCTCGGCCTGGAGTTCGCTACGGTTCGGCAAATTCTTGAAATTGTGCGAAACACCTATTGCGGCTCGATTGGCGTCGAATATATGCACATTTCCAACCCGGAAGAGCGGCTTTGGATTCAAGAGCGTATCGAAGGCGCGGACAAGGAAATCAGTTTCACACGCGAAGGCAAGCGCGCAATCCTGCGCAAGCTGATGGAGGCCGAGCTTTTCGAAGGCTTTCTGGCAAAAAAATATACCGGCACCAAGCGCTTTGGCCTGGATGGCGGGGAATCGCTGATCGCGGCGCTGGAGCAGATCATCAAGCGCGGCGGCGCCCTGGGCGTTAAGGAAATCGTCATCGGCATGCCGCATCGCGGACGCCTGAACGTTTTGACCAGTGTCATGAACAAGCCCTATCAGGAAGTGTTCCACGAATTCAGCGGCGGCTCTTCAACGCCGATGGATGTGCAGGGTTCAGGCGATGTCAAATATCATCTGGGCACATCCGCCGATCGTGAATTTGACGGCAATGTGGTGCATCTGTCGCTGACCGCCAACCCATCGCATCTGGAAGCCGTTAATCCCGTGGTGCTGGGCAAGGCGCGCGCCAAGCAGGAAATATTGGGCAATAATCGTGACGCCGTATTGCCGTTATTGATGCATGGCGATGCGGCGTTCGCGGGGCAAGGCATTGTCGCGGAATGTTTCGGCCTTTCCGGCCTCAAGGGCCACCGCACCGGCGGCACGATTCATGTGATCGTCAATAATCAGATCGGCTTTACCACCGCCCCGCACCATAGCCGCTCGTCGCCCTATCCCTCAGATGTCGCAAAGGGCGGGCAGGCGCCGATTTTTCACGCCAATGGGGATGATCCCGAAGCGGTTGTGTTTGTGACGCGCCTGGCCACCGAATACCGCCAGACCTTCCACAAGGATGTCGTCGTCGACATGTTCTGCTATCGCAGGCACGGGCACAATGAAGGTGACGAACCTTCATTCACCCAGCCCCTGATGTACAAAATCATTCGCAGTCATCCGACAACGTTGCAATTATATTCCGAGCGGCTGATTGCCGAAGGCAGCATCACGCAAGACGAATTTACAGCGATGGCGGATAATTTCCGCGCCCATCTGGACGCGCAGTTTGAAGCGGCAACCGGCTACAAGCCCAACAAGGCCGACTGGCTGGAAGGCAAATGGCAGGGGTTGAATACCGCCAAGGGCGATGTACGCCGCGGCGACACGCCCGTACAGCCCAGCTTCCTCGATACAATCGGCAAGGCGATCACCAGCCATCCCGCGGATCTGAATGTGCATCGCACGATCCAGCGGCTGCTCAAGGCCAAGGCTGATATGTTCGCATCAGGCCAGGGGTTTGACTGGGCGACCGGGGAGGCGATGGCGTTCGGCTCGCTGATGCTCGAAGGCTACAAGGTCCGTCTGGTAGGGCAGGATTCCGCACGCGGCACCTTCAGCCAGCGTCATTCGGTGCTGATCGATCAGGAATCCGAGCGGCGCTATATCCCGCTTAACCACATCAAGGAAGGCCAGGCGCGCTTTGAGGTGATTGACAGCATGCTGTCGGAAATGGCGGTGCTGGGATTTGAATATGGCTACACGCTCGCCGAGCCCAATGCGCTGGTATTGTGGGAGGCGCAGTTCGGCGATTTCGCCAATGGCGCGCAGGTCATTATCGACCAGTTCATTGCGGGCGGCGAAAGCAAATGGCTGCGCATGAGCGGATTGGTCATGCTGTTGCCGCATGGCTATGAAGGTCAGGGTCCGGAGCATTCTTCGGCGCGGCTGGAACGCTATTTGCAGCTTTGCGCCGAAGACAATATTCAGGTCGTGAACTGCACCACGCCCGCAAATTATTTTCATGTGCTGCGCCGTCAGTTGCATCGCAACTTCCGCAAGCCGCTGATCATCATGACGCCGAAATCGCTGCTGCGCCACAAGCTGGCCGTGTCGAGCAAGGCGGAATTCACGCAAGGCTCGTCGTTTCACCGCATCCTGTGGGATCTGGCCGAAACCAGCCCAGGCATTTCGCTGAAGCTGGCTGCCGACAAGGAAATCGAGCGGGTCATCCTGTGCTCCGGCAAGGTCTATTATGATCTGTTCGAGGAACGCGAAAAACGCGGGCTGGACAAGGTGCAGATCTTGCGCATCGAACAGCTCTATCCGTTCCCCTCAAACGCGCTGATGCGTGAAGCCGGCCGCTTCCCCAAGGCAAAATTCATCTGGTGTCAGGAAGAGCCCCGCAATATGGGCGCATGGAATTTTGTCGATCCGCAGATTGAATGGGTGCTTGGCAAGATCAACGCCACCAATGCCCGTCCGCACTATGCCGGGAGATCGGCCATGGCGTCGACCGCCACAGGTTTTGGTTCACGCCATGCGCAGGAAACCGCCGCCTTCATGCAACGCGCGCTAACCGAATAAAATGAGTATTCAAGGATGAAATTGTTATGAGCATTCAAATTCAGGTTCCCGTACTGGGCGAATCCGTCAACGAAGCGACAGTCGCCAAATGGTTCCGGCAGCCGGGCGAAGCGGTCAATGCGGATGATCCGCTCTGTGCGCTGGAAACCGACAAGGTAACGCTGGAAGTTCCTGCGCCGGCCAATGGCTCGCTGTCGGAAATTCTGGTGCAGGAAGGCGAGACGGTTGAAGTGGGCGCCATTTTGGCCTCGTTTGTCGCCGGCGCGGGCGCCGCATCCGCCAAACCCGTAGCCGTCAAACAGCCCGTAGCTGTTGCCGCCGCCGCGGCCCCCGCCGCAACAATGCAGGCCGCCGCCCCGCGCGCGCTGGCCGTGGGTGAATCGCCGCTGGCCCCCTCGGTGCGGCGCATCGCCAGTGAATTTCATATCGATCCCGTAAATGTCGCCGCCACCGGCAAGGGCGGGCGCGTGACCAAGGGCGACATGCTGGCCGCCGTGGCCCAGCCCGCCCCTGCCCTGCCGAAAGCCCCGGCCGCACAGAATGCGCGCGAAGAGCGCGTCCGCATGAGCCGCCTGCGCAAAACCATCGCAAAACGCCTGAAGGATGCCCAAAACACCGCCGCCATGCTGACCACTTTCAACGAAGTGGATATGAGCGCCGTGATGGCGATGCGCGACCAGTTCAAGGATGTGTTTTTCACCAAACATGGCGTGCGGCTCGGATTTATGGGCTTTTTCGTCAAGGCGTCCATTCAGGCGCTGCGCGAAATTCCGGCGGTCAATGCCGAAATTGACGGCGAGGATCTGGTTTATAAAAACTATTACAATATCGGCGTGGCCGTTGGCACCCCGTCCGGTCTGGTGGTGCCTGTGGTGCGCGATGCGGACATGCTGAGTTTCGCAGGGCTGGAAAAAACCATCAATGCGCTGGGCGTGAAGGCCCGCGACGGCAAGCTGGGCATTGACGATCTGCAAGGCGGCACCTTCACCATTTCCAATGGCGGCGTGTACGGATCATTAATGTCGACGCCCATTCTTAATCCGCCGCAATCGGGCATATTGGGCATGCACAAAATTCAGGATCGCCCCGTGGCCGTTAAGGGCCAGGTGGTGGTGCGCCCGATGATGTATCTGGCGCTGTCCTATGATCATCGCATCATTGACGGGCGTGAGGCCGTGACCTTTCTGGTGCGCATCAAGGAATGCCTTGAAGATCCGCAGCGCCTGCTGCTGGATTTGTGATCATGGCGGAAAATTTCGATCTTGTTGTTATTGGCGGCGGCCCCGGCGGCTATATCTGCGCCATTCGCGCGGCCCAACTGGGCATGCGCGTGGCCTGTGTCGAAAAGCGCGGCGCGCTGGGCGGCACCTGTCTGAATGTCGGTTGCATTCCGTCCAAGGCGCTGCTGCATGCCTCGGAACTGTTTGCGCATAGCGCGGATCTGGCGGCTTACGGCGTCAAGACCGGCAAGATCAGCCTCGATCTGCCCGCCATGATGGCGCACAAGGACAAAACCGTCAGTGAACTGGCCAAGGGCATTGAATTTCTTTTCAAGAAAAACAAGGTCGCCTATGTCGCGGGCGCGGCAAAGCTGACCGGTCAAGGCCAGGTCGAGGTGCGCCTGAATGAGGGCGGCGCGCAGGTTCTGACTGCGCCCCATATCGTTATCGCCACCGGTTCCGCACCCGCATCTCTTCCGGGTATTGAAATCGACGAGGATAAAATTGTTTCCTCCACCGGCGCGCTGGCGCTGAAACGGGTTCCCAAACATCTGGTAGTGGTGGGCGGCGGCGTCATCGGGCTGGAGCTTGGCTCGGTCTGGGGCCGGCTGGGCGCGAAAATCACGGTGGTGGAGTTTCTAGACCATATCATTCCCGGCGCGGACCGCGATGTGGGCAAAAACTTTCAGCGCATCCTGAAAAAACAGGGCATGGAATTCAAACTTTCCACCAGGGTCACCGGCATTGAAAAATCCGGCAATGGCCTGAAAGTCAGCGTCGAGCCGGCAGCGGGCGGCGCGTCCGAAACACTGGAGGCGGATGCGGCCCTGATCGCCATCGGCCGCAAGCCGTACACGGATGAATTGGGGCTGGACGCCGCGGGCGTCGCCACCGATCGCGGCCAGATCGTAACCGATCCGCATTACCGCACCAATGTCGAGGGCGTTTACGCCATTGGCGATGTCATCGCCGGGCCGATGCTGGCGCACAAGGCCGAAGACGAAGGCGTGGCGCTGGCCGAATTGCTGGCGGGCAAGGCAGGGCATGTGAACTATGCCGTTATTCCCAGCGTCATTTACACGGCGCCGGAAGTCGCCTGGGTCGGCAAGACCGAGGAACAGTTAAAGGCGGATGGCGTCGCCTATAAAGCGGGCAAATTCCCTTTCGCCGCCAATGCCCGCGCCAGGGTCGCAGGCGGCGCCGAAGGGTTCGTCAAGGTTCTGGCCGACGCCGCCACCGACAGGGTGCTGGGCGTTCACATGATCGGACCGGATGCCGGAAACATGATCGGCGAAGCGGCTCTTGCCATGGAGTTTGGCGCGTCCAGCGAAGACATTGCCCGCACCTGCCATGCGCACCCAACCCTGAGCGAAAGCCTCAAGGAAGCCGCGCTCGCGGTTGATAATCGCACGCTGAATATGTGATCCATGCCGCAAGCATAAGGGTTGCATAATATTAATCCCGCAGTTTAGACTTCAGCCGGGCAACGGTGATTTATTGGGGGATAGACAGCATGCCAAAAAAAATCATGCTTTGCTTTGATGGGACCAATAATCATCCCAAGAATGCGGAACAAGAGCGCGAATGGTTTGGCCGCAATCAAATTGAAGATAGCGGCATTACCAATGTCCTCAAGCTACACCTGATTTTTGGCGGTGATCTGGATAATAAACCCGCATCTGCTTCTCAGCATAGTTTCTATTATCCTGGCGTTGGCACCTATGGCAGCAAATTTCGGCAGATTTTTAATGCCGGGTTAGCGCTTGAAAATCTCGACGTTGGACGCATCATCAACAAAGCCGGCGATGATTTGAGATCTGTTTACAAGACTGGCGATCAGATTTTTGTATTTGGTTTCAGCCGTGGCGCGGCCATTGCGCGTAAATTCTCCTCCGTGATTTATAAGCATATACCCGTAAGTGCGGGTGAGAAACCAATCCGTTTTTTAGGCGTGTTCGATACGGTTGCCTCTATTGGTATTCCGAATTTGGATAAAAATGACAGGCCCCGCTCGGACGTGGTTTTCGAAAACGGGACCATCTCACCATATATTCGGGAAGCTCTGCATCTGGTTTCCATCGACGAAGACCGGGTGGCGTTTCAACCCACATTGATGAATGACCAAGATAACACCACAGAAGTCTGGTTTCCCGGCGCCCATTCCGATGTCGGCGGGGGTTTTTGGTATGATGGCCTCTCAGATGCCGCGCTTGCGCTCATGCTGGAACACATGAAGCGCCTGGGCGCTGACATTACCCTAAATAATCCCCGCAAGCTAAACTATAGCAATCTGATAGGAAGCGGAGGCAGATACAGCATTGATTTTGATGATGTGCGCATTCTGCCGGATATACTTGGTAAGGCCCATCCCAAGGACCGCTGGGGCCCGATTGCGGGGGTGACATTAGCGCCCCGCCAAATCTTTGTGCCTGTAAACGATAAACCATCCGTCCAACTGCCCCTGGTTTATTCTGGCGTGGAGGTGAGGATCAATAATATCGCCGAATACCGGCCGCTGTCTCTTAAAAACGTAAGGCATCGTCACATAGATATGAATGGTAATATCCCCAAGGATGCTAACGGGATGGATAAAGTCTTTGATGGCATCCGTGAATATGAGATGGGCAAAGAATATACGCCTTGATGATGTTTACGCCTAGGGACAAACTCCCGGCGCCTGCAACCCGCGCATCCGGCCTTAAGCTAATGCCGCATCTTCGATGCCCAGGCCGCCCATAATCGCACATTGAATATCCCTGCGGTCTGATTATAGTGCGCGCCAGATGGGCTGGCGGATGCCGGTTTTGGCCGCGCAGGCTGCGGACCGCATGAGGATAGGATGATGACATTGGCCGGGATGCCCGATTACGACACCGGGACATTGCAGCGCCTGCATGCCCAGGACCGTGAAATAGCGGCGGTGTTCGCGCGCCATGGCTATGGCTTTGTCGAGCCGCCCATATTGGAGCCTGCGGAAATATTTCTGGAACAATCGGGCGAGGATATTCGCCAGCGCATGTATCTGTTCAATGATCCTGCTGGTAACGAGCTGTGCCTGCGGCCCGATTTGACCATCCCGACATGCCGCATGTTTCTGCGGCAAAACCCCGATGCCGGAAACGGCCCCGCCCGGCTGTGCTATAACGGCCCGGCGTTCCGCTTTCAGCCGCAGGGGCGCGACAGGCCCTGCCAGTTTCTTCAGGCCGGCGTGGAATTTCTGGGCGATCCGGATTTGCCCGCCGCCGACGCCGAAGTGCTGGCGCTGACCGTTGAGGCGGTGCAGGCGGCGGGCCTCGCGCAGTTTGAGGTGCAACTGGGTGATCTGGGCCTGTTCTTTGCCCTGCTGGATCAGCTGGCCCTGCCGCCGCGCTGGCGCGACCGGCTGAAACATCAGTTCTGGCGCCCCAAAGAATTGCGCGGCCTGCTCAGCCGCATGTCGGACGATCAGGGCGAAACCATCAATCCGGGACGGGCCGCCTTTCTGGAGGCGCTGCGCAGCCTGGACGGCGTAAAGGCCCGGCTGGCGCTGGAAGAGGTGCTGGCCATGTCCGGCATTCTGACGGCGGGCGGGCGCGACAGCCGCGAGATCGCCGAACGCTTTCTCGATCAGGCGGAAGAGGCGCAGGCGCAGGGCCTGTCCAAAGAAATCGCCGATCTGATCGACGCCTTCCTGCGCATTGCGGGTTCGCCGCAGGATGCGCTGGTCGAAATAAATTCGCTGACCCTTGCGGCGGGCATTGATGTGCGCGGCGCCGAAGGCAGCTTCGAGCAGCGCCTTGAACTGCTGGAAAAACGCGGGCTTGCGACCGGCAAATTTCAGTATGTGGCGCAATTTGGACGCACGCTGGAATATTATACCGGCTTTGTGTTTGATCTGCGCGCGCCCGATATGGGGGAACACGGATTAATCGCCGGCGGCGGGCGTTATGACGCGCTGCTGCGCAGGCTGGGGGCTGGGCGCGACATCGCGGCAATCGGCAGCGCCATCCGCACGGAATGGCTGCTGGCCGCCTGCGAGGCCGCGAAATGAGCGGCGCGCCATTAATTATCGGATTGCAAAGCAAGGGCCGTCTGGCGGAGCAGACGCATGACTATCTTGCCACTTGCGGCCTTGCCATCACCGGCGGCCAGGGACGCGAATATACCGGCCGCATGGCCGGGCTTGGCGCGGTTGAAGTGGTGTATCTGCAATCGGGTGAAATTCCATCGCAGCTTGAATCCGGCGGCCTGCATCTTGGCATTACCGGCGAGGATCTGCTGCGCGAAAAAACCCAGGATTTGGATGCCTGCATGGCGCTGCTGAAACCGCTGGGATTTGGACGCGCCGATCTGGTGGTGGCGACGCCGCGCTCCTGGATCGATGTGCGCCACATGAATGATCTGAACGAGGTCTGTACGGATTTTCACCGCCTGCACGGGCGGCGTCTGCGTGTGGCCACGAAATATCTTTCGCTGACACGGCAGTTTTTCGCCCGTCACGGCATTTCCGATTACCGCATCGCCGAAAGCCTTGGCGCCACCGAAGGCGCGCCCAATTCCGGCGCGGCCGAAGCCATTGTGGATATCACATCGACCGGCAGCACGCTCAGCGCCAATAATCTCAAGGTGCTGGATGACGGGCTGATATTGCGCAGTCAGGCCTGTCTGGCCGCATCATTGACGGCGAACTGGAGCGATGCGGCGCGCCAGTCGCTGCGGCGGATTTTGGATATGATTCAGGGGCGCAGCCGCGCCACTGATTTCAAGCTGGTGCAGTTTGCCTCGGGCGGCAGCAAAAGTGTGGCGCGCATTCTTGCCGCGCTGGAAAAGGAGCTTGCCTGCCCGGTGCAACTGGATGGCGCGGGCGGCTCGCTGCACTGCCCGGCGGCGGCGCTTTACAGCGTGATGACGCGCCTGCGCGAGGCTGGATGCAAGCATGTCAGCGTCGCGCCGCTCGAATATATTTTTGAGCCGCAAAACCTGCTGTATGATGATTTCATCGCCAGACTTAACAATAATTGGTCCGGCAAATAACCGTAAAGCAGGGAGACGGAGCTATGGGCAGACTGGAAGGCAAGGTAGCGACAATAACCGGTTCAGGTTCGGGCATTGCGCGGGCGGCGGCGAAAATTTTCGCCCGCGAAGGGGCCAAGGTCGGCATACTTGAACTGAACGAAGAGCTGGGCAAGGCCGCCGAGGCGGAAATTCGCGCCGCTGGCGGCGACGCCACTTTCTTCCAGTGCGATGTCACCAGCGACGCCAGCGTCAAGGCGGCCATCGACGCCACCGCGGCCAAATATGGCAAGTTGAACATCCTGTTCAATTGCGCGGGCGGCTCCATTGCCGAAGACAAAAAATTCACCGAAGTGGATCTTTCGGTATGGGACTTCACCATGAATTTTGATCTTAAAGGCCCGTTTTACTGCTGCCGCCATGGCCTTCCACATCTGATCAAGGCGGGCGGCGGCGCCATCGTCAATGTCTCGTCGGCGGCGGCCTTGCAGGGCAGCTTTCCGGCCATGGTCTATTCAACCGCCAAGGGCGGCATCATCTCCATGACCCGTTCGCTGGCGGGGCAATATTACAAGGACAATATCCGCGCCAATGCGATCTGTCCGGGCGTCATCATGACCGACCGGGTCAAGCGGCGCTTTGGCGGTAATTTGCAGGGCGGCAATAGCGATCAATCAAAAGTAATTGGCGCGCTTGGCATGAGCCGTCATCCTTTCGGCGTCGGCGAGCCGGAAGACATCGCCAATATTGCGCTGTTCCTGGCGTCGGATGAATCGCGCATGATCAATGGCGCCAGCGTACCGGCTGAGGGTGGCATGTCGGCCTATTGAGAAACTCTCCGCGCCCGCCAACATCCGGAAATACATTATAGGCGGCAGCGATTTATATCGCAGCCGCCTTTTTATTGGGCATAATGCCGGAAATCAATAATAACCAGGGAGGAAGTCATGGGCAGATTAGAGGGCAAGGTGGCCAGCATCACCGGCGCCGGTTCCGGCATTGCGCGCGCGGCGGCGAATATTTTCGCCCGCGAAGGGGCCAAAGTCGGCATTCTGGAATTGAAGGAGGAACTGGGCAAGGCGTGCGAGGCGGAAATCCGCGCGGCGGGCGGCGACGCAACATTTTTCCAAACCGATGTCACCCAGGAAGCCAGCGTCAAGGCGGGAATTGACGCCACTGCCGCCAAATATGGCAAGCTTAACATCCTGTTCAATTGCGCCGGCGGCTCCATCCCACAGGATAATAATGTCGTCGATGTGGATATGAGCGTCTGGGACCACACGATGAATTTTGATCTCAAAGGGCCGTTCCTTTGCTGCCGGCATGGCATTCCGCATCTGATCAAGGCGGGCGGCGGCGCCATCGTCAATGTCGCGTCGGTAGCGGCATTAAAGGGTAACTCATTGATGGTCTATTCATCCGCCAAGGGGGGGATCATCTCGCTGACCCGGTCGCTGGCCGCGCAATATGCGGCCAGCAATATCCGGGCTAATGCGATCTGCCCGGGCATCATCATGACCGACCGTGTTAAACAGCGTTTTGGCCCAAGCCTCGAGGGAAGCAATTCCGGGCAAACCCAGGCGCTCAGCGGTTTTGGAACGTCGCGCTATCCATTTGGCGTTGGCCAGCCGGAGGATATCGCCAATATCGCGCTATTCCTGGCGTCGGATGAAGCGCGCATGATCAATGGCCACAGCGTGCCGGCGGAAGGCGGCATGTCGGCCTATTAGAACAGCAGCATAGCCGCGAAAACGAAATGGCGGACACTTTCATTCCCGAAAATGAATCCCAGACCCGAGATAGTGTGGCCTGGGCGCTGAACGCGGGCGCGGGCCTGCGCATTCAGGGCCATGCCAGCAAAGCGGGGCTGGGAACGCCCACAACCGCCACACACGGGATTGATCTGTCGCGGCTTGACGGAATTATTTCCTATGCGCCGGAAGAGCTGGTGCTGACCGCGCAGGCGGGCGCGCCGATTGCGGAGATTGACGCGCTGTTGCGCCAGCATCGCCAGCATCTGGCATTTGAGCCGCCCGATTGGGGGCCGCATTTTGGCGCGGACAGGAATCGCGGCACGCTTGGCGGCGTTATATCGTGCAACGCCTCTGGTCCGCGCCGTTTCACTGCCGGGGCGGCGCGCGATCATTTTCTCGGTTTCAGCGCCATCAATGGCCGGGGCGAAATTTTCAAGGCGGGCGGCCGCGTGGTAAAAAATGTCACCGGCTATGATTTGCCGAAATTATTTGCAGGCGCTTATGGAAGGCTGGGAATTCTGACCAAGGTGACGGTAAAGACCCTGCCCGCTCCTATGGACAGCGCCACGCTGGTGCTGCGCCATCTGGACGATGCGGCGGCGCTGGCGCAATTGCGCAAGGCCGCATCGGGCACACTGGAATTATCCGGTCTGGCGCATCTGCCCGCCTGCATTGCCGGGGCGGCGCAAACCCTGTTCCGGCTGGAAGGGCCGATTGCCGCCGTGACGGAACGTCATGCGCGGCTGAAGCAGGCATTACAGGGGATCGGATCCTGTCAAAGTCTGGGCGCCGAGGCCGCGTCAGGCCTGTGGCGGCAGGTGCGTGATGCGGATTTTTTTACAGATGACGCCATGCCCCTGTGGCGGATTTCCGTGCCGCCGCAAAACGGCGCCGCCGTGGCCGCGCGCATCGGAAGCCATAAATATTATTTTGACTGGGCGGGCGGATTGATCTGGCTGTTGAGCAATGACGCGGACCGGGTGCGGCAGTCGGTGGCCGATACCGGCGGACACGCCACACTGTTTCGCGCGCCGGATGCGATGCGCAGGGCAAACCCGGTGTTTGAACCGCAACCGGCGGCGCTGGCGGCGCTGGAGGAACGGGTGCGAAAGGCGTTTGATCCGGCCGGAATTTTTAATCCGACAGCCGCCTGAGCATCACCAGACAAACCGGTATATAACCGCGCCGGGTTGTTTTATTTTTTCTTTCTCGCAGGCCGCCCTGAGCGCCACAAGCAGCGCCTGCGGTGAAGCGAATTCACCGCCCAGCTCTTCGGCGTGAATGCCCCCGCTTAGAAACAAAGTCGGCATACCCGCCGCATTTCCGCCCGCAATATCCGTGTGCAGACCATCGCCAGCCGCCAGCACGCGTGCGGGAGCCACAGCCCGTCCGGTAATTTCCTGCAACGCATCAAGACACATGCGGTAAACGCCGGGATAGGGTTTACCGAAAAATGTCACCGCGCCACCCATGGCGGCATAGAGCCGCGCCACCGCGCCCGCGCAATAAATCTGTTTTCCGCCGCGCATCACGACATTATCAGGATTGGCGCATAGCATCGGAAGCGATCGCGCCAATAGTTTTTGCAGCGGATCGCGGTAATCATCCGGGGTTTCCGTTTCATCATCATACAGGCCGGTGCACAGCACGAACTGGCTGTTGCCGGCCGTGCCGCATTCGACATCCAGCCCTTCGATCAGCGGCAAATCCCGGTCCGGCCCGATATGCAGCAGGCTTGCTCCATAATATCCGCCGGCCATGGCGGCCCGGGTCGCGTCGCCCGATGTGACCAGCCGGTCATAATGCCCGTCCGGCCCATCCATATATCCAAAACCGGCCAGATGGCGCGCCACGGAAGAAGCCGGACGCGGCGCATTGGACAGCAGCACGACCGGTATTCCCTGTTGACGTATCTGCCGCAGGCATTCGCTTACCCCCGGATAGGGCGCAACGCCATCATGCAGCACCCCCCAGACATCGCAGATAATTGCGTCATATGCGCCCTGCGGCGCATCACCCGCCGCAGCAAATAATTCGCGCATACCGGACACTATCCGCACAGGCTGCGGCTGGGAATTGATGCTGGTTGTCTGTTTGGCCATGCGGCTTGGATAAAGCGGGCCCGTACAGACTGCAATCTAATTTACGGCGGCGGATCTGACGGCTGGCTGGGGCGCGCCCTGCAATTCATCCGGGCCGCGCGACCGGCGGGGTTCGCCGAACAGATATCCCTGGCCGAAATCCAGTTCATATTCCAGCAGGCCCACTACGGTGGCTTCTTCCTCGATCTTTTCGGCGATCAGATCAATCCCGAAGCGGCGCATGGCCAGCTTGATATCGCTGGACAGGAACCGCGAGCGGGCCTGCTTCATGCCGGTCAACAGCGTGGCGGCGGGCACCTTGATATAGGCAAAGTGGCGGCCGGAAAGTTCTTCCAGATCAATATCCAGATGTGTCAGATTATCCATGGAGAAACGGTAACCCTGCTTTGCAAGGCGCGCTAACTGGCGCCATTCCAGCGCGGTGTTTTCCTCAACCGTGCTTTGCGAGAACTCGAAGATCATCGATCCGGCCAGATCCGCATTCTGTTCCATGAAATCCACAAATTGCGGGAAGAAACCCTGATCGCGCACGGAATGCGCGGATATGTTGCAGAAAATAATCACGCCCCGGTTGCGATTATGCAATCGCCGGATCAATTGAACGCAGCGCAGCAGCAGGAAATTATCTATCGTGGAAACAATGCCGGCGGCTTCGGCCACGCCAATATACTGGCCCGGTTCAATCAGCGTGCCGTCATCATTGCGCAACCGGGAATAGCCTTCATAGGAGCGCACCTTGCGCTGCGGCAGACTGACAATGGGCTGCAAATACAGATCGATGCGGTTTTCCTCCAGCGCCTCGTTCAGCGCCAGAAGTGAAATTTCTTTTTTGCCGTTCACCAGGCGCGGGCCCTGTTTCAAACCCGGAGCGGCAGACAGCATTTCCGGTTGCCTTGGCGAGATGGCCACGCCGCGCGTCTCGGACATGCGTTGCAGCAGGCCTTCCAGCACCCGCATTTCATTGACGATTTCCTTGTTGGACTTCAGATCCAGCGCATCGAACATTTCGGCCAGTTGATTGGCGTCGCGCTTAACCGTTTCAATATCCTGAATAAGGGCTTTTTGTCCCCGCACAAGCCCGGCAAGCCTGCGATTCATGGACCGGGTCAGCTCTTTGGCATCCATTCTGGCATGCACCATGGCGCACAACAGAAACAGGTTTATCCCCAGCGCCAGAGCCAGCATTGCCGAAATTCCCGTAACGACTGGCAGAAACAGGGTTATCAGCAGGCTTGCGCCAGCATAGGAACCCGTTATCAACAAATTTGAGAGAGATTTCATGACCGCCATTCTGGACCCGTTAAAGGGGCATTCCGTGCCCCGGAATTTGTCGAAATGGCAGTGTTTCCAAATAGCCTTGATATATGGTTAATCTTGGTAAAATAAGTTGCGTGGAGGCGTAATGCGGAATTTGGTCATGGCGGCTATTCAGATGGCCTGCGGCCCCGACAGGGCTGTTAACATCGCCACGGCCGAAGCCCTGGTGCGGTCGGCGGCGGCGGCGGGCGCAAGGCTCATTCTGCTTCCGGAACTGTTTGAAACCCCCTATTTCTGCAAGGATATGGACCCGGCGCATATGGCGCTGGCGCTGCGGGCAGAGGATAATCCGGCAATAGCCCATTTGCGGGAGCTGGCCCGCGAGCTGCGGGTCGTGCTGCCGGTCAGTTTTTTTGAGTTAACTGAAAATAACTTTTACAACAGCCTGGCGATGATTGACGCGGATGGGACGGTTCTGGGCATTTACCGCAAATCGCACATTCCCGATGGGCCGGGCTATTCCGAGAAATATTATTTCACCCCCGGCGATACCGGCTTCACCGTATGGGATACGCAGATCGGCCGTGTGGGCGCCGCCATCTGCTGGGACCAATGGTTTCCCGAAACCGCCCGCGTTCTGGCGCTGCGCGGCGCGGAGGTGATTTGCTATCCCACCGCCATTGGTTCCGAACCGCATGACCCCAACTATGATTCGTCCGGCCATTGGCGCAGAGTCATGCAGGGCCATGCCGCCGCCAATATGATTCCGGTGATCGCCGCCAACCGCATCGGACATGAACAGGGCGCAAGCTGCGCGATAGATTTTTACGGCTCATCCTTTATCACCGATAATTTTGGCGCCATCCGCGTCGAGGCGGGCCGCGACGAAAGCCGATTTCTGACTTCCAGCATTGATCTGGACGCCTGCCAGCGGCAAAGGCGCGAATGGGGCCTGTATCGTGACCGCCGCCCGGAACTTTATTCGGGTTTGCTGTCGCTGGATGGCGGCGTATCCTGATGCAGGTGATCGAATCACACTTAACCGCCCGACCGGGGAAAGATCATTTGTATGAATAAGCTGCTATATATTGTTGGCGGCTCCATGATGGTTCTGGGTCTTGGATCGCTGGTCGTTCAGGATCCGGGCAAAGGCCTTACATTTATTGTGATTTTAATTCTGGCTATACTTGTTGCCGCAGCAGTGGTGCGGGCGGATGACCGGCCGCCGCCGGGCGAATAAGGCCAATAGCGGGAATTATCCCCGGCCAGAGCATCTGATCCGGCCGGCTATTCGTGAGATAAGCATTTGGCGTAAACTATCCTAGCAGGAGCAACCCCATGCATATTGGAATTCTGACCGGCGGCGGCGATGTGCCGGGACTAAATCCCTGTATCAAGGCCGTGACCCGGCAGGCCCTGCGGCTGGGCTGGCGGGTGACCGGCCTGCGCAAGGGCTGGGCCGCGCCGCTATCGTTCAATCCCGATGACCCCGCCAGTTCGCAGGAATGGCTGTTGCCGCTTGACGCCAATGTCGTGCGCACGATTGATCGCAGCGGCGGCACCATCCTGCACACGTCCCGCACCAATCCGGGCAAGGTCAAGGCTGCGGACGTTCCGGCGTTTATTGACGCCAGCAAATTTCCCGTCAACAAGGATGGAACAATTGATTGCACCAGACATGTGCTGAAAGTGCTGGAGCATCTCAAAATTGACGCGCTGGTGCCTATCGGCGGCGACGACACGCTGTCCTATGCCGCGCGGCTGTCGCGCGAAGGCGTGCGGGTCATGTCGGTGCCGAAAACCATGGACAATGACGTGTTCGGCACGGATTATTGCATCGGCTTTTCCACCGCGGTCAGCCGTTCGGTTGAATTCATCACCGCACTGCGCACGCCGACGGGCAGCCATGAGCGCATCGCCGTGATTGAATTGTTTGGCCGCAATTCCGGCGAAACCGCGTTGATCTCCGGTTTTCTCGCCGATGCGGACCGGGTGGCGATACCGGAATGCATCATCGATATTGACCGGCTGGCCGGACAGATCGTGGCCGACCGCGCCGCCAATCCTTCCAATTACGCCCTTATTGTTGTTTCGGAAGGCGCCATCATTGAGGGCGGCAGTGTGATTGAACGGGGCGAGGCCGACGCCTATGGCCATCGCAAGCTGGGCGGCATCGGCGAAATTATCGGCGAAGAGCTGAAACAGCGCACCGGAGTCAATATTGTCAGCCAGTCGCTGGCCTATCTGATGCGCGCGGGCGGACCGGATGCGCTCGACCGCATGGTTGCGGCCAGTTATGGCGCTATGGCCGTGCAATTGCTGGCGGACGGTGAACAGGGCAAGATGATGGCCATACGCGATGGCAATTACACCACGGTTCCCAGCGACACCTGCATTCAGGGGGAACGCCGTGTCGATGTGGGCGCGCTCTATGACACGCAGGAATATCGCCCGCAAATCGCCAATGTCCGGGGCAAGCCTATGTTCCTGTATTGACGGTACAGACAAAAGCATGGTCTGAGGGCGGCGGATATTGCTAATCTGAAATTAAGCATCATGTCTGATGATCTAATCAGCATGATTTCTCGAATGTTGACGTGGCGCAAAGGGCGGATCGGAACTAATCAGGTGGCGTTTTTTCAATCTGGAACAGATATCGGCGTAAAGCTGCGGCCTTCCCGGCCTGCAATGATCAGGCTGGCGCTTGCCGGGGCAGTGCTTCTGGCGGCGGCCTGTTCAGAACCGGCTCCTGAGGCGGGTACGGAAAAAACTACGGAACCCGTAGCGGATAAAGTTCAAAACGCCCCGCCGCCAGCCACCATCATCCCGGTATCCGCCTCGCTTTCAGGCAATTATCTGGCGGGCATTCATGCGCGCACCCTGAATGACAGCGCCGCCGCTTCCAAATATATGGATCATGTGCTTGCCGCCGATCCCAACAATGCCGGTGTGCAGAATTCGGCTTTCATCCTAAGGCTGCAAAATGGCGATGTGGAAGCAGCCCTTCCTTTGGCAAGGCAATTACAACAGGCTAAAGCGAATAACCAGCTTATCGCTGTCAGCCTGATCAGCGATGCATTCAAAAAGCGTGATTTCGCCCAGGCGAAATCACTGATCGCCGATCTTGACCGTCAGGGGCTGGGCGAATTACTGCAACCGCTGCTTGGCGCATGGGCGCTGGCAGGCCTTGGCGAAATGGATGCGGCGCTGGCGGAACTTGATCCGGCAACCAGACGAAATTCGTTCCAGCCCTTCTATCTGTTTCACCGCGCGCTTATGGCGGCGCTGACGAAGCAGGATAAACTGGCCGAGCAATATTTTACCGAACTGCTGGATGATGCGGGCAATCGTTCAATCCGGGCCGCACAGGCATTTGGATTATATCTGGAAACACGCGATCAATATCCGCGCGCGGCGGAAATCTATCGCGGCCTGCTGCAACCCGTTAACCCGCACCCAATCCTGAGCGCGGCGCTGGCGCGCAATGCAGCGAAACAACCCGCGCAATTGCTGATCAGTGATGCAACAGCCGGTGCGGCGGAAGTGCTGTACGGTTTAAGCAGCGTGTTAAGTCAGGATAGCGAACCCAATCCATTGCCGCTGCTCTATCTGCGGTTGGCCATCCATATGCGCCCTGATTTTGAGGAGGCCAGAATGCTGCTGGCTGGCGTGCTTGAAGGGCTGAAACGCCATGACGATGCCATTGCTGTCTATGAAGCTATTCCGGACAGTTCGGCGCAATTCGAAACTGCGCGCATTCAGATCGCCAATAATGCCGATCAGGCCGGCCGCACCGATGATGGCGTCGAAGGGCTGCGCCGATATATCGCAAAATATCCCGATCGCGCGAACCTGGCGCAACTTGCGCTCGCCGACCTGCTGCGCAGCCATGAACGCTATGCCGATGCCATTCCGGTCTATGACAAAGTGATTGCCGCGCTGGGCGATCCCAAACCCTATCATTGGCAGATTTTATATGCGCGCGGTATAACCTATGAGCGCGCGGGCGACTGGCCCAAGGCTGAAAGCGATCTGTTGCACGCGCTGGAGCTTGAACCGGAACAGCCAAATGTTCTTAATTACCTTGCCTATTCCTGGATCGACAAGGGGCTGAATATCCCGCGCGCCAAAGTGATGATTGAAAACGCTGCGCGCCAGCGGCCGGAAGATGGCGCCATTATCGACAGTCTGGGCTGGATTCAATATCGCATCGGCGAATTCAAGGCGGCCGTCGAAACGCTGGAAAACGCCATCAGCCTGATGCCCCAGGACGCGGTGATCAATGATCATCTGGGCGATGCCTACTGGCAGGTCGGACGCAGGCTGGAAGCGCAATTTCAGTGGCAGCGCGCGCTGTCATTTGATCCGGACCCCAAGATCAGGCGCGATATAGAAAAGAAACTGCAATATGGACTGGATGAACCCCCAACTCCACCGACGCCCGTAGCGCCAAGTGCCCAGAAATCCTGACCGCCATTCGTTGATCGCCCCCGCCAAACTGAATCTTTACCTGCATGTCACCGGGCGGCGCGGCAGCTATCACCTCATTGAAAGCCTGGCTGTCTTTACACAGTTCGGCGATCGTCTGGAGGTGTCGGAAGGCGCGGATATTTCATTACAGGTTGAAGGGCCGTTTGCGGCGGATTGCGGGCCGCCGGAAAATAATCTTGTGCTACGCGCCGCGCAGGCCCTGGCGGCGCTGGCGCCAGGGCCCGTGGGCGCGATGCTGAAATTACAGAAATTTCTGCCTGCCGCGAGCGGGATGGGCGGCGGGTCATCCGATGCGGCAGCGGCACTCCGGCTGCTGATCCCATTCTGGAAGTTACACATAGATGACATAACGCTGGACAATCTGGCGCTGCGGCTGGGCGCGGATGTTCCCGTATGTTTGCGGCGCAGGCCGACGCTTGTGAGCGGTATTGGCGATGCGTTGCGGGATGCGCCGCAACTGCCGTCATGTTATGTCTTGCTGGTCAATCCGCGCATTCCGCTTGCCACGCAAGCGGTGTTTGAAAGACTGAATGGGCAGTTTGGCATGGCGGCCAGGCCTTTGCCTTCCAGGATTGCCAATGTAAAAAAGCTGGCGCGCATATTGAATGTCCACCGCAATGACCTGCAAAGCCCCGCCATAGCGCTAGTGCCTGAAATCGGGATCGTGCTGGAACTTTTGAGCAAACTGCATGGCTGTCTGCTGGCGCGTATGTCGGGCAGCGGCGCAACCTGTTTTGCCCTGTTTGCGCAGGCCGACGAGATGGGCGCGGCGGCTCAGGCCGTCACCGCACAACATCCCGGATATTGGATAGCGCAAACCCGTTTTTGAACAGATTATTTTGCCAGTTCGCGCGAGCGGCGGGTGGCGGCGAGCACAGCCTCATCCATCAGGCTTTGCAGCCCATCCGCCCGCATCAGCACCTCAAGCGCCGCAGCGGTCGTACCGCCAGGGCTGGTGACATTTTCCCGCAAGGTGGCGGCAGGATGGTCCGGCTGCGCCGCCAGCGCCGCGGCGCCGCTCACCGTCTGTCTGGCCAGAAGATAAGATAATTCCGAATCAAGACCGGCCTTTTCGCCCGCTTTGGCCAGCGCCTCGATCAACAGAAACACATAGGCCGGGCCACTGCCCGACACGGCGGTCACGGCGTCCATCAGGGACTCATCGGCAATCCAGGCCACCTCACCCACCGCGCCAAGCAGGCCGCCCGCCAGATCCTGTTTTGCGGGCGTGACGCGCGAATTGGCAAACAGCACGCTCATGCCCAGGCCAATGGCGGCGGGCGTGTTGGGCATGGCGCGCACAATCGGGGCGCCTGCAAAATACTGTTCCAGAAAACTGACCGGTTTGCCCGCGGCAATGGACAGGACCAGCGCGCCCCGCACCGCCAGAGGCTGAAACTGCGGCAACACATCCGGCATCACCTGCGGCTTTACCGCCAGAACCAGCACCGCCGCGTCCTGAATATCGCTGATTGCAGGGTTCAGCCGGATCGCCTGCGCCGCTGTCAGTGCTTGCAATTCCGGGCTGGGAGCAGGTTCAAAAACCACCATCTGAGGGCCCGTAAGACCTCTGGCCAGCCAGCCGCGCAGCAGCGCATCGCCCATTTTGCCGGCGCCCGCCAGCACCAGAGAACCGGGAAATTCCAGACTGGCCTTTGCCGCCGGGGGTGCTTGTATGCTCACGCCTCTCCCATGGTTTCCATCATACAGGCATTGACAGCGTCATTGGCCGCCATGCCGCTCCATATTACATATTGCAGCGCCGGATAGAACATCTCACAGGCTTCAAGCGCCAGATCGATAATATCCTCGGCCTGCCCGCTGGACAGTTCCGATCCGCGCATCGGCACGCCATAGCGGAACATCACGGCGCGTTCTTCCGCCCACCAGTCAAAATGACCAAGCCAGTTGCGCGCATTGATCAGCGCCAGAAGATGAAACACCTCGTTCTGCCGGGGCTCCGGCACCCTGGCCTCGAACATCAGGGTCAATTGCACCGCGTCACAATCGGTCAGATAATTGAAACCCAGGCGAAAATCAGTCCATTTGCCGCCGCTGAACAGAGTCAGTTCTACATCTGATTCCCGTTCATAGGGCCATTCCCGGGCCCCGGTAACCTGTTCTATTACATCGATAGGATTTGATTCTTGATCTGCTGTGGAGAAGGTATCAAAGGCCGGACTGTTACTGCCCATAAGCGCCCCCTAAATCTGACGAAAAAATCGTCGAACCGGTCCAGATTTGGTAGTCAACATAACCACTACCACAAGAGAGTGTAACTTGCCGCAACTGCGTCGTCCAGCGCTATATCCGTTCTTTCTGAAACAGCAGGCTTTATCCCGCTCAGCTTTGCCAGCCGGATTTCCCTGTCCTGAAGTGCGCAAATGGCGCTTGACAGCCATCCTCTAATTCATGATCATAGATTGCATAAGTCACGCAAGCGCTGCCGGAACAGCGCATACCATAAGGGAGAGAGCGCAATGATACCAAGAGGCGCCATTTCGGCCGACAGCCATGTAAGCGAGCCGCCCAATTGTTACATTGACTATATTGATCCGAAATATCGCGCCGATGCGCCGCATATCGAAACCCTTCCCGACGGGCAGGACGTTTATGTCATCAAGGACCTGAAGCGCAACGTGCCGCTCGCATTGCTCGACGGCGCCGGTTATTCGATCCCCGACCGCAATGCACGGGTCGGCAAGATCAAATTCAAGGATACCCGCGACAGCGGCTGGAACCCGAAAGCGCGCGAGGCCGATCAGATCCGCGACGGCATCGCCGCCGAGGTCTTGTACGCCTCGGTCGGCATGGCGCTGTGCACCCATCCGGACCCGGATTATAAAAACGCCTGTATGCAGGCCTATAATCGCTGGCTGCAAACTTTTTGCGCCGGCTTGCCGGACCGGCTGTTCGGGCTGGCGATGACGGCGGTGCTGTCGGTCGATAGCGCCATCGAGGATTTCCGGCGCGCCAAGGAAATGGGCTTTGTCGGTATGATGATGCCGGGCGAGCCGGTGCATGAGGATTATGATCATCCGTCCTATGATGCGCTGTGGGAATGCGCCGCCGATCTGGGCATGCCGATCTGTTTCCATATTCTGACTTCGAAAAGCGGCGGCCTGGGCCGCAAGAGCAATTCGTTCCGCGGCCATTCGATGAATGGCTTCATGACCATTATCCGCGCTGTGCAGGATGTGATCGGCATGATGGTGCTGGGCGGCGTGTTCGAGCGGCATCCGAAACTGAAGCTGGTCTGCGCCGAGGGTGATGCAGGCTGGATGCCGCATTACATGTACCGCATGGACCATGCGGCGAAATTCAATGTGGTGGGCGGCCTGCTCAGGGGCATGACCAAACTGCCCAGCGAATATCTGAAAAGCAATGTCTGGATGACCTTTCAGGATGACTGGATCGCCTTTGAGACGGCGCATCTGCTGAATGACAGGCAGCTGATCTGGGCCAATGATTTTCCGCATACGGATTCGACCTGGCCAAAATCCCAGCAGCTTCTGAACGAACATGCCAGCAAATTGAGCGAGGCGCAGCGCCAGAGGATCATGCGTGACAATGTGGCCGAACTGTTCAACCTGCCCGCGGGCAACGAATCCTGGCAGATGAACAGGATGGCGGCTGAATAATCCGTCCGCACGTCGGTGCCCGGCCTTAATGACCGGGCACTTTGCATGGCGGCCCCTACGGCAGGAAGATTTTCCTTCATATCGGCAACCTTTCCCCTTTATATTATACCCAGAATTAATTGAACGAACCAACCGGAGGAACACCGTCATGATCCCGCAAGGCACGATCTCCGCGGACAGCCATATTGTTGAGCCGCCAAATTGCTATGTGGATTTTATCGATCCGAAATATCGCGACACCGCGCCGCGCGTGGTGAAGCGCGAAGACGGCGCCGAGATGTATCTCGTCGAGGGCATGAAAAGGTCCGCCCCCATCGGTTTCATCGACGGGGCCGGGCTGACCGTGGCCGAGCGCGCCAAACGCGCCCAGGCCATGACATGGGCTGAAGTGCGCGATGGCGGCTATGACGGCAAGGCGCGCGCGGCCTATCAGGATCGTGACGGCATTGCCGCTGAAATCATCTACGCCTCGCTCGGCATGGCGCTGTGCATTCACCGCGACCTGGACTACAAGGACGCCTGCATGAAGGCGTATAATCGCTGGCTGCAGGGCTTCTGCGCGGATTCACCCGACCGGCTGTTCGGGCTGGCCATGACCTCGGTGCGCGATATTGACAGCGCCATCGATGATTTCCGCCGCGCCAAGGAAATGGGCCATGTCGGCATGATGATGCCAGGCTTTCCGGGCTATGAGGATTATGACCATCCGGATTATGACGCGTTGTGGCAGTGCGCCACCGATCTGGATCTGCCGATCTGCTTTCATATTCTGACGGCGCGCGGCGGCGGCATTTACGATAATCGCCGGGGCCATCCGATCAATGCGTTCCTTGGCATCATCCGCGCCGTGCAGGACGTGATCGGCACCATCGTGCTGGGCGGGGCGTTCGAGCGCTTTCCAAAACTGAAACTGGTCTGCGCCGAAGGCGACGCCGGATGGATGCCGCATTACATGTACCGCATGGACCATGCCGCCTTCAACCACGCCCAGACCGGCATCATCAAAGGGCTGACCAAGCTGCCCAGCGAATATCTGAAAAGCAATGTCTGGATGACGTTTCAGGATGACTGGATTGCGTTCCGCTCGGTAGCCGCCGGAATGCTGGACTCCTCGCAATTGCTGTGGGCGAATGATTTTCCGCACACGGATTCCACCTGGCCGCGCTCGCAGGCGCTGCTGGCGCAGCACACGGGCGCGCTGACCGAGGCGCAACGCCAGGCCATTATGCGCGACAATGTGGCGAAGCTGTTCAACCTGCCCGCCGGAAATCTGTCCTGGCAGATGCAGAAAGCGGCGGCGGAATAGGATTTTCTCCGCCGGCTCGCCGCGCAGGCGCCGGCGCAGCGGGCCGCCTCCGGGATACGCAATTTTACCTGATCAGATAGAACCATCCGGTTCTATCTGATCAGGTGTTGCTCCAGCGCCCTTGCCGCCAATTGATGCGCGCGCGCGTTCCAGTGATTGTCACTCACGAAACTCAGCGGCTGATGATTCTGCCGCCAGTCCGCCTCGAACAGAGGATGCATATCGATAAATGCGATGCCGGTTCTGGCCGCGGCGCCGGACGCCATCGCATTCAGCCATAAAGCGCCGTCCCGATACAGCGCCACGCTGTCGAGACCGGATGCAATGGAACGGCGGTCGCCATCCATCAACAGCAGCGGACGAAAATTATATTCCCGCGACAGCGCCAGAAATTGCGCGAAGGCGTAATCTGTTGCGCCTGTAATCGCGCCGCGCCGCGCCGCCAGCCCATCCAGCGCCACATTAGCCTGATAGACGGGCGCGGCAGGGCCGGCCTTTGCCGGCAACAATGACTTCAACGCCTCGGGGCCAAGTTTCTGCCGGTAATAAAGATAGCGCAGGGTGGCCGTCTGGCGCAGCCGGTCACGCCAAGTCGCCTGCCAGGGCGCAGGCGGAATTTCACCTGTCACCTGATCGCCATCCATGCGGAATTTCAGAAAGCTGCTGGTGTAACGCCCCGCCACCTGCAAAAAGGATTCATCAAAATCATTATGCACCAGCAGCAGCACGATCATATCGGGATGATAGGTCCGGGCAACATGCCGCGCCATCGCAAGATAATGGCTCAGCGGCGCGCCGCTGATGCCGAAACGATAAACCTGAACGCGCCCCTGCCCCGCCTTCTCAAGGCTCTCGGCCAGACTGACGTCATAGGGAACCTGCAATGCTTCGACAAAACTGTCGCCGATTATGGCGATGCGTTTTACACCGGCGGGCGTCTGTTTTTCATAGGACGCATGGCCCGAATTCCAGCCCTGTTCATTGATGCGAAACTGCCCCGCCACATCATCGCCCACCCGCCACACGCCTTCATCGCCCGGACGCAGACGCACCAGCCCTTCGGAAAAAATATTCGCCGGCACATCGCTGGGAATGAAAATGAAGCGGAACAGCAGCAATTCGCAGAACGCCAACACGAAAAGCAGGCTGCTAATCATAAGCGCAATATTGGCGAAAAACCCGCCCTTTACTGCCTGTTCCAGCCTGCCGGACGCCGCCTTACCTGGCAAATCAGAAGGAATATCCAATGGATTTTTATACTTTTTCACGCCCCAACCCTGGCAATTCACACCCGCACCACAGCTTTTATTTGTGAAAAGCCGCTGCATTGCAAGGATGCGATTGCCGGAGCCCGGCATATGGGTTAGTTTGCCCGCGTTCCAGAACCTTTCCAGTGGAACCATGCACCCGTAGCTCAGCTGGATAGAGCGCTGCCCTCCGAAGGCAGAGGCCAGGGGTTCGAATCCCTTCGGGTGCGCCATTTTCATAATTGAAATTGCTTGATTAATCCTGGAAGGGTGTTCCCATTAGGTAACCTGTCAGCGCTTCGGTCACCACCCGGTCAAGCGCCTATACGAGGATTTCGAGAATCAGGCGCAGAGTTGGGATAAGCCTCGCCGTGTCATCGCCAAGATCAAATGGCATCCGGGCGAGTTATTCCCAAAGATTGGCTTCATCGTCACCAACCTGCCCATGGAGCCGGATCGGGTGGTGCTGTTCTACAATCAGCGCGGCACGGCCGAGCAGCACATCAAGGAGGGCAAATACGCCTTCCACTGGACGCGGCTGTCGTGCAGGCGGTTCCGCGACAACGAGGTCCGGCTGCAACTGCACGCGCCGGCCTGCAACCTGGCGACCTTCCTGCGCTGCATCGAGCTGCCCGAGGCGATGGCCTATTGGTCGCTGGCCAGCCTCCAGCTCAAGCTGATCAAGATAGGGGCCCGCGTCGTGCGTCACGCCCCCGCCATCAACCTTCCAGCTGGCCGAGGTCGCGGTCACCGGCCCGATGATCAGAGCCATTCTCGCCGCCATACGCCGATTGCGAGCGCCACCGTCATGCGCGTGACAGCGATCCAGGCCCAAACTGAACAAAAGCGGCGGGACAGGTCTGTCCGCCATGCTGAAAAACGTCGCTGCCGGGCACGGATGACGCGGCTTTGCGGCCCAATCCACCCGCATTCGAGCGTTCCGGTGACCGCAGACCAGGCTTGGAGTGCAAGTCACTTGATCGGGCGGCAAAATCAGGCGACCATGCAATCAAGCTGCAAGCCACTTGGGGAATGTCGCACAGATACCAGCGGGGGGAAATATCATGAAAATTGGTGTCACAAGCGGGGCAGCAGCGGCCAATAATCTGGCGGCGGTCGTCGCACGGGCAAAGCAATTGGAGGCCGCAGGCTTCCCAACCATGTGGATGGTGCAAGGTTTCGGCCATGACGCGATCAACGCCCTGTCCATCGCAGGATGCGCAACCAGCAGAATTGAACTGGGCACCTCCGTGACGCCGATTCAGCCGCGCCATCCAGTTGCCCTCGCCCAGCAGGCGTTAACCGCCGCGACCGCCACTGGCGGGCGCTTCACCCTGGGGATTGGGCTTTCGCACAAAATGATGATTGAAGACATGCTCGGCCTGTCCTACGAGAAACCCGCCAGCCATATGCGGGAATATCTTGCCGTACTGGGCCCCTTGCTGAAGGGGGAGCGGGCCAGCCATACGGGCGGGCGGTATAAGGTCAAGGCGGGCATTGACATTGCGGATGCGCCCGGGCCGGTATCCGTGCTGCTGGCCGCGCTCGGCCCGGTGATGCTCAATCTCGCAGGCGCCCTTGCCGATGGAACCATCACCTGGCTGACCGGCTTTAATACATTGGAAAAGCATATTACGCCGCTGATCACCAGGGCCGCGCGGGATGCCGGACGCTCCGCCCCGCGCATCGTTGCGGGCCTTCCCATTCTGCTCACCAGCGATCCCGATAACGCGCGCCAATCGCTTGCCAAGCAACTAAAATTCTACGATGCGCTGCCGTCCTACCGGGCGATGATGGACCGCGAAGGCGCCGCCAGCGCCGCCGATACCGCCATTCTGGGCGGCGAGAATGTGCTTGATGCAGCACTTGCGCGGCTCAGGGATATTGGCGTCACGGATTTCAGGGCGTCAATCACCAGCATTGGCGGCGATTCAGAGCAGCGCACCATCGACTATCTGGCCAGCAAACTCTGACAGGCGGCCGCAAAAGCATGCCGCCAGCCCGCCTCCCGATGCCGCAGCCCATAGGGTTTAGCGCTTAAAGCCCAATGCGCTTTCCAGCAGATCTGCGCTGACTACGGCGGTACGATGCTGTAGTGGGAGTTATTTATTCATAATGTTATGTGGTTAATTATTTCTAAATAAATGATGACCGGCACCACAGATTCTCGCGATATCAATTCACATTGCCCAGTTCTTCGGCCAGATTGAGCAGCTGCTGAAAACGATTAAAACCCGTCTACGGCCACAATTCATACAGTGAGAAAAAGTCGCCGCTGGCGGGCGACTTCACGACGCGGGAGAAGCCAGCCTCGTTACTCAGCTCACGGACCATCTTTTCCGGCATGCCGCAGGTGCCAAGCCCCGCGCCGCCCTGCGCCAGCGATGTGGTCATGCAATAATGCAGGCTCATACCATATTTCATCGCCGCCATCGGGCCGATATTGGCATGCATGTCATCTTCGGAAGTGATTTCCTGCAACACATAAACACCGTCCGGATTGAGATGCGCGCGGATATTCGCCATGGCTTCGCGCGGACGCGGGCTGTCGTGAATTACGTCAAAGGTGAAAATCACGTCATAATTGGCGGGCAATTTTTCCGCGCCATCGCCCACCGCAAATTTCAGCCTGCCTGAAAGACCCGCCGCTTCGGCGCGTGCGTTCGCCCCTTCCACCTGCGGCGCAAAAGCGTCGATACCCAAAAAATTTGATCTGGGAAACGCCTCGGCCATGCGCATCAGCGCCGAGCCTTTGCCGCATCCAATATCCACGACACTGACGCCGCGTTCCAGCCTGGCCAGCACATCAGGCATTGAGGGCAGCCATTGCTGCAGAAGCAGATTTTTATAGCGCACGCCGCTGGAGCGGCTCATGCCATGATAGAGATTGGGATGGAAATGCGCCTGCGCCACGCCGCCGCCATTTTTGAACGCCTCCACCAATTGTTCGAACGGCGTCTGGGCATGCGCCAGCAATTCCAGTATGCCGCCCTGAAACAGCGGGCTGTCCTCATCGGCCAGCGGCATGACATGCTCGGCCGGCAGGGTATAGGTCTTGCGTTGCGAATCCACATCCAGATAACCGGCGGCGGCCAGTCCCTGCAGCCATTCGCGCGCATAGCGTTCGTTGATCCCGGTGCGCTGCGCCAGCTCGGCGCTGCTGGCCGGCCCCTGTTCGTTCAGCGATTTGAACAGGCCAAGCCGGTCGCCGATGGCGCACATGCGCGCCGCCATGGCCCCCGCCAGATCGCCCTGAAACCGCGCCAGAAAAGCCTTGGCCCTTTCCTTATCGATGGGGGTTTTGCCCGTCATGATGTTTTCCCTCCCGTTTACCGGTCTGTCTGGCCCGCCGCGGCAAACCGCTTCAGGTGATAATCCACATTGCCGAATTGCGCATCGATCATGGTCAGGCGTTTGAAATAATGCCCGACATTCAATTCATCCGTCATGCCCATGCCGCCATGCAATTGAATGGCCTGCTGGCCGACAAAACGCCCGGCCTTGCCGATCTGCGCCTTGGCGGCGCTGGCGGCGCGGATACGTTCGGCCTCGCCCTCGTCCAGTTTCAGATTGACCATATAGGTCATGGACAGCGACTGTTCGCATTCCATGAACATATCCACCATGCGGTGCTGCAACACCTGAAACTTGCCGATCGGCTGGCCGAACTGTTTGCGTGTTTTGCAATATTCAACCGTCGCATCGGTCAGCACCCGCATGCAGCCCACCGCCTCGGCGCATTGCGCGGCGATGGCGCGGTCGACCGCCTCTTCCAGAATGGCCAGCCCCGCGCCAACACCGCCCAGCACGGCGTTGCCGCCCGCTTTGACATTTTCAAAACTGATTTCCGATGCGCGCTGCCCATCGATGGTGGGGTAATCGCGGCATGAAATGCCGGGCGCATTTTTATCGACAATAAATAATGTCACGCCCCGCCGGTCGCGCTGCGCGCCGGATGTGCGCGCCGGAATGATCAGCTTACCGGCCCAGGGCGCGGCGGTGACCACCGCCTTTGCGCCATTAAGCACAAAACCATCGCCGCCTTTTTCGGCCCGGGTGAGAATGTCGGCAAGATTGAAACGCCCCTGCGGTTCCGCATGGGCCAGCGCCATAATCAGTTCCCCGCTGGCGATTTTGGGCAGATATTCCGATTTCTGCGCCGCGCTGCCCGCCAGATTGATCAGGCCGCCGCACAACACCACAGTCTGCAAATAGGGCTCAACCACCAGCCCCTTGCCAAATTCCTCCATGATGATCATGGCCTCCAGCGCGCCGCCGCCAAAACCGCCATATTCCTCGGCAAACGGGGCCGCCAGCAGCCCCAGTTCCGCAAAGGCGCGCCAATTATCGCGGCTCCATCCGGCCTCCGAGGCAAGGATCGTCTTGCGCGCCTCGAAACTGTATTTATCCTGAATATAGCGCTGCACACTGTTGCGCAGCAGAACCTGTTCCTCGGTGAACGAAAAATCCATGACGCTTCCCTGTTGTTGATGCCGGGTTAAAGCCCCAGCACCGCTTTGGCGATGATATTACGCTGAATTTCATTCGACCCGCCATAGATCGAACTTTTACGCATATTGAGATAATCCGGCGCGATGCCGCCCAGCTCTGCGGATATGCCCATAAAATTATCGCCGTCGAGATTCATGCCGCGCAAATCGGGCGCGCCATAAATGCCCGCCGCCTCAAGCATCAGTTCAGTGATGCGCTGCTGGATCTCGGTGCCCTTGATTTTCAGGATCGAGCTTTCCGCCCCCGGGCTTTGGCCTGCATTTAACGCTGCCAGAGTGCGCAGATCGGTAAATTCCAGCGCCAGCAATTCAACCTCCAGCGCCGCCAGCCTATGCGCGAAATCCGGATCAAGAAGCAGAGGTCGGCCTTCCTCCTGCGTATCCGATGCAATTTTCTTCAGCCGCGCAATCTGCTGTTTCGAGCGCGCCACGCCGGCAATGCCGCTGCGTTCATGCCCGAGCAGAACCTTGGCATAGGTCCAGCCTTCATTTTCATTGCCAATCCGGTTGGCAACTGGCGTCCGCACATCTTCGAGGAAAATTTCATTGACCTCATGCCCGCCATCCAGGGTGATGATCGGGCGCACACTGATGCCCGGCGTTTTCATATCGACCAGCAGAAACGAAATTCCCGCCTGCGGCTTGGCGTCTGCATCGGTGCGCACCAGGCAAAACATCATATCCGCATGCTGCGCCAGCGTGGTCCAGGTCTTCGAGCCATTGATCACATAATGATCGCCATCGCGGACGGCGCGGGTGCGCAGACCGGCAAGATCGGACCCGGCGCCGGGTTCGGAATAGCCCTGGCACCACCAGTCCACGCCATTATAAATGCGCGGCAGGAAATAATCCTTCTGCGCCTGATTGCCATAGGTCCAGATCACCGGAGCCGCAAGATTGAGGCCAAAGCCTATCAAGGGGATGGTTCCGGCCAGTGCGAGTTCATTGCTGAAAATATATTTCTTTGCCGGCGTCCAGTCCGTGCCGCCATGTTCGCGCGGCCAGGATGGCGCGACCCAGCCTTTTTGGGCCAGAATCCTGTGCCAGGACAGATATTCCCGCTTGTCAAATTCGCGCTCCAGCTTGCGCCGCGCGCGCAGCTCCGCCGGATAATTTTCGGCAATAAAGCTGCGCACTTCGTGCTGAAATGCTATTTCCTCGGGGGTAAATTTCAGGTCCATCGGGTTTCCGGCGTCTGGGCTGCCATGCAAGGCGCAGCATAGGCCCGGCGGAAGCCTAATTCAACCGGGCTGGCTATCTGGCCGCAGCCATGGCCTAGCGGCGGAATTGGCCTCCATGCTGGACCATGCCGGTTTTAAGCAGTACCAGAATGGCTGTGAATATGCCTTGAGTGATTCTGCATGAAAATTCTGTTCCACCACCGCATTGCCAGCCGCGACGGCCAGGCCGTACATATGGATGAAATGATCGATGCGCTGCGCGCGCTGGGTCATGAAGTGATTTTGGTTGGCCCGGCGCGCGGCGGACAGGAATCAGAATTTGGATCGGACGCCGGATTGATCGCCACCCTGAAGCGCCTGTTGCCGCGCGCGATCTATGAATTGCTGGAGGCCTGTTACAGCATCCCGGCGTTTTTCCGGCTTTATCTTGCCTTTAACCGGCATCGGCCGGATTTCGTTTATGAACGCTATAATTTGTTCATGTTTGCGGGCGTCTGGCTGAAACAGCTGACGGGCGCAATGCTGGTGCTGGAGGTGAACGGGCCGATCTATGAGGAGCGCTCGCAGCATGATGGTCTGTCGATGCAAAAATTTGCCGCCTGGGCGCAGGGCATGGTCTGGCGCAAGGTTGATTATGTATTGCCGGTTACGGAAGTTCTTGCCGGATATGTGCGGCGTTATGGCGTACCCGGCGCGCGCATCCAGGTCATTCCCAATGGCATTAATCCGGTGCGCTTCGCCGAAGGACAGGTGAAACAGAATATAAAGGCGAAATATGGATTGGACCGGCGTCTGGTGCTGGGCTTTACCGGATTTATCCGGGGCTGGAACGCACTGGACCAGGTGATCCAATTTATCGCACGCGACAATGGGCAGCATGATCTGCATCTGCTGGTGGTTGGCGATGGCCCTGCCCGGCAGGATCTGACCCGTCTGGCAGAGGCGCGCGGCATAGCAGACCGGTTGACAATTACCGGTGTCGTGGCGCGAGATGATGTGGCCGACTATGTGGCGGCTTTTGACATAGCCCTGATACCTGGCGTGACCGAATATGCCTCGCCGCTGAAATTGTTCGAATATATGTATCTTGGCCGCGCCATTGTCGCGCCAGACATGGACAATATCCGCGAAATTCTTTGCGATGGCGAAAGTGCCGTGCTGTTTTCCCCTGACGCCGAGAAGAAAGACGCCCTCGCCAGCGCCATTTTACGTCTGTGTACCGATAAAAACCTGCGCGGAATAATCTCTCGCGGAGCAAGGACGGCAATTGAAACCCGGGGCTTCACATGGTCGCGAAACGCTATGCGCGTACTGGATATCGTACAAAAACATCTCAAGGATCGGAATTAGCGAGGAGGGTTAACGTTAAATAAAATCCATACTTATCAGCCCGGAATATGGAAAATGAACATATATTGGATGTTCAGCCCATCCTTCCGGTATCTGCCTGATTGCACAATCATCACGCTTTTGCTAGTTTTTTTAACCGCCTGATTGCGGGCTAAAGTCAATTATCTGTTAGCCACCCACGAGGGGAAAGACCATGGCACATATCGACTGGCGCCTGGAAGGCGTCGAGTTCAGTAATTGCAACTGCAATTATGGCTGTCCCTGTCAGTTCGAGGATTTGCCAACCCATGGCAAGTGTAAGGGCTTTGGGGTGGTTCGCGTGGACAAGGGCCATTTTGGCGATGTGCGCCTCGATGGCTTGCACATGGCGATGACCTTCGACTGGCCAGGCCCCATCTTCAAGGGCAACGGCGCGATGCAGATCATCGTCGATGAGCGCGCCGATGCGCGCCAGCGTGACGCGCTGGAGCGTATCTCCAAGGGTGAGGAAACCGACGAGGCGGCGACCCATTGGTGGGTGTTCCATGCGATGTGCAGCACCGTTCATCCAACAATCGCCAAGCCCATCCAGTTCGATGTCGATATTGACGCGAGAACCGCAAAGGTTCTTATCCCGGATATTCTCGAAGCCAGCGGCAGGCCCATAATCAGCCCGGCCACTGGCCAGCCGCACCGGGTGCGAATTGATATACCAGACGGCATCGAGTTCCTGATGGCCGAGATCGGCAGCGCCTCGACCAAAGCGCGCGGAGCCGTGCCTTTGGATCTTAACGAGCCGCAGCACCTCGATGCTTTTCTTCATCCGTTCCGCGGCATCCTTGCGGATTTCATCGATCATCTCAAGCTCCCAGACGATTCGCCTGCACGGGCGCGCCTGCGCCGTTATCCACAGTCGTCCCCACGGTTTGATCGCCGGTCACAATCCGCATCAAGGCGCCTTCCTGCTTGATGTCGAACACCCGCAGGGGCAAGCTGTGATCCCGGCACAACACGATG